>NZ_AYYU01000002.1 GCF_001436455.1 Lactobacillus jensenii DSM 20557
TCATCCTTACACAAACTATTTTACGGTCTCTGTTATTGAAATCAAAATACCATCTAATAAATATTAATGCTAATAAGATAAATTATTTGTTATAAATTTGTTTTTGTGAAAAGGAGAAAAGATAATGGTTGTTGAATCGAAGATACTGGAACAGATCAAATTAACTTTAATAAAAATCGGGGGGGGTAAATACTTCACTGTAGACGGTGTTTTAAAAAGAAATGCAGTGATTAATGATTTAGATAGATATGATAAGGATCTAATGACAGCACTGCTTAATGATGAACTAATCCATAAAAACTTTACTACCAAGATAGCAGATATTGAAATCTTTGAGGTCAACAAGTTTATTGATATGCTCCGATACAAGGAATATTGGGCAAATAGTTTTACCAAATTTAATAATAAAATTGGTTTAGCTGTTGGAGATAAGTACATTGATGATTCTTCAGACGTTGTATTGAATTTCCCTTACAAGGATTGTGTGCTTAAAGCTGGTATGACTAAAGAAGATGTTGAAGATAGTGATGATGCTAATGAACTATTTTTAAATGAAACCATAGCTAAATCTGAAATTGATGAATTGCTTGAGCCAAAAATCCTTGTTAATGCACTTAAATATGATGAGGATGGTTCAAAAAAATTGAAAATATTACTGATAAAGATAATTTGATAATTAAGGGAAACAATTTAATTGCGTTGTACAGCTTAGTTGATAGATATGCAAGTAAGATAAAGCTTATTTATCTAGACCCACCGTTTAATACAAAAAATGGAGATTTTCCTTATAATGACAGATTTAATCACTCTACATGGCTAACCTTTATGAAAAACAGAATTGACGTGGCAAGAAAATTACTAAAAGAGGATGGACTTATTTTTATTGAAATAGATCACCTGGAAGAAGCATATTTAAAAGTATTGCTCGATATGTCTTTTGGGATTCAAAATTATGTTGCCACTATTTCCGTTAAATCAAATTCAATTTCAGGAAGTAAAACCTCTCATAAAGGTAAAACTATATTAAAAAATTACGATTCAATATTAGTATATAAAAATGGTGCTGAAAATATAAAAATTAATCCGCAATATACACCAAAGGAAAAATGGGATACTCATTATAGTTTTTATCTTAGAAAAAACAGTAAGAATGAGTTAGAAAAAGCGAGCCTGAAAGACTTACTGATAGAAAAAAACATTTTAGAAAGGGGAGAAAGTATAAAAGCTAACATTTGGGATAATAAAGAATTTCAGAAATTTGCTAATGAAAATAAAGATAATATTTTCAGAGAAGTTAATTCGATACCAGATGATCTAAAAGAAAAAAGCATTGAGAATAAAGATCAGATAGTATCTTTAAATCATAAAGGTAAAATTATGTACGCTTTAAACGGTACAAGATATTCTCCCTTATCCAGTTCATATAAAAATATTAATGGGGAGAGTGTTCCAGCTCAATTGTTAGGAGATTTATGGACTGATATTGATTATCAGAATACCCAAAATCAAGGAGGAGTTAGTTTTACAAATGCTAAAAAACCAGAACAGTTACTTAAAAGAATTATAAATTTGTGTACTAATGAAGGGGATATAGTTCTGGATTGCTTCATGGGTTCTGCTACTACTCAAGCAGTTGCCTTAAAACTTAACCGTCAATTTATTGGTGTAGAACAAATGGATTATATTAATACCATATCTGTACCACGTTTACAAAAGGTTATAGAAGGTGAACAAGGTGGAATTTCTAAAAATAAAGATGTTAAATGGCAAGGTGGAGGCTCATTTATCTATGCTGAATTAATGGAAAAGAGTCAAGGTTACCTGAAGGACATTAAAGAAGCTACTGACGTTGATGAATTGATGACAGTCTATAACCGTATGAAAGCCAATAGTGACATCAACTTTAGAGTTGATTTAGATAAGTTTGAAAAAGAATTTCAAAGTGGAGAATTGACTACATTAGATGATTTGAAGAAAGAGCTCATTTTAATAATTGATAAAAACCAACTTTACTATAATTATTCAAACATCGATGATGAGACCGTAAGAAGTCTTATCTCTGATAGTGACTACAAGTTTAACAAGAGCTTCTATGCTACTAGAGGAGAATGAAATAAATGGTAAATAAGAGTAAAAATAGTAATATTAAACCACTACCTTTTCTTGAAAAAGTACATGAAGGAATTTCAAGAATCGATTATGTTCCTTACGATTATCAATATATAAATGAGAGTTTAAAACATAATTTAAGACCTTATCAGCTGTCTGCTTTATTCAGCTTAGACTGGGTGCAAAAGCATGATGAAGTTCAACAACATAATCATTTAATGTTTAACATGGCCACTGGCTCAGGTAAAACAGATGTAATGGCATCTAACATCTTGTACTTGTTTAAGGAATATGGTTATACTAATTTTCTTTTTGTAACTAATTCAAATGCAATTGTTAACAAGACAAAAGAAAACTTTTTAAATAGTAATTCATCAAAATATCTTTTTGCGCCAACCATAAATATAGATGGCCAATTGGTGGATATTAAACAAGTTAAAAATTTTCCATTAAATCAACAAGCTAATGCGATCTATATTAAGTTGACCACCATCCAATCACTTTCAAATGAAATTAATTATTCAAAAGAAAATGGATTGACCATAGAAGATTTAGAGAATTATAAGATAGTTATTCTTGCTGATGAGGCTCACCACTTTAACGCTCAAACTAAGAGTCAAAAACAAAAAGAAACCTCATGGGAAGAAGTTCTTGATCGAGTTAGAAATGCTAATAAATTAAATATTCAACTTGAATATACGGCTACTATCGATATCGATAAGGACGAAGTTTACGAGAAATATAAGAATAAAATCATCTACAAATATGATCTTAATCGCTTTATGGATGATGGTTATTCTAAGAAAGTTTTCCGTCTTGAAGCTAATAATGACAACAATCAGAAGCTTTTAAATGCTATCCTATTAAGTCAATACAGAAAGAGAATAGCTCATAAATTAAATATTAGTGATTTTAAGCCTGTTGTTTTAGTAAAATCCAATCGTATTAAAACTTCTGAAAAGGTTAAAGATAGTTTCTTACAAATGATGGAGGATTTATCTTCAGAATTCTTAGCTAAGTTTATTTCAGAAAATGCTGAAATTAACAAGAATAGTATGGCTTTATCAAAAGCTTATGAATATTGGAAAACTCAAGATTTATCTAAGGCTGTAGAAGAACTTCAAAGAGATTTTAATATTAAGACCACTATCAATGTTAATGAAGGTGGTACTAAAGGGATCGTGAGTGAAGAAGCAGACTTTAAGAAATTGAACTCTTTGGAAGATATCAATAACCCATTTAGAATAATTTTTGCAGTTGCTAAATTAACTGAAGGATGGGACGTCTTAAACTTATTTGATATTGTTAGAATTTCAGAAGAAAAAGAATCTAAGACAATCAAGCAGACAAATGCAGAAGCTCAATTAATTGGTAGAGGTGCCAGATACTATCCTTTTGTTTACAAAGGTGAAAAGTCATATACTCGCAGATTCGATACTGGTGCTGACTCTACTTTTGAGAATCAATTACTTGAAAGTCTGTACTACCACACTATCAATGACTCTGGATACATCAAAAACTTGAACAAGTCATTTGATAATATGAATTTGATAGCAAATCAAGATGGTAATTATCAAGTATTCTCTGCAGACGTAAAGAAAACTTTCCTGAAATCTAATTTCTATAAGAATGGAAATATCTATTACAACAAGACAGTACAAGTTCCTGACTCCGAATACAGAGATTTAAAGGCTTACGGAATTGACAATCAAACTATGATTATTAATTACAGTATTGCTACTACCGAAAGCTCCTTTAAACAGGCATATACGAGTCTCTCTGAAAACAAAGTCAAGTTAGTTAATGTTGTTGATTTTTCTAATTTAAGTGACTATAGATTAGTTAAAAAGGCTATTGCCAAGAATACATTTTTCCGTTTTTCTGAAATGAAACAATATTTGCCAGAATTAACTTCTATCAGAGAGTTTATAACTTCTCCAAATTGGTTAGGCAATATTTCAATTTTAGCTAGAGTACCCAATGAATATACTCTTAACTTGGATGATAAGTTAAAAGTTATTTCTATTGCACTAAAACAAATTCAAGCTCAAGTGGTAAAGAATTATCGTAAAGAGAAAGGCACAAATATTTTTGTTCCAATCTCAGTTAAAGAAACCGTTAAAGATTATTCTAAATTAGTCCCTCAACGCTCTAATAAGACTATTTCTGAAATTATTCTTCCTAAAGATATGAGTGCCAAAGAATGGTACCCATATTCAACTGCTATTGTTGACCAACTTGAAATGAGTTTCATCAATCTTTTAGATACTTGGGTCAACAAATTAAAGGAAAAATACAAGGAAATATATCTTATTAGAAACGAGGAAACTATTTCAAAGTGGTCACTCCACGAATTTGAAAATACTGATATTAAGCATTATCAAGGATATAAGCCTGACTTTATTATGGTCTTAATTGATGCAGACTTTATTTACCAAATATATGTGGAACCCAAAGGGGATGAATTTCTGGAAAAAGATGCTTGGAAACAAAATCTATTGGAAAGCATCAGGCCTGAGAAGATTAAAGTTTTAGCTGAAAATGATAACATTAAGCTTTATGGTGTTAAGTTCTACACTAGAGGTGATGGAAGAAATATCAGAGAAGAACTTCAAGATTTAAAAATTCTCCCTGGTGCAGAGGAAAAACATATCGATGAACTAATTTTATAAAATCAGTTACTATATTAATAATGAACTGAATAAAAATAGAGACTTCTAAAAAAGCTTTAAGTATGTTGCTACATACTTAAAGCTTTTTTTGTATATTAAGTTTTTGAATTATTTCTGACGAATTACAATAACGTCACATTCAGCAGTTCTAGTTACGTATTCAGTAACACTACCAATTAGCAATCTTTCTACTGCATTAAGACCTGTAGCACCTAAAACAATTAAGTCGGTTTGATGCTTCTTTGGAAAGTCGTGAGCAATGATTGTTTTTGGTGAACCAAATTCAATAGAATAGTGAACGTCCTTGATACCTGCTTTTACTGCTCGATCATAATATTCTTCTAATTTCTTTTTTGCATCAGCTGAAACTTGTTCTACCATTGCTGAATCAAAACTAGAAACATTTTGGAAGGATCTAGTATCGATAACATGTAAAATTTCTAAGCTAGCATTATTTCGTTTTGCAATTGCAACGGCTTTTGTAAAAGCTAAATCAGCTTCTTTTGAACCATCAACTGCAATTTGAATATGTGAATATTGCTTTAACATAATGAGCACCTCTTTCTTAACTTTATTTTACCAAAAAACTAAAAATATATGATTAGTTTTTAAATTATTTTTTAGTTATTGTTATCCCAAAAAATAAAATAACTAGACAAGCCAATGAAATAGTTAATAGGTTTAGCAAAATATTGTTGAGAAATAGGAAAAAGATGCCAAAGAGTGTAATTAATCCAAGACTTAAACTGGTAGCAGTCATGCAGAATTTATAGTTCTTTTGGGAACTGTTAAATATCAGAAAACTACTATTTCTTTTAGACCATAAAAAATATGCAAGTAGAAAAACTAACACTAAGAAAATTAGAACTACTATTTTAATAATCATCAACTATCATCCTATCAAAAAAGCGGCTCCAAAGGAACCGCCGTTAAAATCTATAAAAATCCGAGCTGACTGTCGAACTGTAAAGACGCTTGTTGATCCCGCTAATAGCAAGTTTATATGGCCTGTATCGCAGTGAATATGGATCCTGCTCGAGGCAGTTTTCCGATTCAGTAGTTATTTACAGACCTCCACGTCGTAGGTTTGATCGGTCAACTTTGTACTTTAATTCTATCAACTCGAATCACTTATTATAATAGCAGAATTTTAGGTAAAGTCAAGAAATGTATCCGTTTGCAAAAGCTATGCTATCTGCGATTATTCAATCCTTTTTCTTGTAACACTTTGAGCTTTTTATATTGATTTTTAAGTGCCGATTCAATTTTTGAATTGCCTTTTGGATTAAAATAACTATCATGAATTAATGAATTTGGCAAATATTGTTGGGGAATCCAATCATTAGTGTAATTGTGAGGATAGAGATAATCAGTTCCATGACCGAGCTTATTTGCACCAGAATAGTGACTATCCTTTAAATGATTGGGAATAGAGCCAATTTTCTTATTACGAACGACATCTAATGCTGTATCAACTGCAGAAATTGCACTGTTACTTTTAGGTGAGAGTGCTAGTTCAATTACTGCATTACTTAATGGTATTCTTGCTTCAGGAAGTCCAATTTGTTGGGCAGTCCATACAGCTAGTGCTGTATGTTGACAAGCGGCAGGATTTGCTAAGCCAATATCTTCATAAGCAATTACCAACAAACGGCGACAAATTGAAATCAAATCTCCACTTTCTATTAGTCTAGCTAAATAATGTAGAGCTGCATCAGTATCAGAACCACGAATTGATTTTTGAAAAGCAGATACTAAGTCATAGTGCCCATCACCATTTGCATCAAAATTTTGACTTTTTACTTGGATAGAATCTGCCATGATTTCCTGGGTAATTACTAACTTATTTTGGGTATCTTTACCATTTTCTGCATAAGTAGATAAAACAGCTAATTCTAAGGCGTTAAGTGTGGCACGTAAATCTCCATTACCTTTTTCAATTAGTAATTGTTCAGCATCACTGTTAAGCTGGACATGATATTTACCCAAGCCTCGATCACTATCTTTTAAGGCGTTTTGAATTGCTATTTGGGCATCACTTGCAGAAAGAGGATGTAATTCAAAAATTTGGCATCTTGAACGGATAGCAGGCGAAATTGAAATATATGGATTTTCAGTTGTAGCACCTATTAGGACAATTTGTCCAGATTCCAAAAGGGGAAGAAGAAAATCTTGTTTGGTTTTATCTAACCGATGGATTTCATCTAGTAATAAGATTACTGTTCCACTCATTTTCGCTTCGAGAGCCACTTGTTGTAAATCTTTTTTTGTATCGGTAGCAGCGTTCAAGATCCTAAAGGCATATTTTGTTGAACCAGCAATTGCTGAAGCAATGCTGGTTTTTCCAATCCCAGGTGGGCCATAAAGAATCATCGAAGATAGTAATTTTGCTTCAACCATACGACGAATAATCTTTCCAGGGCCTACAAGATGTTGCTGACCAACAACTTCACTTAAATCTTTTGGCCTCATTCGATAGGCAAGTGGCTTCATTCAACATCACCTCTATGAAATAGCTTATGCCAAAAACCTTCTTTTTTAGGAGTAGCTAATTCTTCTTTAGGAAACTCAGGTGGATAAACTTGCTTAAGTTCAATTCTTTCTTTATTTATTGCTGATTTAGCAACAACTAAAATGGCAGCTGAATCCAAATTGGTTTGTGCTGACTCATCTGAAACGAGAGTGAAGGGAATATTTTCCTTTGCGCATGCTGCTTCGATTTGATCAATTGTCTCATTTTGTGGCATTTTCCCATTTATCAAAATTTGATAAACTTTATAGTCATTAATGTGCTTTAAGAAAATTTCGAGATTTGCAGGATCACCCAAATCCTTGATTGTCATTTTTAGATAAACACGTTCACGCAGGCTTCCCAAAAAGCGGTGCCGTTCATCTGGTTTGGTTTGCAGTGGGCCATGAGATGATTGCTCTAGGCGTTCATTTAAATTATCTGCCATGTAATTAACCTCCTATGAGAGTAAAGAAAAAGCCTTTCCATACCAATAGTAGGAAAGACTTCTTCCAAAAGCAACCAAAAATTAAAGAAGTTTGTTGTAGTATTCAACAACGAGGGCTTCGTTGATTTCTGGTTCCATTTCGTCACGTTCTGGTAAACGAACTAAGCTACCAGTTAACTTGTTTTCATCAAATGAAACAAATGATGGACGACTTACAACTGCTTCTAAAGCATCCTTAACTTGTTGTAAGTTCTTTGACTTTTCCTTCAAGCTGATTTCTTGACCAACTTTTACTTCGTATGAAGGAATGTCAACACGCTTGCCATCAACTAAAATGTGACCGTGGTTTACCAATTGACGAGCTTGTTCTCTAGTAGTTGCAAGACCTAAACGGTAAACAATGTTGTCCAAACGACGTTCAAGTAATACCATGAAGTTAGTACCGTGTTCACCTTGACGGATCTTACCAGCACGGTTGAACAAGTTTCTAAATTGGCGTTCGTTTAAGCCGAACATCCAACGAAGCTTTTGCTTTTCGTGTAATTGCATACCGTATTCTGAAAGACGACCACGGTTGTTAGGACCATGTTCACCTGGTGCGTAATTACGACGAGCTAATTCCTTACCAGTACCTGAAAGTGAAATACCTAAACGTCTTGAACGTTTCCAACTTGGGCCAGTGTATCTTGACATAAAAATCCTCCATTAAATAAATAAAAAATAATTGATGGAGTAAAATATCTGAAATAAGCTCTGCATTCGTTCATCTGCAGTTGAACTTTCGCTCATTGCAGCACGAGTTACTAATTCACTAAAACGTCCACAGATGTTGACGAGCTTGCCAACTTATCGCTGCAAATATTTTACACGATGACCATTATAGAGATTTTTAAACTTTTTTGCAAGGAATAGCATTAAAAACTATCTTTTATGAATGAAAAAATTGTGTTGTCTGTTATAATTAATGGTAGTTTTGGAGGAAAATTATGTCGTCAATACAATCTCTCATTATAATAAGTATTGTCGTTTTGTTGATTGCTGCAACTGGAAGTATGTTAATGCTCAATCGCCGACAAAGTAAAATTTTATCTTTTTTTGAACAAGATTTAAATGATTTAGAAGATCTCGGTATTTCTGCTGATATTAAAAATCTTGCTCAGATGGAATTAGCTGGAGAAAGTCTGAAAACTTTTAATAGTTGGAAGAAAGTTTATGAAAAAGCTAATGAAAAGCTGATTCCAGATTTACATACTAGAATCGAACAATGCCAAGAAGTTAATACTCATTACAACTTGTTAAGAGCAAGAAAAGAGATTAAAGCAATTGATTCAGCAATTGATTCGGTATCTGAAGACTTAAATAAGACAAAAGAAGTTTTCCGACAATTGCTTGAGTCTAATCGCGCCAATAAATTACAATATGATTCTTTAATTAAGATTTATCGTGACATTAGAAAAGAAGTCTTGGCAGCTTCATTTTATTATGGTCCGGCTTTAGAAAAAATTGAAGATGAACTCAGTGAGCTAGAAAGGCATTTTAATAACGCTAAGAATCTATCTGCTCAAGGTGATTATATTGAAGGTAAACGTGTTCTTGAAAAGATTGATAAGCGTTTAGCTCACTTAAAAGATTTATTACCTCGAATTAAAAAAGAGCAAAATGCCATTCAAGATGTTTATCCAGAACAACTTGATGAACTTACAGATGCTTATCGTAAGATGAAGGTTGATAAATTAGCCGTTTCTAAAATTGATTTCTTAGAAGAAGTGAAGAAACTACAAAACTTACTAGAAGAATCTAAGGACTTAGAATCTCGTTTAGAAATTGAAAAATTAGAAGCTAACAACAATAAACTAGCTAAAAAAATTGATAGTTTGTATGACATCATCACTAAGGAATATTCAGCCCGTCCATTTGTTCAACAAAATCAAGACAAAATTCTTCGCTTGTTATCTCATTTAGAAAATGGTTCTAGTCAACTGATTGATAAACTTGAACACATTGATCAAAGCTATGAATTAACACATGGTGAGCTTCAAGAAGCTAAAGATTTGTTAAAAGAAGTTACCAAAATGGAAGAAAAATATAATTATGATGTTCAGGCTTTGGCTGATGGAGAGGGGGTATATTCAGAAATTAAGGAACGTTGGCTAAAACAGCTTAAGCGAATAAGTGAAATTGAAAAGCGTGAGCAAGAGTTAGTTGATGAAGTAGATGGGCTTTACGAAGCTGAGAAAATGGCTAATGAGTCCATTGCTGGATTTAAACAAGATGTCGCACTGATTTATCGACGTTTGCAAAGAAGAAACTTACCAGGTAAGCCAGATAGTTTTATTCAAATGTATACTTTGGTTGTTAATGAGATATCTCATACCAGTCAAGAATTAAATCAAGTTAGAATTAATATGGAAAAGATTTCTGAAGAAATGATTCAGATATCAGATGATGTAGATCGTCTAAAAAAGGAAGCAGATCAAATTATCAATTATGCTGCTTTGGTTGAGTTGACAATGCAATATTCTAATAAATACCGGAGTAATCCAAAAGTAGCTAAAGCTAGAAGAGCTACGATGGATTTATATAGTAGGGCTTATAATTATAAGGATGCCTTGGATACGATTGCTACAGTGATGGAACAAGTGGAACCTGGAAGTTATCAAAGAATAGAAAGTGCCTATTATTTTCAACTAAGCACTCCTGAAGATGACCAAGACGATTAAATTGCTCATTTAGCAATTTTAAGCTAAAATCAAATAGTTAGACAAACGACCAAGATCTTGGTCGTTTTTTCGAGGAGATTATTATTGTGATTTATTTTGATAATAGTGCGACTACTAGAATTTTCCCTAGTGCTTTAGAGACCTACAATAAAGTCAGTGAAGAAATCTGGGGAAATCCCTCAAGTTTACATAAATTAGGAGATCGTGCCCATCAACTGTTGGAAGCATCTCGTAAACAAATTGCGGGTTTGTTAGAGGTAAAACCTAATGAAATATTTTTCACTAGTTGTGGTTCAGAATCTAATAATTTGGCTATTAAAGAAAGTGCATTAACTAAAAGGGAATTTGGCAAACATATTATAACTACAAGTGTTGAACATGCTTCTGTTACTAATACTTTTACCGCACTTGAAAATATGGGCTATCGGGTAACTCGCCTTCCAGTTGATAGTGAAGGCCGAATTAATATTAATGATTTAAGAAACAGCCTTGATAGTGATACAACATTAGTTTCAATTATGGGTGTAAATAATGAGATAGGTACTATTCAGCCGATTATTGAAGCAGGAGAGTTACTAGAAAATTATCCTAATATTCATTTTCATGTTGATAATGTCCAAGCATTTGGAAAGAATATTTGGAATCAAGTATTTTGCCCAAGAGTTGATTTAATGAGCCTGTCAGCTCATAAATATCATGCGCCAAGAGGTGTGGGTATTCTTTACAAAAAATCTGGCAAGATGCTACTTCCATTAATTGATGGTGGTGGTCAGGAAAAAGGTTTGCGCTCAGGTACGGAAAACTTACCGGCAATAGCTGCAACTGCAAAAGCAATGCGCTTAGTTAGTGAAAAGGCACCCGAAAATTATGAACGTGAATATGCTATTAAGGAGCGAATTTATAATTATCTTGCTGGTAAGCCAGGGATTACAATTTTTTCACCACTAAAGTCTAATTTTGCTCCCCATGTTTTGACCTTTTCTTTATTAGGTATTAGAGGGGAAACTTTAGTTCATACTTTAGAACAAAAAGGAATTTACGTTTCAACTACTAGTGCATGTGCTTCAAAGGTGAGTGAGGAAGCAAGCACTCTAGCAAGTATGAAAGTTGATGAAAAAGTTGCAACAAGTTCGATTAGATTGAGCTTTGATGCAAGTAATACCTTGCAAGAAGCAGATGAATTTATTAAGGTATTTGATAAGATTTATCGGCATTTTGCTAAAGTTAATCATTTAAGATAGGAGTAATTTATGCAATATACTGAAGTTATGGTTCGTTATGGCGAATTATCAACTAAGGGCAAGAATAGAAAGGATTTTATCGGCCGATTAGCTGGTAATGTTGAAAAAGTTCTTGCTGATTTGGAAAATGTAAAAATTTATCCCAAGCATGATCGGATGCATATCGTTTTGAATGGGGCATCATTTGAAGAAGTTGATCGCCGCTTGAAGAAAGTTTTTGGTATTCAAACCTATTCACCAGTTATAAGAACTGAGAAAACTCTCGAAGCGATTAAGAAAACAGCACTTGAAATTATGCAAGCTGTATATAAGTCAGGGATGACCTTTAAAGTAAACACTAAAAGAGCAGATCACCACTTTGAATATGACACTAATCAACTTAATTTAATGGTAGGAGATTATTTATTTGATAACTTACAAGATCCTAAAGTTGAGATGAAGCATCCTGATGTCGTATTACGTTTAGAGGTTCGTCAAGATGCTGTTTATATATCTAATCAGTTATTACATGGACCGGGTGGAATGACAGTTGGTACAGCCGGTAAGGCAGTAATGATGCTTAGTGGGGGAATTGACTCACCAGTTGCATCATATCTTGCCTTAAAACGCGGTGTTGATATAGAAATGGTCCACTTTTTCAGTCCACCATATACTAGTGACAAAGCTTTAGCTAAGGCTAAAGAATTAACTGGTATTTTGGCAAATTATTGTGGAAAAATCACTTTTATTGCTGTTCCTTTTGCTGAAATTCAAGAAACTATCAAAGAAAAGTTGCCAGAAGGTTATTTGATGACAATTCAACGTCGCTTTATGCTTCGCTTAGCAGATATGATTCGTGAAAAGCGTAAAGGGTTAGCTATTTTTAATGGTGAATCAGTTGGACAAGTTGCTTCACAAACGCTTGAGTCTATGGCTGCAATAAATAATGTGACAACAACTCCTGTAATTCGTCCTGTTGCGACAATGGATAAAACTGAAATTATTCGTTTAGCAGAAGAAATTGGAACTTTTGATTTATCAGTAATGCCATTTGAAGATTGCTGTACAATCTTTGCACCACCACGTCCAAAAACTAAACCAAGAATTGATAAAGCAATCGAATACGAAAAGCGTTTAGATGTTGAAGGACTTTTACAAAGGGCAATGGATGGTATTGAAATTAGTACAATTAAACCTAATGAAAAGTTTATTGATGATCAAACAGCTGATCAGGACTTACTTTAATGCGAATTGATAAGTATTTAGCGAATATGAATGTGGGATCTCGAAAAGAGGTTCACAATTTAATTAAGGCTAAAAAAGTCACTATAAATGAAAAGCTTGTTAAACAAGCTAAACAACAAGTTACTGAAAATGATATGGTTAAAGTTGATAATCAAACTATAACTTATCAGCAATTTCATTATTTTATGTTGAATAAACCAACTGGTGTGATTACAGCTACTGAAGATCCACAACAAAAAACTGTGCTTGATTTAATTGCTTCAAAGGATCGATATCCTGATTTGGCACCTGTAGGACGTCTTGATAAAGATACTACGGGACTATTGCTAATTACTAATGATGGTCAGCTCAATCATAACTTGCTTAGTCCCAAAAAACATGTTGCAAAAACCTATTTTGTTGAGTTAGATCAAGAAATAGCTAATGAAGTAGATAGTGCTTTTGCTAAAGGCGTAGCTTTAGCTGATGGTACACAAGTTGGTTCAGCACAGTTAATTATTGATAAAAGTAATAAAAAGCAAGGTCTTATTACTATTCATGAAGGTAAATTCCATCAGATTAAGAGAATGTTTGGATTGTTTGATTTAGGTGTGGTAAAACTTAAACGTATAAAAATGGGAAATTTAAGTTTAGATGAAAATTTGCCACAGGGAAAATACCGAGAATTAACTGAAGCAGAGATATCTGCATTAAAAGATAGTTAGTACGTGATTTTTATGTTATACTTTCTTTTATAAAACAGCGTAGCCAAGAGGAGAAGTTTTCATTTACAGAGAACAGCCATTAATTCTGAGAGGCCAGAAGACTTCGGGTAGCTTGGTCAGCTGATAGATTGAACTAAGAGTAAATTTATCCGGATTAGCACCGTTATCGCTTTAAGAGAGAGTTAGTATAAATTAGCTCTAACTTAGGTGGTACCGCGGTTAATTAATCGTCCTAGACTTTAGTCTAGGACTTTTTTTATGGAGGTAGAAATGACAGATTTAGCGCCAAAATACAACCCTAATGAGGTTGAAAAAGGTAGATATCAAACTTGGCTTGATGAAGACTTATTCAAGCCATCTGGTGATAAAAAAGCTCACCCATATTCAATTGTTATTCCACCACCAAATGTTACTGGTAAGCTTCATTTGGGACATGCTTGGGATACATCAATTCAAGATACTTTAATTCGGTTGAAGCGGATGCAAGGCTATGACACCCTTTACTTGCCAGGGATGGACCACGCAGGAATTGCAACACAGGCAAAGGTTGAAGCAAAGTTGCGTAAGCAAGGCTTAGATCGTCACCAAATGGGTCGAGAAAAGTTTGTTAAGCAAGTTTGGGATTGGAAAGATGAATATGCAAATATCATCAAGTCTCAATGGGCAAAATTAGGACTTTCTCTTGATTACAGCCGTGAACGTTTTACTTTAGACAAGGGACTTTCAAAGGCTGTTAGAAAGGTTTTTGTTCAACTTTATAACGAGGGCTTAATCTACCGTGGTCAATATATTATTAACTGGGATCCAAAGCTTGAAACTGCATTAAGTGATATTGAAGTTATTCACAAAGATGACAAGGGTGCCTTTTACCATATTAAGTACCCATTTGTTGATGGTAGTGGCTTTGTTGAAATTGCAACCACTCGTCCTGAAACTATGTTTGGTGACGTTGCGGTTGCAGTTGCTCCTGGGGATGAAAGATACAAAGATTTAGTTGGCAAAGAATTAGTCTTACCACTTGTTGGTCGTCATATTCCAATTATTGAAGATCAACACGTTGATCCTGAATTTGGTACAGGTTTAGTTAAGATTACTCCAGCCCACGATCCTAACGACTTCTTAGTTGGTAACCGTCATGACCTTAAGCGTATTAACGTTATGAACGCTAATGGTACTATGAACGAAGAATGTGGCAAGTATACTGGTATGGATCGTTTTGACTGTCGTGAAGCCTTAGTTAAGGATCTTGAAAAAGAAGGTTACTTAATCAAGATTGAACCAATCGTTCACTCAGTTGGTCACTCTGAACGAAGCGGTGTTCAAGTTGAACCACGTCTTTCAACTCAATGGTTTGTTAAGATGAAGCCACTTGCTGAAAAAGCTCTTGAAAATCAAAAGACTGCTGGCAAGATTGATTTTGTTCCAGAAAGATTTAGCCAAACATTTGAACAATGGATGGAAAATGTTCATGACTGGGTAATTTCTCGTCAATTATGGTGGGGACACCGAATTCCAGCTTGGTACAATAAAGAAACTGGCGAAATGTACGTTGGCGAAGAAGCACCTAAGGATATTGAAAACTGGCGTCAAGATGAAGACGTGCTTGATACTTGGTTCAGTTCGGCTTTATGGCCATTTTCAACTTTAGGTTGGCCTGATGAAAATGCTGAAGATTTCAAGCGTTACTTCCCAACCAATGCCTTGGTTACTGGGTACGACATTATCTTCTTCTGGGTATCCAGAATGATTTTCCAAAGTTTGCACTTTACTAAGCAAAAGCCATTTGACCATGTTGTTCTTCATGGCTTAATTCGTGATGAACAAGGTCGTAAGATGAGTAAGTCTTTGGGTAACGGTATTGACCCAATGGATGTAATTGATAAATATGGTGCTGATGCTTTACGTTGGTTCTTGCTTAACGGTACAGCTCCTGGTCAGGACACTCGTTTTAGCTACACTAAGATGGATTCTGCTTGGAACTTCATTAACAAGATTTGGAACGCTTCAAGATTCGTAATTATGAACTTACCTAGCGATGCTAAACCAGCTCATATGCCAGACGTTGCTAAGTTTGATTTAGCAGATAAGTGGATTTTTGACCGTTTGAACCATACTGTTAAGGAAGTTACTCGTTTATTTGATGAATTCCAATTTGGTGAAGCTGGTAGAGAAATGTACAACTTCATTTGGAACGACTTCTGTGACTGGTATATTGAAATTTCTAAGGTTGCATTAAATGGCGATGATGAAGAATTAAAGGCAAGAAAGCAAGAAAACTTAATCTGGATCTTAGACCAAATCTTGCGTCTCATGCACCCAATTATGCCATTTGTAACTGAAAAGTTATGGTTGTCAATGCCACATGAAGGTAAGAGTATCTCTGTTGCTAGCTACCCAGTTGCCCACGCCGAATTTGAAAATAATGAAGCTGACAACCAAATGAACTTCATGATTGAAGTTATTAAGGCAGTTAGAAACATTCGGATGGAAGTTAATGCTCCAATGTCAAGTTCAATTGATATCTTGATTCAACTTGATAAAGCCGCTGACAAGAAGATTTTGGATGACAACAGTGAATATGTTCAAAACTTCTTACATCCTAAGAAATTAGAAGTTTCAACTGAAATTGCTGCACCAAAATTGGCTAAAACTGCAGTGATTCCAGGTGCTCAAATCTTTGTCCCATTAGCTGATATTGTTGATTTAGATGAAGAACTAGCTAAGATGGAAAAAGAAGCTAAGCGTCTTGAAGGCGAAGTTATGCGTGCAAGTAAGAAACTTTCAAATGAAGGATTTGTTAAGAATGCACCTGAAGCTGTAATTGCAAAGGAAAAAGAAAAACAAGCTGATTATGAAAGTCAGCTTGAAGCAGTTAAGGCCCGGATGCAAGAATTAAAAGAAAGTCGTTAATGTGAAAAAGTTTGATAAGATATCTGAATTCTTAGATTATCTTTATGCCTTACCTAATCTTCATCCTAAAAGTGATTTATCTTATATCAAGCGTGTTTTAGCTAAGCTTGATAACCCACAAGATAAGGTGAAGACTATCCATATTACGGGGACCAACGGTAAGGGGTCAACTTCTTATTACATTAGTAATTTACTCAAAAAGGCCGGTCAAAAGACTGGCCTTTTTGTCTCACCTTATATTAAGGAGTTCAACGAAAGAATTCAGATTAATGGTAAAAATATTCCAGATTCTGATTTAATTAAGTTAGCTAACCAGGTAGTTGCAGTGATTACCGAAATTCAAAAAGAAGAAGCTGATTTTAATTTAGTAACTTTTGAATTTGAAGTAGTTATGGCCTTTTTGTATTTTGCAAAGCAAAATTGTGATTATGCGGTGATTGAAGTTGGCATTGGAGCAAGACGTGACAAGACTAATGTTATAGTGCCACAAGTGAGTGTTATAACAACAATTGGATTTGATCATGAAGCAATTATTGGACCAACTTTAGCTGATATTGCTAAAGAAAAAGCTGGAATTATTAAGGAGAAGACTCCAATAGTATTAGGTAATTTGCCTGAAGAGGTTTTACCGATTGTTTTATCTGAGGCTAAGCAAAAAAATGCACCTGTATATTTATTTGGACAAGATTTTAAGTTACACACTGGATCAGTATTTGAATTAACTTCAAAACAAAACTATCGTTTTAATCTTCGGCCTCAAGTAGAGGGTTATGACATTGCACTTAGTGTTAAAGTATTTGAATTGCTAAATCTTCACTTAAGTAAAGCAGAAATTGAAGCAGCAATTAATGAGACGCAAATCCCGGGGCGTTATCAAGTATTGCAAACTAAACCTCAGATTATTTTAGATGGAGCTCACAATATTCAAGCAATTGAAAATTTATTAGCTTTTGTTCGAAAGGAAAAGACTTCTGGTAGAGTTTATGTCTTACTAGCAATGATGAAAGATAAAGATATTACCGAGGTTTTAGGCAAGTTTAAAGATGAGCAGGTATTACTAACGACTTTGCCATATCCTAGAACAGCTAAGCTAGCTGATTATCACAAGTTAAATGTAACTTTGCCTTTTGAGCAAGACTACTGGCAAGCTTATCTCAATTTGAAGCAAAAAATGCAATCAAATGATATCCTGGTAGTAACAGGATCATTTTATTTGGTAAGTGCCATTTTGAATAAAGGAGAACAAAAATGAAAGTTTTAGGGATAAATGGTGATATTAAAGGTGTCATTTTTGATCTGGATGGTTTATTAGTTAATTCAGAAAAATTATATTGGCAGGCCAATATTCAAGCAGCCAAAGAAGCAAAACTGGATATTCCAGAAGATTCATATTTAAAATTGACAGGCGCAACAGCTAAAGATATGCAAAATTTTTATCACAAATATTTTGCAACGGAAGTAGAACGTGATGCATTTATTAAGCGGACAGATGATTTGGTTTGGCAGTGGACTGATGAAGGTAAATTAAAATTGCAAAAAGGTGTTCGTAAAGCGCTTGATAGATTTAAAACCTCAGATTTAAGAATGGCAATTGCTTCAAGTAATTATAAAAAAGTAATTGAACATGCGCTTGATAAAACAGGTATTGAATCATATTTTGATTTTTATTTATCTTATGATGATGTCGAAAAGTTTAATTTAGCTCCTAAACCAGCTGGCGATATTTATAGCTTGGCAGCTAAGAAACTGAATTTGAATAAACAAGAAGTAATAATTTTTGAAGACTCATCAACTGGTATTGCAGCGACTAAAGATGCAGGTATTCAAGGAATAATGATTCCAGATTTGAAGAGTCCTAGCTTGAAGGATAAAGAAAATGCTAGTTTGATTTGTCAGAGTTTTTTGGATTTCTTAGAAAAAATTGCTTAAACTTTTGTATATAAGTAATGGAAGGAGCGATTTGATGCAGATTGCAGATAAAGACCATTACTTATTAAAAACAGATCAAGAATTATTAAGCGAAATTTTTATTTTGCTTGAAGAAGCTGGAATAACTAGTTTTGTAGAGCTTAATAAATTTTTATTAGATAAGAAGTTAGAAAATTTTGGACAAATTTATGATTATTTGACAAGTTGTCAGATTGACGATGAACTTTTAAGTAGAACGATAACTTTATTAAAAAGATTAAAAGCTGTTAGAACTAGAAAGTTGATTCAATTTGTATCTAGTCATGAAGTAGGCAAATACTTGATCGATAGATTTTTAGGGATAGAGCAAGAGCAACTTGTTGTTATTTATCTTGATAATAAAAATAAAGTTCTTGGAGAGCGTTTGCTTTTTCAAGGAACTGTTAATCGCTCTGTTGTTCATCCACGTGACATATTTAGATGGGCAGTCTTTTATAATAGTGTTGGTATCTTGATAGCACATAATCATCCTAGCGGTGATACTAGTCCGTCACAAAAAGATATCGAGTTTACTAAACAAATTGATAGAGCAAGTGATTTGATGGGGATTAATTTCTTAGATCATATTATAGTTGCTGATCGAAGCTACTTAAGCTTTAAAGAAGAGCAATTAATTTAAAGGTTATTAAAATCCCGTTAAATCCGGCCGTTTCCTTGTTTAATATGCTATAATAGTTCAAGATTTATTGAGACCACAATTATTAAGGAGAGATATTCGTGTTTGGATTAGGATCAAAGAATATCGGGATTGACCTTGGTACAGCTAATACGTTAGTTTATATGGAAGGTAAAGGTATCGTTTTACGTGAACCTTCTGTTGTTGCCAAGAATACCCAAACTGGTGAAGTTATTTCTGTTGGTTCAGAAGCAAAAGAAATGATTGGTAGAACACCAGGTACTATTAGAGCTATTCGTCCAATGAAGGACGGAGTTATTGCAGATTATGATACAACTGCAGCAATGCTTAAGTACTTTATGGAAAAGACTGTTGGTAATTCTAAGCCTGCAGTTATGATTTGTGTTCCATCAGGTGTTACTGAAGTTGAAAAGCGTGCTGTAATTGATGCTGCACGTGTTGCTGGAGCTAGAGAAGCATATGTAATTGAAGAACCTTTTGCAGCTGCTATTGGTGCTGGTCTTCCAGTTATGGATCCAACTGGTTCGATGGTAGTTGATATTGGTGGTGGTACGACAGATGTTGCTACTATTTCTTTAGGAGGAATTGTATCAAGTCGTTCAACTCGCCAAGCAGGTGATAAATTTAATAGCTCAATTTCAAGTTATATCCATCAAAAGTTTAATCTTTTAATTGGTGAAAGAACTGCTGAAGATATTAAGATTCAAATTGGATCTGCTTCTGTTGAAAAGGCAAAAGAAATTGAATCTATGAATATTAGAGGTCGAGATTTAATTACTGGATTGCCTAAGTCTGTTGATGTTAACGCAGTTGATGTTGCAGAAGCAATTCAAGAAGTAGTTCAAGATATTATTGTTGCAATTAAAGAAACTCTAGAAGAAACTTCTCCTGAAATTGCAGCTGATGTTATTGACCACGGTATTGTTTTAACTGGTGGTGGTGCTTTACTTAAGAATCTTTCAGAAGTTATTTCAGAAGCTACTAAGGTTCCTGTATTTATTGCTCAAGATCCACTTGACTGTGTAGCCATTGGTACTGGTGAATCTTTAAAGAATATTGAAGTAATGCGGAGAGCACATAAATAATGAATCGGCGAAAGCCGGTTTTTATTTTATGAATTGAAGAATTAGATTAATGAAGAAGTTTTTACAAAATAGAAAGATATTTGTTAGTTTTTTGACTACCTTGCTAGTTGTTATTATTTTGGGGATTACGGTTAGCTTGAGAAGCAAGCGGAATAGTCCACTTTTCTTTCAAAAAATGGGAAACGATATTATTTCGGTAGCAAGTAGAATAGTCAATTGGCCAGTTTCTTTAGCATCTGGTGGCATTAGTAATATTAATAGTATTATTAATATGCAAAAAGAAAACGATCATTTAAAAAGTCAAGTATCTAACTTAGCTCAAACTAAAGCACGTAATTCAAGCTTGGAAGCAGAAAATAAGCAACTTAAGTCAGCCCTTAATCTAAAAAAGACTTTAACTACTTATACTATTGTTAACGCTTCGGTAATTTCTCGTTCAGCTGATACTTGGTCAGATATTTTGGTTATTGATAAAGGCTCAAGTAGTGGTATTAAGAAAAATCAGGCTGTTATGTCTGGTGGTGGTGTAATTGGGAGAATACTAGAAGTGAATTCGGCTACTTCAAAAGTTGAGTTGATTACTACTACCGATAAATCAGCTAATAGATTTAGTGTTGAAGCAGATTCTGCAAATGGTAAAAAAGTTCATGGTATTATTACTGTTAATAGTGATGACACAAATTCTTTGTATTTTACACAAGTTGTTGACAGTAAAAAACTCAAGAAGGGCGCAAAAGTTTATACTAGTGGTTTAGGTGGCCGCTCACCTAAAGGTTTGTTAATCGGTACTGTTGCAAAGACTACTAGGGATTCATTTGGCTTATCTGATTTGATTGAAATTAAGCCAGCAGGATCCATTGGTGATGCATCAGTCGTATCTGTAATTGAAAGAAAGGTCTCAGAATAATGAATTCTAGATCTAAGTTCTCAAGATGGTATATTGCGGTTGCAGAATTTATTGCCTTAATTTTTGATGGAGTTATCAGTATTTATGCCCATTCTTTATTAGGTTTGAGCGGAATTAGTGCTAGTTTTTGGCTAATAGTTATAGCTGTAGCTGCTTGTAGTTTAATTGATGAAAATAATAATAATGAAATTATTTTAGCCTTTTTTATGGGGTTAATAGCAGATATTTATTATTTAGGTTTTATAGGACCTTATACAGTCGGGTTAACATTCGTTTCTTGGCTTTGTCAAAAAGTTACGCGTATCTTACCTGATGTTTTTGTGGTTAGAGTTCCAGTAATTGTTATTTGCTACTTACTTTTTGATGTGTTCTTTTGGTTCATTTTAACAATTGCAAGCACAATTTCAATTCCTTTTTCTCAAGTTATATGGGGGATGATTGCTAATGCTATTTTAGCCCTAATTTTGGCAAGTGTTACTTATCCTATATTTAACTTTTTAGGAAGAGAATATCCTTTTGCAATAAGAATGAATTATTATAAATAAAAAGGTTGTTGCAATAGCAACAACCTTTTTATTAAATTACTTAAAAAACATTTAAACCTTGTAATACAGGAATTAAAATGGCTAAGAGAGTAATTAACGCCATTAATACTGCCATTACAATTGTAAGTTTTTGAAACTTAGATTTCTTTTTACGTGCCATGAAAAATCCTCCTAAGCTTGTATTTTAGCCTAGCTGGGATTGTTTTGCAATTTATTGATAAAATTGATAGTAGGAATAAAGGAGATTACAAATGTTAATGATTATTTTTCTACCAATTCTTGGTTTTATTACAGCAGCGATTGTTAATGCTGTTTTTCCAAAAGCAAAATTTCGTGGGTATGATGTATTGCCTTTCTTCTTTATTGTTGCTTGTCAAAATATATCAAGCTTTTTAAAGAATCCATCTTTCTTGCCATATGGTTTTTTAACATATTTTGTTTTGGTACTCGTTATTAGTATTAGCAGGGCAATTAAGTTTAAAAATATAGATTCTGGAAAATTGTTCCGAAAATTATGGGATTATTTAACTGTTTGTACAATTTTTTGGTATATTGGGTTGTTATTCACAATTATTATCTAAATTAATATAAATGTTTCTAATTATTAAAATAAAATCCCCACAATTTGAAATAAAATTCAACAGCGCTAAAGCTTGATTTAGCGCTGTTTTTGTATGCTTAAAAAATAATTGTTAAAAAAGTTTCACAATTATATGGAATATTGTGGTAGGAAGTGGGGAATTGTGGTAGATTATTACTTGGAAGGGAGGCTACTATCATGTTCATGGGTGAATATCATCACAATTTGGATACGAAAGGACGTTTGATTATTCCTGCCAAATTTCGTAACCAAATGGGTGATAAAATTATTTTCACTCGTGGGATGGAAGGCTGTATTTTTGGCTATTCTGAAGAAGAATGGAAAAAAATCGAAGCCAAGTTAGCCAAACTCCCCCTGACTAAACGAAATGTGCGAAAGTTCACACGTTTATTTTATTCTGGGGCAATGGAAAGCGAGTTTGATAAGCAAGGTAGAGTTAATTTAACAACTACTTTGAAAGAACATGCTGAATTAGAAAAAGAATGTGTCATTGTCGGTGTTTCAAATCGAATTGAAATTTGGTCACAAAGACGATGGGATGATTTTACTGATGATGCAGATGAAAACTACGATGACATTGCAGAAGATTTGGATGATATTGAATTATGACAACGAATTTCAAGCACACAAGCGTATTACTCAGGGAAACAATTGATAATTTAAATGTAAAAGATAATGGTCTTTATGTTGATGCTACTTTTGGTGGTGGAGGACATGCTCGTTATTTATTGAGTAAACTTAATAACGGTATTTTGGTCGGATTTGATCAAGATAATTATGCAATTAACGCTGCAAAAGATAACTTCTATGATTATTTATCTGATAATCATCAACCACATTTAATTATGGTTCACGACAACTTTAGTCATGTAACTGAAAACTTAAATAAGTTAGGCTTTAATGATGGTATTGATGGTATTTATTATGATTTAGGAGTTTCCTCCCCACAATTTGATCAACCTGACCGAGGCTTTTCATATAGATTTGATGCTAGACTAGATATGAGAATGAATCAGGAACAAGAGCTTGATGCCTATCAAGTAGTTAATTCATATTCTCAATCCCAGTTAGCAGATATTCTTTATCAATATGGTGATGAAAAATTCTCGAGGCAGATAGCCCGTAAAATTGTTCAAAGAAGGCAACAAAAACCAATTGAAACCACATTCGAATTGGTCGAGCTTATTAAAGAAGCAATTCCCGCTGCTAAAAGAAGAACAGGTGGGCATCCAGCTAAAAAGAGTTTTCAAGCAATTCGCGTTGAAGTAAATCATGAATTAGATAGCTTAAAAGCCTCTTTACAAGAAGCAATCGAACTATTAAAACCTGGTGGACGGATTAGCGTAATTACTTTTCAATCTCATGAAGATAAAATAGTTAAAAAAATATTCAAACAAAATTCTGAAGTAGAGGTACCACGTGGGATACCAGTAATACCGGATAATTTAAAGCCGAAGTTAAAGCTGGTAAATAGAAAGCCAATTTTGGCTACAGCTTCAGAATTAGCTGACAACAACCGCTCACACAGTGCTAAGTTAAGAGTTGCAGAAAAGTTATAAGAGGAAAGAAAAATGGCTGATAGTTCCGCAAGAAATTTAAATTATAATTATGAACCTAATAGAAAAGCGAGAAGTACCTTTGAAACAGAAAGAAGAATGTCTGTTGATCCAAATAAGGTACCATTTTCTAGGTTCGAGATTTTTATTTTAGTTGCTGGTTCTATTGTTACTATCGCTATGGCTGCTATGCTTGTATTTACTAGTGTTGCAGCAACTAGTGCACAACACCAATTAGCCAACATTCAAACTGAGCTTTCAAGTACTCAAACCGATACTTCTAATTTGAGACAAGAAATTGGCGAGCTTACTTCAAGTTCAAGAATGAATAAGATTGCTAAGCAAGAAGGCCTTAGCTTAATCGAAAGTAATATTAGGACTGTTGATTAATAATGAAAAATTCAAGTAATATAAAGACAACAAAAACCAATGTTCACAGTAACCGATTTCAGGTAGGGAGAGTCCTTCAGGTTATTGTTGCTTTGGTTTTTCTTATTTTTTTAGGGCGAACTTTATATATTAGTATTTCAAAAACCGTTGCTGGCGAAAATTTATCTACAAGAACAGCTGCTTTATATAAAAGAAATCAAGTACTTAAAGCAACTAGAGGTACGATTTATGACCGCAATGGTTTTACTATTGCAGAAGATTCACACGTGTATACGGTTTATGCAATACTAGATCATTCATCAATAAATTATAAAAATAAGCCAGAATATGTTGTTGATAAAGATAAAACAGCTGAAAAGTTGGCTACAGTTTTACCTTTATCCAAAGAGCAAATTTTAAAATATTTAAATCCCAAAACTAAGGCTTTTCAAGTTCAATTTGGTTCAGGAGGCTCTAATTTAACTATTGAGCAAAAAAAGAAGATTGAACAAATGAAATTGCCAGGAATAAAATTTATTGAAGCTCCCTCAAGACTATATGTAAATGGCGTCTTTGCCTCTCATATTGTGGGGTTGGCGCAGCCTATCTATAATAAAAAGACAAAATCAACTGATTTAGTTGGAACGATGGGAATTGAAGCATATTACGATAAATATTTAGCTGGAAAAGATGGTTTTAAAGAAAGTAGTGTTGATGCATCAGAGTATCAATTGCCAAATGGTACCAACGCTTATCGAGCAGCTAAAAATGGTGATGATATTTATTTGACTCTCGATAGTCAACTGCAAAATTACATGGAAAATTTATTAACAAGGGTCCAAAATAAATATCAGTCGAAAGCATTGACTGCGGTAGTTGAAGATTTAAGAACTGGAAAAGTTTTGGCAGCATCGCAACGACCTACTTTTGATTCACAAACTAAAAAGGGATTAACAAGTTCATATACTGATTTATTAACACAATCAACTTTTGAACCAGGTTCAGTTTTTAAAATATTATCTTTTGCAGCCGCGATTAATTCTGGTCATTACAACCCAAATGAGTTATATAAGTCTGGTTCTCTTACTGTAAATGGATCAACAATTCACGATTGGAATGTCACAGGCTGGGGTTCAATTCCTTTATATGAAGCGTTTCCTCGCTCAAGTAATGTTGGATTAAGTATTTTAGAACAAAAAATGGGAGCAACTACTTGGCGTAGTTATTTAAATAAATTTGGTATTACCAAAAAAACAGGAATTACTTTGCCTGGTGAACAGGCAGGAATGATTGCCTTTAAGAGTAAATTAGATCAGGCAGTAACTTCATTTGGACAAGGGGTTAACGTTAATGTTTGGCAAATGATGCAAGCTTATAGCATTCTTGCAAATAAAGGCCAAATGGTAAAACCTCAACTTGTTGAAAAGATAGTATCACCTTCAGGTAAAGTGATTCAAAACTATAAAGTTCAAAAAGTTGGTAAAAAAGTTGTTTCTGAATCGACTGTTAAGACTGTCTTACAAGGTATGCAAGATGTCGTTAATAAACAATATGGAACAGGAACAACTTATAAAATTGCTGGAAAAAGCATAGCCGTAAAAACTGGGACAGCTCAAATCGCCGGCCCAAATGGCTATTTAACAGGAAATAATAATTATATCTTTTCTGTGATTGGTGTTACACCAGCTAATAATCCGCATTATGCAATTTATTTAACTATGAAGCAACCACAAAAGATGACAGATCCTGCTGAAACAATTTTGGCTTCAATATTTAAGCCAATGATGAATCGACTTATTCTCTCTAGTTCAGTAACTAAAAAAGCTAGTGCAAGTAAAGAAGAAGTACCAAATGTAATTGGTAAATCTATTACTAATGCCAAAAATGATATTGAAAAAGTAGCTTTATCTGTTGAGGTGCTTGGTTCTGGTGATGTAGTTACTCAGCAAACTCCAGCTACTGGGCAAAAACTTACAGCTGGAAGTAAAGTCTTTGTACTTACTAGTGGTAAAATTGCAGCGGCTAACTTTACAAATTGGACAGTTGAAGAAGTGAAGCAATATGCTGCTTTGGCTGGAATTAGTGTTAAAGTTTCTGGTTCTGAAGATGGTAAGGTAAAGTCCCAAAATATTAAAGTGGGCACACTGCTTAAAAGCGGACAGGAAATTATAATAAAAACAAAATAGGATATATAGAAGGAGATAATAATGCTATATAGCATCTATGCCTTAGTTATTAGTATGGTTATAACGGCAATTTTTTTGCCATGGTTGATTGTTTTTATGCATATGCATCATGAAGGACAACCAATTCGAGAAGAAGGACCCAAAGCTCATTTGAAAAAAGCAGGAACTCCTACAATGGGTGGGACTGTTTTCGTAATAGCTTCCATTATTGCATCAGTTAGTGTTTTAGTATGGAAGCAAAGTTTCAATAACATAGCAATTATTTTAATAATAGCCTTGTTAGGACATGGTTTAATTGGTTTTTTGGATGATGGATTAAAAATAATCTGGAAAAATAATTTAGGATTACGAGCATGGCAGAAATTACTGCTACAAATTTTAATTGCTGTAGTTTTAGTTTTAATTTCCAGTTTTGATCATTTTGGCTTTGCGTTACGTATGCCTTGGGGTGGAGCTTTAACTGGACCTGTAATTTTTGTGTTATTTACAATCTTTTGGTTAGTCGGGTTTTCTAATGCGGTCAACTTATCAGATGGGTTAGATGGCCTAGCTAGTGGTTTATCAATTATTAGTTTTGCTACTTATGCATACTTAGCCTTTAAACAAGAAAACTTAGCAATTTTAGTTTTTTGTATGAGTGTGATTGGAGGGCTAATAATCTTTTTAGTTTTCAACCATAAACCTGCTAAAATCTTTATGGGCGATGCTGGCTCGCTTGCATTAGGTGGTTCTCTTGCAGCAATTGCAATTTTATTAAATAGACCCTGGTCATTACTTTTAGTGGGACTTGTATTCGTTTGTGAAACTGCAAGTGTTATGATGCAAGTAACTAGTTTTAAATTAACTCATAAAAGAATTTTTAAGATGACGCCAATTCACCACCACTTTGAACTTTCAGGTTGGAGCGAATGGAAAGTTGACATTGTCTTTTGGATAGTTCAATTAATTTTTAGTATTTTATATTTAATTATCTGGGGATAAAAGACATGAAGGACATTAAGACATATCAAGGTAAAAACATTTTAGTTTTAGGTTTAGGTAAAAGTGGGTTTGCTGTAAGTGAATTACTTTTAAAATTAGGTGCTAAAATCACTTTAAATGATAAACAAGATTTATCTAATAATGAGCATGCACAAAAGTTAGAAAAAATGGGTGTTCGAGTAATTGGTGGACATCATCCAATTGAACTACTTGAAAAAGAACATTTTGATTTCTTTGTTAAAAATCCGGGAATTCCTTATGAAAATCCTATGGTTCAAAAAGCATCTGAACTGAAAATTCCAATTATTACTGAACCAGAAATAGCGCTAAGTGCAAGTGAAGCTCCATTTGTATGTGTAACTGGCTCTAATGGTAAAACTACTACAGTTATGTTGACCAGTGAAATTATTGATCATCATTTAGCTAAAAGTGGACATCATGCATATGCAGTTGGTAATATCGGTGTTCCAATTAGTGAAGTGGTTCAAAAAGCGACCAAAGATGATGTCTTAGTTGTCGAAATTTCAAGTTTCCAGTTACTTGGTGTAACAGATATTAAGCCAAAGGTTGCAGCAATTGTAGATATTTATCCTACTCACCTTGACTATCACAAGACAATGGAAAATTATATTGCTGCCAAACTGAATGTGACACGTTTCCAAACAAGTGATGAGTACTTTATTGCTAACTTTGATCAAAAAGAAATTTTAGCTCAAGAACAAGCTACTACTAAGGCCAAAATTCAAACCTTTAGTATGAATGATCATTCAGCTAGTTACTTTGTTGGTGATGAATATTTGGAATCACAATCAGAAAAAATTATGAAGATTGCTGATATTAAGTTGCCAGGTAAGCATAATTTACAAAATAGTATGGTCGCAATCGCAATAAGTAAATTGATGGGCGCAGAAAATTCTGATATTCAAGCGGTTCTTTCTACTTTTGCAGGTGCAAGACACAGATTGCAATATGTAACTACTTTAAACAATGTAAAAATTTATAATGATTCTAAATCAACTAATATTGAGGCTGCTACAGTTGCTATTAAAGCATTCTCAGAGCCGGAAGTATTAATTGGTGGGGGATTAGACCGAGGATTTACTTTTGATCCTTTGGTACCTTTATTGAAAGAACATGTCAAAGCTGTTGTTTTATATGGAGAAACTCGTTATTTGTTAGCTGATGCTGCAAGAAAAGCTGGTATTAAAGAAATTAAAATTGTTAATACATTAAAAGAAGCAGTGCCAACGGCATATAAATTGACTCAACCTGGAGATGTATTATTACTTTCTCCTGCTTGTGCATCATGGGATCAGTTTAAGACATTTGAACAACGTGGTGATTATTTCATGGAATACATAAAGGAATTGAATTAAAAATGAGAGTTATTTTTACAGGTGGTGGCACTGGTGGCCATATTTATCCAATTTTAGCAATTATTGAACGATTAAAAGAAACAGGAATTTCAAAAAATGATGAAATTTTGTTTGTAGGTACAAAAAGAGGATTGGAGTCTAAGATTGTACCTCATGCAGGAATTAATTTTAAAACTATTGAAATTCAAGGCTTTAGTCGCAAAAATTTAATTAAAAATATTGAAACTGTTAAGCTCTTTATAAAAGCAACAAAAGAGGCTAAAAAGATTATTTCTAAATTTAAGCCAGATGTTGTTTTAGGTACAGGTGGCTATGTATCAGGGGCAATTGTTTATGAAGCTGCTAAAATGGGGATCCCTACATTAATTCATGAGTCAAATTCAGTTGTTGGACTCGCTAATAAGTTTTTGGGACATTACGTTGATAAAATTTGTTATACATTTGATGATGCAGCAAAGCAATTTAGCGAAAAAGATAAGTTGATTCAAACAGGTAATCCACGTTCCCAACAAGTTTTAAATTTGAATTTGGAGAAAATTGATTTAGCACAAAAATGGTCTTTGAATCCACAAATGCCGACAGTGTTAGTTTTTGGTGGATCAAGAGGAGCCCTGGCGATAAATCAAGTAATGGAAGCTGCGCTTTCTGAGTTTCCTAAAAAGCCTTACCAAGTTATTTGGGCAACAGGGCAATATTATTACGGTTCAGTAAAAGAAAAGTTGGCAGGCAAGAGAATTCCTGAGAATTTGAGGATTGTACCATATATTGATAATATGCCAGCTTTATTACCACAAATGTCTTGTGTAGTTTCAAGATCTGGTGCTACTAGTTTAGCTGAGTTTACTGCGCTAGGCGTTCCAGTTGTGTTAATTCCAAGTCCTAATGTAACTCATAATCATCAGATGAAAAATGCATTGGATATGGAAAAGGCTGGTGCAGCATTGGTAATTCCTGAAAACGATTTGAATTCAAACAATTTTGTTTCTTCAATTGATCATATCCTACTTGATTCGGAATATGCTTCTAAAATGAGTACAGCTTCAAAGAAATTAGGAGTTCCGGATTCGGCAAATCAAATAATTTCAGTTATGAAAGCTCTTCAAGCGCAAAAATAAAACTTATTTAAGATTAATGGAGGAGAACAGATGACTAATAGGAGAATTACAAAAAAAGATCCTAAAAAGGATTTGGATAATTTTCTTGATTATACGAAAAATAAAACTAATATTGCTAATCGAACTAATCATAAAGCATCTGATTCACTAACTAATCTTAATAATGAGAGAAAAAGTGCTTTGAGACGTCGTTTAGGTGCAATAATTGTTATTTCAATTCTTGCAATTTTGGGATTAGGTATTTATGTTTCATCATATACCCGATTGCAAAGAATTATTGTTGTTGGCGCTCCAGAATTAAATGCAACGGAAGTTATAAAAAAGTCAGGTATTAAAGCTCAAGATCAACTAATTGATTATTGGCTTGGTAAAAATACCTACGAAAGTAAGCTCAAAAAGTATTATCCGGAAATTAAATCTGCTAAATTAAAAATGGCTGGCCTAAATCAGATTAAGCTGGATTTGCAAGAATATAAAACTTTGGCTTATGTAAATCAAAATGGTAAATATTATAAAATTCTAAATAATAAGAAGATAGCTCGGCAGAAATTGACAAAAATGCAAATCGACAAATCTATACCAATATTTGTTAGTTATTCAAATAAGTCAAGTCTATTTACTGATTTAAAAGCATTAAAGTCAATTCCTACGAAATTAAGAAATCAAATTAGTATAATTAATGGAAGAAGTATTCGAAAGAATAAAATAGTTCTGCTAATGAAAGATGGCAATATTATTATTGGTAATACAGATACTATTGCTCAAAAAATTAAATACTATCCAAAAATCAAAAGTACTTTAAATAATAAAAGTGTTATTGATTTAGAAATTGGAGCTTTTTCATATCCTTTAACTGATAATGAAAAAAATAATCTAGGTTTTTAACAAGCGTTTACATAATCTTATGTAAAACTTCACAAAGTTTATGGTATATTTGTATTAAGAAGATTCATGGGGGCGTTATTGTGAGTAATTCAAGCTTAATCGTTGGTTTGGATATCGGCACAGACTCTGTAAAAGCAGTTGTTGCCGATGCTTCAGTCAATGAATTTCAAGTAATTGGTGCAGTAAAAGAAAAAAATAAAGGAATGCGCCAAGGTAAAATTGTTGATATTGATCAAACTGCTAATGCAATTGCTTCAGCTTTGAAAAATGTTGAACAAAAAACAAATTCAAAAATTTATCGTGTAGTAACTGGAATTCCAGTTGGTATGCTTCAGCTCGAAACTTCAACAGGATTAATTAATATTGGTGAAGATGGTCGAGAAGTAAGCGATAAAGATGTAAAGCGAGTTTTGGAACTTGCAATTAAGCAAGCCGTAAAATCCGGCCGAGAAGCTATTGCTTTTTTACCTAGCAAGTTTTTGTTAGATGGGAAAACAGATGTTGATGATCCTCGTAAGATGATTGCACATTCATTGGAGGTTCATGGAATATTGTTGACAGCACCAACAAGTGATTTGCACAATATTAAAAAAGCAATTGAACGAGCAGGGTATCAAAATAACTTCTTTATTCCTACACCATTGGCAATCGCTAGTGTGGCATTAGATGAAGGTGAAAGAACATTTGGTTCAGTAATTTTGGATATAGGTGGTGGAACAACAACTGCTACTGTAATCCACGAAAATAAAATTAAATATGCCACTATCGATTTAGAAGGTGGGGAAGATGTAACTAAGGATATTTCCGTAGTCCTTGGAACTTCTAAAAAAGATGCAGAACAAATAAAACTTGATTATGGTTCTGCTGATCCAGAATTAACATCTGCAGAAGATAAATTCTCTGTTAAAACAGTAGGTAAAAGTGAGCAAGCAAGTGTTGATGAAAATTATTTAAGCCAAATCATTGCAGCTAGAATGGATCAAATATTAAGCAGAATTGGTAAAGGTTTATCTTCTCATGATGCATTTAAATTACCTGGTGGGGTGGTAATTACAGGTGGCATGACTTTGTTACAAGGATTGCAATCTACTGTTGAAAAGCATTTTGAAGTTAAAACACGTGTTTATCAACCTGATGAGATGGGATTAAGAAATCCTGCTTATGCTGCTGCATATGGAGTAGTTAACTACGTTTATAATCTAAGTGATATTGATTTACTTGTTAATGGTGTAATTTATGGAACTTCTGCATCTCATGATAATCCATTAGCTGAATTTAGTGAAAATAGTATCAATATTTTTAAAAGACATGCAGAAGTTAGTGAAAATAACACAAAAGAAGCTTATAATGGTACTATAGTGCCACGCGTAGATCGTGAAAAAGATGGTGCAAATAAGTCAGAAAATAGTAAAAAAGGTATCAGAGGATTCTTTAAGAATTTCTTTGATTAAAGGTGGTTTAGTAAATGGATTTCCAATTCGATCAAGACGACAACAAAAATGCTGTCATCAAAGTTATTGGTGTCGGCGGTGCAGGTGGTAATGCTGTAAACCGTATGATTGATGAAGGAGTACAAGGTGTTTCTTTCATCGTTGCCAATACTGATGTTCAAGCATTAAATAGTAATAAGGCAGAAAATAAGATTCAACTTGGACCTAAGCTTACTAGAGGTTTAGGTGCAGGTTCACATCCTGAAGTTGGACAAAAAGCTGCTGAAGAAAGTGAACAAACAATTGAAGAAGCACTAAAAGGTGCTGATATGATTTTCATCACTGCAGGTATGGGTGGTGGTACAGGAACAGGTGCTGCTCCTGTAATTGCTAAAATTGCTCGTGAAACTGGTGCACTTACCGTTGGTGTCGTAACGCGTCCGTTTACGTTTGAAGGACCTAAGCGTTCAAAGAATGCTGCAGCTGGTATTGCTCAATTAAAGCAATATGTTGATACTTTAGTAATCATTGCTAATAATCGCTTATTAGAAATGGTTGATAAGAAGACACCTATGATGGATGCCTTTAAAGAAGCAGATAACGTATTACGTCAAGGGGTTCAAGGTATTTCAGACTTGATTACTTCAACTGACTACGTTAATCTTGATTTCGCTGATATTAAGACAGTTATGGAAAATCAAGGCTCTGCTTTGATGGGAATTGGTAGAGCAAGCGGCGAAAATAGAACTGTTGAGGCAACAAAACTTGCTATATCTTCACCATTACTTGAAGTTTCAATTGATGGAGCAAAACAAGTCCTTCTAAACATTACAGGTGGTCCAGATTTGACTTTGTTTGAAGCGCAAGATGCTTCAGAAATTGTATCTAAGGCTGCTGGTGATGATGTAGATATTATCTTTGGTACCTCAATCAATGCTAATTTAGGGGATGAAGTTGTAGTTACTGTAATTGCAACTGGTATTGATTCAAAGGCTGAAGAAGAAGCGTCAAAACAATTACCAGGGCATCATACTGTAAATCGACCAAGAGTCGATATTAAACCTGAAATTGAAGTAAATCAAGCTCCACCAACACGCACTGTAGAAGCTGATAATTCAACAAGTAAGGTAGAAGCTACTGAAAAGCCTTCTGAAAAGCCACAAGTAACTGAAGAAACACATCAAAAAGAATCAATGGTAAATCCAATTGATGTGTGGAATTTAGATGAGAATAACAATCGCCGGGAAGTAAAGAAGCCAGACGTAGCAAGTAAAAATCAAGATACTTTTGATACATTTACTAGTGATGATCAAGATAGTATCTCGCAAATTGAGACAAGTGCTGAAAATGGTGATAATAATGATATTCCATTCTTTAGACACCGTAATCAGCAATAATGAAAGGTGATAATTATGGCTGCATTAGAGAAAATTAGTAGTTTTTTCGGTATCAGTGATAGTAGTGTTGAAGACGAATATACTTCAGAAGAAAGTACAGCTTCATCACAAAATGAAGTAGAAGTTCCAACTGAAATTGCTGATCATTTAAACAATAAGGGGAGAAACAATGTGGTTTCCATTAAATCTGGTAGTATGCCACAAAGTAAAATTGTTTTATATGAGCCACGTGTATATTCAGATGCTAAAGAAGTAGCACAAAACTTGCTTAGCAATAAGGCAGTTATCATTAACTTTAGTAGAATGGATGATGACTCAGCACGTAGAATTGTCGACTTTATTACTGGTACCGTTTATGCTTTAAATGGAGAAATTCAAAGAGTTGGCGATAAAATTTTCTTAGCAACTCCTCCTAAATTTGAAACTGATGGTAAAATTACCGAATTGGTTGAAAAAAAGGATAAATTAAGTTAATGATTAGTTTCTTGTTAAATATAATAAGTGTCATTAATTGGCTTTTATATATCTATACAATTTTAATCGTTTTAAATGCAATTATGAGTTGGGTACCTTTTCTATATAATTCAGTAGTTGGTCGCTACCTTAATAAAGTTGTGGAACCATATGTTGGCTTGTTTAGAATAGGATTCTTAAAAACAATTGCAATTAAAGCTGGTGTAGATATTTCACCTGTGTTAGCAATTTTTGTTATTTACATTATTCAAAATTTGCTTACACAGCTTGCTTTTAAATTAATTTAAAAAATAGTGATTTAAATCACTATTTTTTTATTTATATGTAAGAATAATGGATAAAAATATTTTATTAAGTGAACAAATAAAAAAGCGTACTCAGTTCCTGCGTAGTAAAAATGATAATGAAGATATTTCCCAGTTATCAGGTTATTTAATGCAAATATGTTATGGGAAAGAAGCTGTTTTAACTAATTTTTTAGATCCGGGTGCTAGAGTAGATTTAAGAGAACTTGCTCAATCTGACTTTTATATTCAAGAGTTTGGAGGATATGACAAGGCTGAAAAATGTCGGGTAATTATCAGTAATGATTGGGAATATAAAGATGTTGAAAATTTTCAATTTAGTTTGATTAAAATTACTTATAATCATAAATTCGCTTCTATTACGCACAGTCAGATTTTGGGGACTTTATTAGGTTCAGGACTGAGCCCTGCAAGCTTAGGAGATATTATTACTGATGGAAAAGGTAATTGGCAGTTTTTTATTTCAGATATAATGTTGGATTTTGTTTGCCGAGAAATAACAAGAATAGGTAAAGTCGCAGTCAGGTTAGATAGGATTCCTTTAAAGCAAATTCTTAATATTGAAGATGATGTTCAAAATGTTAAATTAGTTGTCAATTCTTTGAGGATAGATGCAATATTGGCTGCCCTTACTAGAACTAGCAGAAATATTATCAATAATCAGATAGAAAAAGAAAATATCAAATTAAATTGGCATAAAATTAATAATTCTAATATAATAGTCACTGTGAATGATGTGCTAAGTGTGCGTCATTTTGGAAGAATAGAAATCTCAAATATAACAACTACACGAAAAGGAAAGTATCGTTTGGAGGCAAACTTGTGGCTCAGCAAGAAAAAAAGAATGTACTAACACCAATGGATATACATGATAAGGAATTTACATTGCGTGGGCGTAAAGGTTATGACCGATATGAAGTTGATAGCTTTTTAGATCAAATTGTTGATGATTATGGTGATTGCCTAGATAATAATGTAGATTTAAAAAATGAAAATGTTGCATTAAAGGATAAAGTAAAAGAGTTAGAATCTGAAGTAAATAGATTAGATGAACTAAGAAAATCAATCAATGACGAAGTCTTAAAAGCACAAAAAGATGCTAGTGAATTAAGACAAAAAGCACAAGAAGATGCTAAAAAAATTATTGAAGATGCAAAGAATCAAGCAGCATCTGAAAATCAAAGTTTGGTTTATCAAAATGATACTTTAAGAAATGACTACCAGAGGTTAAAGACCCAAGTTGCAGATTTTAGATATAAAATTCGGGCAAAGCTTCAAAAGCAAATAGAAGCTTTGGATGATAATACTTGGCAATATTATCTTGACGAAGCAACTAATGTTGAAAGAATTTATCCATCAGATGGTGGTGAACCAATCCCTATATCATCACTTCCAACAGTTGACAATAATAGCCAATCTGGCGTAAACTTGGAGCATGACAAGAGGACTGATGAAGATATTTCAGAACCTAGTCAAAAAGAAGATAATCAAGAAAACAAAAATGATTCAGATGTAACAATCGTTTTTCCTGATGATTATAAAGATCATAATTAATTTTTTTAAACTTGATAGTAAGACAAAGAAAGAATCAGCGAGTTAGTGATGGTGTGAGGCTAACATAATTTTTTGGAGTCGATCAACTATTGTTTTAGTTTAACGTTATGCGCGATAAGCATGTTAAGTGGAGCTTATGCTCAACTTAGGTGGTACCACGGTTAATCTCGTCCTAAGATTAGGACGGGATTTTTTTGTTAGAAAGGAACAAAGTATGAGAATCAAAGATACTCTTAATTTAGGTAAAACTAAATTCCCAATGCGTGGTAATTTGCCTAACAGAGAAGGCGAATGGCAAAAAGCATGGGAAGAAAATAAGTTATATGAACAAAGATTGAAGCTTAACGAAGGCAAGCCTCGTTTTGATTTACATGATGGTCCCCCATTTGCCAATGGTAACATTCACATGGGTCACTCATTGAACAAGATTTCTAAAGATATTATTGTTCGTTATAAGAACATGTCTGGTTTTTATGCACCATTTGTTCCTGGTTGGGATACACACGGTCTTCCAATTGAGCAACAACTTGCCAAGCAAGGCGTTGATCGTAAGACTATGGACCGTGCAGAATATCGTGAACTCTGCCGCAAGTACGCAATGGAGCAAATTGATAAGCAAAGAACTGACTTTAAGCGTCTTGGAGTAATGGCTGATTGGGACCATCCATACATTACTTTGCAACCAAAATTTGAAGCTGAAGAAATTAGAGTCTTCGGTAAAATGTTCGAAAAAGGCTACATTTACAAGGGCCTTAAGCCAGTTTACTGGTCACCATCTAGTGAATCAACTTTAGCTGAAGCAGAAGTTGAATATCATGATGTAAAATCACCGGCTATTTATGTTGCCTTCCAAGTAGAAGATGGTAAGGGGATTTTAGATAATGATACTTACATGGTTATCTGGACTACTACTCCATGGACTATTCCAGTTAACGTTGGTATTACTGTTAATCCTAAGTTTGAATACTCAGTAATCAAGGTTGCTGGTGAAGACCGCAAGTTCGTGATTGGCACTAGTCAATTAGAAAAAGTTGCTGAAGATCTTGAATGGAAGGACTACGAAGTAGTTGATACTTTCAAGGGTACTGACTTTGACCGCATGACTGTTAAGCACCCACTTTACGACAAGACTAGTTTAGTTATGAATGATACTTACGTTACTGCGGAAGACGGTACTGGTTTAGTTCACAACGCTACTGGTTTTGGTGAAGATGACTACAATGTTGGTAAGAAGTATGGCCTTCCAGTATACTCACCAATGGATGACCAAGGTCGCTACACTAAGGATATTCCAGATCCTAACTTAGTTGGTGTTTTTTATGATGATGCTAACAAGATGATTACTAAGCAACTTGAAGAAAAGAAAGCCTTACTTAAGTTAAGCTTCTTCACCCACTCATACCCACATGACTGGAGAACTAAGAAGCCAGTTATTTATCGTGCAACTACCCAATGGTTTGCTTCAGTTGATGCATTTAGAGATCAAATCTTAGCTGAAATTGAAAAAGCAAACTTTACTCCAAGTTGGGGTAAGACTCGTCTTTACAACATGATTAAAGATCGTGGGGACTGGGTAATTTCTCGTCAAAGAGCTTGGGGTGTGCCACTTCCAATCTTCTACGCAGAAGATGGTACTCCAATTGTTTCTAAAGAAACGATTGAACACATTGCCCAAATCTTTGAAAAAGAAGGCTCAAATGCTTGGTACACTCATACTGCAGAAGAATTACTTCCAGCAGGCTTTAAGTCTGAACACTCACCAAATGGTAAGTTTAAGAAAGAAACTGATATCTTAGATGTTTGGTTTGACTCAGGTTCTTCACACCAAGGTGTTCTTGCTGTTAGACCGGAACTTCATTATCCAGCAGACCTCTACCTTGAAGGTAGTGACCAATACCGTGGTTGGTTCAACTCAAGTTTAATTACTTCTGTTGCTGTTAGTGGTCACGCACCATACAAGTCAGTCTTGTCACAAGGTTTCGTTCTTGATGATAAGGGACACAAGATGAGTAAGTCCCTTGGTAACGTAATTTCACCTAATGATGTCATTAAGCAAATGGGTGCTGAAATTATTCGTTTATGGGTTGCTTCAGCTGATACCACTTCAGATGTTGCTGTTTCAAAGGGTATCTTGCAACAGAACGCTGAAAGTTATCGTAAGATTAGAAACACTTTGCGTTACATGTTAGCTAATACTAGTGACTTTGATCCCAAGACTAACCGTGTTGCATACAGTGACTTGCGTTCAATTGACCAATACATGGAAGTGCTTCTTAATAAATTAGTTAAGGATTGCTTAGCTGCATATGATAGATATGACTTTACAAGTGTTTACAAGATGGTCTTCAAGTTTATTTCAAATGAACTTTCAGCATTTTATTTGGACTTCGCCAAAGATGTTCTATACATTGAAGGTGAAGACTCACTTCCAAGACGAGCAATGCAAACTGTAATTTATGATGCTTTAGTTAAATTAACTAAGATTATGACTCCAATTTTGCCACATACTATGGAAGAAGCATGGGGTTATTTAAAAGAAGATGAAGATTACGTTCAATTGAGTGATATGCCAGAAGTTGAAACTTTTGACAATGAAGCTGAATTAGTAGAAAATTGGACTGAATTCATGAAATTTAGAGATGATGTCCTAAAGGCACTTGAAGAAGCAAGAAATGACAAGTTAATTGGTAAGTCATTTGAAGCTTGCGTTGATGTTTACCCAACTGCTGAAACTAAGGCAGTATTTGATAAGTTAAATACTGATATGAGACAAATCTTGATTGTTTCAAAACTTAACATCTTAGATGGAGAAGCACCAGCAGATGCTAAAGATTTTGAAACTGCTAAGTTAGTTGTTAAACGTGCTGAAGGTGAAGTTTGTCAACGTTGCCGAATGACTAGAAATGATGTTGGTGCAGATGCTCAATTACCAACACTTTGTGGTCGTTGTGCCGAAATTGTTGAAGAAAACTTCCCTGAAGAAGTTAAAGAAGGACTAGAAGATTAATGCGTACAGGAACTGTTAAGCAATTCGATTCAGCTGCCGGTTTTGGTTTTATTGATGATGATTTAACTAAAGCTTCTTACTTTGTTTTTTATACTGCAATAAAAGAAAATGGTTATAAAAGCTTAGAAATCGGACAGCGTGTACGTTATCAATTGGCACAGGGCAAAAAAGGTTTGCAATGTATTAATGTTTACATTGATAATGGTGAAGGAGGATACTAATGGACTTGCGTGAACAAGAAATAGCCTCAGAACAGATTTTTAAAGGCCAAATTGTCGATTTATCTGTTAGAACAATTACTTTACCAAATGGGAAAACTGCTACAAGAGAAATTGTTAAGCATCGTCCTGCAGCTGCAGCTATGGCAATAAATGCAGAGAATAAGATGCTGCTAGTTGAACAATGGCGCGAACCAATCAAGGCTTTGACTTTAGAAATTCCTGCCGGGTTAATTGATGACACAGATGCATCACCACTTGATGCAATGAAGCGTGAACTCAATGAAGAAGGTGGCTTGAAAGCTGAATATTGGGAAAAGGTATCTGAATTTTATTCTTCTGTTGGCTTTTCAGATGAAAAATTGTATCTCTTCTATTGTGATACTTTAACTAAGTTAGAAGATAAAAGAGATCTTGATGATGATGAATTTTTGACTAGCCATTGGTATAGTTTAAGTGAATTAAAGCAACTTCTATCTGAAGGTAAGATTATTGATGCTAAGACTATTTATGCTATTACTGTCTGGGAAAATATGATTTTATCAGGTTTAAAAGAAAGTAATGACTGAAAAAAGAGCAGATTATCAACGAAAACATAATGAATCTAAGTCTTTTCCTTTACTAACTGATTTCTTTAGAGGAAATAAAAGAAATCAAGAAATTAATAGTGAAGGTTATGAAGAGGGAATAAATCAAGATGTAAATAGCCCAGAGTACCAAAGAAATCCTAAATTAACTCGTGAAGAGAAGATTAATCGACTAAAAAGAGGATTGAATATCGCAATTGGGATTGTTTTAGGATTATTGGTTTTAGTCTTTGTGGCATTGTTTAAGTTATAAATAAGGAGTCAATATGAAAATTGCTTTGATAGTTCCAATGCCTGAAGAGGCAGAATTTTACTACCAGCATTTTCATGACAGAAAAGAAGAAATGTTCGGATGTACTAAGTTCGAACATTTTTCTGTTAATGAAAATGAAATTTATTTAGGCTTATCAGGAATTGGTAAGGTAAATGCAGCGATGAATTTGACCAGTTTATTGGCTAAGGTTGATATCGATTTGATTATTATGACTGGTTCTGCTGGTTCACTAAAACCAGAAATTAAGAAAAAAGATGTAATTGTGGTCGATAGTTTTGCTTACCATGATGCACATAATACCGCTGCCGGTGATTATGTTGAAGGGCAGATACCACGTGAACCTGCAAGATTTAATTTGCAAAGTAAGGAAAGGGAACAGTTTAATAGCTTTTTGAAGGTAAAGAAGGTAGCATATAAAGAAGGACTTGTAGTTACTGGAGATTCCTTCATTGCTTCAGAAGCTGCAAAGGCTGAAATTGAAGCAAACTTCCCAGAAGCTGTTGGTGTTGAAATGGAAGGTGCCAGTTTTGCGCAAGTTGCATATCATTTCAAGAAGCCGTTAATTGCTTTGAGAGCAATTAGTGACAATGGAGATGAAGATGCCAATGAAAGCTTTGAAGAATTTGTCAAAGAAGCCGGACAAAAGGCAGCCGATTTGATTATTTCATATCTTAAGCAATAAAGATTAAAGGTGGAAATTGTGGAAAGAAAGTTAATTTATTTGGATAATGCGGCAACAACGCCAGTTTCAGAATCAGTGGTTACTGAAATGACTAAGCAATTAGCCGAAAACTTTGGTAATCCTTCAAGCACACATACTTTTGGCCGAAAAGCCTTAGAAGTTGTTGATGAGGCGCGGCATCGAATTGCTGAGTTTATTAATGCCAAAAATGATGACGAAATCATCTTTACTTCTGGTGGTAGTGAATCAAATAATACTGTTTTGCAAGGAATTGCTAAAAAGTATCACTATGACTGCCAAATAATTACTACAGCAATTGAACACCCTTCAATTTTAAATACTGTTAAGGATTTGAAAGCTAGCGGCGTTGATGTAGTTTACTTGCCAGTAGATGAAACAGGACATATTGGTTTAGCTGATTTAAAAGCAGCCTTAACTGAAAAAACGGTCCTAGTTTCAACGATGGCAGTAAATAATGAAGTTGGCTCAATTAATGACTTAGCTAAAATTGGTCAAATTGTCCATGAGTATAATCCTAAAATTTGTTTTCATGTTGATGCAGTTCAAGGGCTAGGTAACATCGATTTAGATGTTCAAGCAATGCAAATCGATTTTATGTCAACCAGTGCGCATAAAATTAATGGCCCCAAGTATATTGGCTTTTTGTATGAAAGAACCGGCCTAACTTTACCAAGCTTGATCACTGGTGGTGAACAAGAGAAGAAGCGGCGCGCTGGAACTACAGATGCGCCAAGTATTGCAGGCTTTGGCGAAGCTATTAAAATTTTACAAGGTGTTAGCCGCAGCGATGAGCAAAAACGCTATCAAGAGTTTCAACAAATTGTACTTGATGCTTTGGACGCTAATGAAATTAAATATCAAGTTAATGGTAGCTTAACTGGCTTAGTTTCACATCATACATTGAACTTGCATTTAATTGGAATCGGGACCTATGTCATGCTAACTAACTTGGACTTGGCTGGATTTGCAGTTTCAGGTGGCTCAGCATGTACTGCCGGCTCTTTAACACCATCACATGTTTTAACTGCAATGTATGGCGCAGATTCGCCAAGAATCGAAGAATCGATTAGAATAAGTTTTGGTAGATTAACCAAAAAATCAGAAGTAGAAGCATTCGCTGATGCATTAGTCAAAATGGCCAAGCGTTTGCAGAAGGCTTAAGCTTGCTTTATCTGAGTAAGTAACTTATAATTTGTAAGTGAGGTTTTAACAATGGCAAATACTGTAATCATTAATGGTGATACCAGAAAGTTTACAATTAATGAAAATGTGAAGCGTTACTCTTTAATTGATGTGGGCTTCGTTAAGTCACCAAAGGGTAATTTTGTTTATGAACACCCTTTATATAATGAATCACCATACAATGCACCTACCAAGTTAAAGATGACTATCAATCAAGATTTAGATCACTTAACAATGGTAATTACTGATAAGAACGGTTTGCAAAAAGTAAATATTTTTAAAAATGATCAGTTAAAGCCGACAGTTGATTTACTCAATTTTATTTTGAAAGATTTGATTGAGCGAGAAATTATTAAACCACTATAAAGGATGAGATTTAATGGTTGATAATAGCAAGATTAGAGTTGTTGTTGGTATGAGTGGAGGCGTTGATTCAAGCGTATCAGCACTCTTACTTAAAGAAGCAGGCTATGACGTTGTTGGTGTCTTTATGAAAAACTGGGATGACACTGATGATGCTGGTGTATGTACTGCTACTGAAGACTATGAAGATGTCAAGCGAGTAGCTGATAAGATTGGTATTCCATATTATTCAATTAACTTTGAAAAAGAGTATTGGCAACGTGTTTTTGAATATTTTTTAAGCGAATATAAGAAGGGTCGCACACCTAATCCTGATATTATGTGCAATACTGAAATTAAGTTTAAGTCATTCCTAGAATTTGCGATGAGCTTAGATGCAGATTACATTGCCATGGGGCACTATGCCAAAACTGTTAAGGATGCTAATGGTGTGACTCACATGATGCGTCCAAAAGACGGTAATAAGGATCAAACTTATTTCTTGAGTCAGTTGAGCCAAGAACAAATTAAGCACGTAATTTTTCCACTTGCTAATTTAACTAAGCCACAAGTACGTGAAATTGCTGAAAAAGCAGGGTTAGCGACAGCTAAGAAGAAAGATTCAACTGGTATTTGCTTTATTGGTGAAAGAAACTTCAAGAAGTTCTTGAGTGAATTCTTACCAGCTAAGCCAGGTAAAATGGTAACCCCTGATGGCAACGTTGTTGGCCAACACGGCGGATTAATGTATTACACCATTGGTCAGCGTCAAGGATTAGGTTTAGGTTCAACTAAAGAATCAACAGCACCTTGGTTTGTTGTTGGTAAAGACTTGAAGAAAAACGAATTGATTGTTGAACAGGGCTATGACAGTCCAAGACTTTATGCAACTAGTTTAAAGGCTAGTGGAATGTCATTTTATACTGGTAATCCTGACCACGATGTTGAATTTGATTGCACAGCTAAGTTTCGTTATCGCCAAGCAGACGTTGGTGTTCATGTTAAGTATCATGCAGCAACTAAGACTTGTGATGTATACTTTGATGAACCAGCTCGTGCGGTAACTCCTGGTCAAGCATTAGTCTTGTACAAGGGGGAAGAATGCCTTGGAGGTGGTAATATCGATGCTGCTTACCAAGAAGAAAAGCAATTACAATTAGTATAATTGAGAGCAATATATTAATTATTATCTATAATTGATATATTGCTTTTTCATATCCTTAAAAAATAAGTCATTATATAACATTTTATACTGAAAGAGGTTACAATTAAGGTGTAATAACTACATTAGCTAGAAGAATATTTAACTGCTAATGCAAAAAAATTACCTCAAACAGGTGAAACCAAGGCAAGTTCAGCATTACTTGGCTTACTAGGGTTAGGTATGAGCATTGCTTTAGGATTCACAAGCCGAAAAAAAAGAGGATAAATAAGACTTATTTTTAAAACTCAAAATAAAAAATCTCACTTAGTGAGATTTTTTTATTGATATATTTTTTTAGCGATATTAAATGCTGACCAGGCTTTAGGCCAACCTACATAAAACGCAATATGTGTAATTAATGTACTCATTTCTTCTTTAGAGATACCATTTTCTTTTGCCTTTTGCATATGGTAATTAAGTTGCTCAAAGGCTCCCATACTGATTAGGGCGGTTACTGTCGCAAAACTTCGGTCTCTTTGGCTCAGGTTGTCATCAGACCAAACTTCACCAAAAAGAACATCATCATTTAAATGAGCAAATTTAGGGGCGAAATCTCCTAGTAAATCTCTTCCTGCAGTTTGTTTAACCATTCTTTTATTCCATCCTAGTCTAAATTGTCATATTCATGTTTAGATAAAGGTTCATACCATTCAGTTGGTCCCTGGGTAATGGCAAGATGGCTAAAACTAGAATTCTTAGCTGCGCCATGCCAATGCTTAATGCCTTGGTTAACTACGACAACATCACCTGGTAGTAATTTTCTTGGTTTTTTACCCCATTCCTGATACCATCCTTCGCCACTAGTAGCAAGTAAAATCTGAAAACCATCAGTATGTGCGTGCCAGTGATTGCGGCATCCTGGTTCAAAAGTTACATTAGCTACTGAAAAGGGAATATTAGCTTGAGGATTGACTAAGCGGTTTAAAAAGCTCTTACCATCAAAATATTGTGCAAAGTCAATATTTTCTTTTCCAATCCCAAAAATATTTGTATTATTTTTCATTGATATAACCCTCCATAATTAAGTTCACTTTTATTTTAGAAATCAGGAGATATAATGTAAAATATCTATAGTAATTAAATAATCATGCTTGAAAGGCATAGTAATGGATACAAGGGTATTAAGATATTTTCTAACAGTTGCGCAAACTGGCAATATAACAGAAGCGGCAAAGAAGTTACATATAACACAGCCGACATTAAGCCGGCAACTTCAAAAATTAGAGCAAGATTTAAATCAAACTTTATTAGATCGTAAGCAGAAAGGTCATCTAGTTCTGACTGATGCTGGAAATTTGTTAGCTAGAAAAGCTGAGATCTTATTGCAACTGTGGTCAGATACGGTTGATGAAGTTCAAAATAGCAATGATGAAATTTTGGGTATATTAAAAATAGGTATAGTAGAAAGTCGATGCTCTATTTTGGTAGAAAAAGTAATTAGAGATATGCAGAAGTTATATCCTAAACTTCAATTTGACTTCTATAGTGCATATAGCGATGATTTAAAAAGTGCATTAGATATGATGCGGATTGATTGTGCAATTTTGCTTGAGCCAGTAGAGAGTAAAAAATACTTTCAAAAGAAAATTTCTATTTATGAAAGATGGGGGATTATTGTTGGAAAAAGACATCCTTGGGCTAAAAGAAAAGAAATTTCTCCATCTGAGTTAAATGAAACGCAACTAATAATTTCTAGACGAGAGATTGTTAATCAAGATTTAGAATCGAGTTTGGGTACTAGCCTAAATTCAGAAAATATAAAAGGATATATCAATTTATCTTCTAATATTAATTGGCTTTTAGAGACAGGCGAATATGCTACACTGGGGATTGAAGGTGTTTTAAAGGTTAGACCTAATCCTAATTTGGTCTTTATACCTCTGACTATTCAGAAAAAGACAGCTCATGTATTAGTTTGGAGAAAAAATAGCAGACCTTCTGCTGCAATACAAGCTTTTTCTGATATGCTAGAAGAAAAGATAAAACAAGTTTAAGACAATTCAGGTGATAAAATGCAAATTTATTTCGTAAGACATGGTAAGACAGAATGGAATTTAGCTTCAAAGTTTCAAGGTGGACATGGTGATTCGCCACTTTTACCTGAAAGTTATGAAGATATCAAAAAGCTAGGTAATTATTTGAAAGGAACTAAGTTTAGAGGAATATATGCTAGTCCTTTAAAAAGGGCTTTTGATACCGCTCAAGGTGTTCAACAAACAATGGGTATAAGTTTACCTGTGCATGTTGAAGAACGCTTACGTGAGTTTAATTTGGGCGATTTGGAAGGGATGAAGTTTGCTGATGCTGAAAAGAAGTATCCTAAAGAAATTGATGACTTTTGGAATCATGCCGACTTATATGATCCTTCAAAGATTCATGGTGAAACTTATCCTGAAGTAATTGCGCGCGGGAAAGATTTTGCCCAAGAAATGGCTAAACTTTATCCTAATAAAAATGATAAGATTCTTGCTGTCAGTCATGGCGGAGCCTTATGTGCAATTATGGGTGGCTTACTTGGTTATCCACTAGCCGAAATTCGTAAGCATGGAGGATTAAGTAATACTAGTTTGACTATTTTAGAGACAGATGATGAAGGTAAGACCTTCCATAAAGTTGTGTGGAATGAAACTAGTTATTTAGGTAGAAAATTAGGAGCAACAGATTCACTATAATGAGCGATAAGACTGCAAAACTCTATCAAGAAGGTAAGACTCAAGAAGCAATTCAAGCCTTGATTAAAGATATTGATCATGAACCTAAAAATGCTAATAATTATTTAGAACTTTCAACTTATTTATTAGAGCAAGGGGCAATTGATCAAGCCAAGAAGTTACTAGTTCAAGCAAAAGGGTTAGTTAAAAAGCCACAAGATATGGATTATAATTTGGCTATTTGCTATTACATGGAAGGTGACTTTGACCGGGCATTAGCCTTACTTGATACTATTCCTAATAATGATGAGACTTATTATCAAAAAGCCTTAGTTTTTCATAAATTAGGAAATCCGCAAAAAGCCTTGGCTTTTGCCATGAGCGTTTCAAAAGTAGATAATGATCTTTTAGAATTATTAGGGGATATTTGGCTTTCACTAGGTGATTTTGCAAGAGCTAGAGAAAATTATCTAAAAATTCCTAAAGATGAAAGATCAGGAAAATTAAACTTTCTAATTGGTGTAACTTTATTTGGGAGCAATCGCCAAGAAGCAGAACAGTATTTTACCTTGGCTGAAAAGATTGATCCGGATTATTATCAAACCGCAAAAAAGCAATATGACAGCCTTTTAAAGGTAGTTAAGCAAGGAAAATAAAAGTAATGGTAGAATTTACGGGACGCTTGTCAGGCATAATTTTTGAAAACAGCGAAGATATGTTTAAAATCCTCGATGTTGAAATTGTTGGGGAGCTGGCAGGCTATGATCAAGAAGATATTAAAGTAACAGGTAGTTTTGGGGATGTTTCAATTAATTCAGAATATCAATTTTCTGGAGAGTTAATTGTACATAAAAGGTTTGGTTTACAATTTAAAGCTGAAAGTTATCACCAAGTTATGCCTCATGAAGAAGGCAGTCTGACAAAATATCTTAGTGGGGATAAATTCCCGGGAATTGGTCGTAAAACGGCCCAAACGATTATTGATAAATTAGGCTTAAATGCCTTACAAGTTTTAAAAGAAAATCCAAATAAATTAGAGGAACTTGCATTAACTCAAAAACAAAAAGATAGCTTGTTATCTGGACTTAATTCGATGGATTCATACGCCGAAATTAGCTTAAAACTAAGTCAATATGGACTTAGAAAAAATGTGATTAATCGAGTTTATCATTTATATCACGGAGATAGTATTGAAAAGTTAGAAAAGGATCCATATGCATTAATTAATGAAGTATCCGGTTATGGCTTTAAACAGGCAGATTATATAGGTGAACAATTAAGAATTTCATTTACTGATTCTCGAAGAATTAAAGGAGGAATATATCAAGTACTTCTTAATAATTTGCAAGAACAAGGAAATACTTTTGTTGAATTGAAGTTTTTACTGACTGAAGTTAGTGAGTTAACTGAGATTCCGCAATTTGATTCAATTGCAGAAGCAGTAAATGATTTGCAAAGAGCTGAAAAAGTTGTTGTTAAAGATGATGTAATTAGCTTGCAAAATATTTTTGAAACAGAACAAACTATTGCCCAAAATCTAGCACGTATTAATGATAATAAGTGTGAAAGCTTTTCAGATGAAAAACTATCTCAAATTATTAAAGAATGTGAAAAGCACTTAAAAATTGAATATGATGAGACCCAAAAATCTGCTATTAAAAAAGCACTTAATCATCCTTTGTCGTTATTAACTGGTGGACCAGGTACTGGAAAGACGACAATTATTAATGGTATTTTGTATTGTCTAAGACGATTGGAAGATATTCCAGCAGCTAGTTTATATAGTGAAGATCCACCATTTATTTTAGCTGCACCAACAGGTCGAGCAGCTAAGAGAATGAGTGAAACAACAGGTGTTGAAGCTAAGACTATTCACCGTTTATTAGGGCTTGGCATTAATAGTAGTAACAGTGATGAAGAAGTTGAGTTAAATCAAATTAATGGTGAAATTTTAATCATTGATGAAATGTCGATGGTTGATATGTTTTTATTTAAGCAACTACTTTCTAGTATTGTCGGGACTAAACGTGTGGTTTTTGTTGGAGATAAAGATCAGCTACCTTCAGTTGGACCAGGAAATGTGTTTGGTGATATGATAACTGCCTCTGCTTTTCCAATTACAAAATTAACTACGATTCATAGGCAGGGTGATGATTCATCGATTATTACGTTAGCCCACAGCATTAACGAAGATCAAAATACAAACTTACTTTTCCAAAAAACTAAGAATTATTCATTTATTCCATGTCCTCCTGCCCAAGTAGGTCGAGCAATTGAACAAATAGTAAATTATGCTATTAAAAAAGGCTTTGCCAAAGATGATATTCAAGTTTTAAGTGCGATGTATCATGGTACTAGTGGAATTACCAATTTAAATAATTTATTGCAAAAAATTTTGAACCCCAAAGATGAAAATAGTAAATTTGTTGAAAGTCATGATGAAAAGTTCATGATTGGTGATCGAGTTTTACAATTGCAAAATAATCCTGAAAAAGATATTTATAATGGTCAAATTGGTAAAATTATTGGAATCAATGAAAATAAAAGTGATGAAATATTAGTATGCAATTTTGATGATCGAGAAGTAAAGTTTTCGCGCAAGGATTTACTTGATTTAACAAGAGCCTATGCAATTACTATCCATAAATCACAAGGATCTGAATTTCCACTTGTTATCTTAGTCTTAACTATGCAAAATTTTGTGATGTTAAGAAGAAATCTTTTGTATACAGCGGTTACTAGGGCGGCCAAGAATTTAGTTTTGGTTGGTGAACAAAAAGCCTTTTTAATGGCAGTTAATACTCCTGGAAATAATCGTAAAACTGGTTTAGCAAAGAAAATTATTAGTTTAATGCCCAAGCTTGAACAAAATAAGCACAAACCAGATAGCAATGCCAAAGACATAAATGCTAAAAGTGATACTGAAGAAACAGAAAATAATGGAGAAAAAATCTTAACAAAAGAGGCTATTTATTCTGGACAAATTGATCCAATGATTGGAATGCAAGGAATTAAGTTGAAAAAATTAGATTAATTAGTCTTTCTTTAATAATTGGATTCCAAACAAAAAATCAACTAGTTTTTTAACTAGTTGATTTTTTATTTACTATTGATAATTTTTGAGCTAAATTATTTTTTCTCGATAATCATTGGTAAAACGAGCGGTCTACGCTCAGTACGGGCATACAAGAAGTCTTGTAAATTAGCAATTATTGCCTTTCGAATATCATTTTCAGAAGGGCGTGGCTTCTTGGCCATTTGCGTCCGCAATACATGGTAGACGTTTTTCTGTGCTTGAGAAATTAAGTCTTGTGATTCACGCATATAAACAAAACCACGACTTAAAATATCTGGGCCAGCTAGGACACGTTGATGTTTATAATCAACAGTTGCTACTGCCACAACTAATCCTTCTTCAGATAAAATCTGACGATCGCGAACAACGACGTTGCCAACATCTGCAGTACCAGAAGTATCAACAAAAACATCACCCGCAGGAATATGACCAGCAATTCTTGAACCTTCAGGACTGAATGCTATCACTTCACCATTACCTAAAACAAAGGTGTTTTCCTTTGGAACACCTGCATCTTGAGCTAGGTGAGTGTGAATAACTTGCATTCTGTATTCACCGTGAACTGGAATCATATATTTCGGCTTAGCTAAGCGCACCATCATCTTTAATTCTTCTTGGCCACCGTGACCAGAAGTGTGGACGTTGTTGACTTTGCCATGAATAACATTTGCTCCAGCTTCCATTAACTTGTTAATTAAATGGTTAACAGATAAGGTGTTACCCGGAATTGGATTTGATGAAAAGATTACTGTATCACCAGGTTGAATGCTAATTTGTCGGTGAGTACCATCTGCGATTCTTGAAAGAGCAGCTAATGGTTCTCCCTGTGATCCAGTACATAAAATCATTGCTTCACTTGGCTTTAAGCGGTTGATTTCATTAGCATCAACAATCAAATCTTTAGGTACGTTTAAGTACCCTAAATCGATTCCGTTTTGAATCCCATTTTCCATGCTTCGACCAAAGATAGCAATTTTTCTTCCCGTTTCAATTGCTGCTTCAACAGCGGTTGAAACTCGATAAAGGTTAGATGCAAATGTCGCAAAGATAATACGACCATCAATTCCTTTAATAATATTATTTAGAGATTTAGCAACAAAACGTTCAGATTTGGTAAATGCGGATACTTCTGCATTAGTTGAATCTGATAGTAATGCTAATACACCTTCGTCACCTAACTTGGCCATTCTTTGAAAATCTGGAGCAGGTTGATTCATTACCGGGGTTAAGTCAAACTTGAAATCACCAGTAAAAATCACTGCACCTAATGGGGTATGAACAGCAATTCCTAATGTATCTGGAATTGAGTGAGTAGTTCTGAAGAATGTAACAGATAACTTATCAAAATTTAAAACTGTATCTTCATGTTCTTCATGAAGTTCAGTGGTTTTTAAGATTCCATGTTCATCCAATTTGCCCTTGATTAAAGCTAAGGCAAAAGGTGTTGCGTAAACTGGAATTTCCGGAATTTTTTCTAGTAGGAATGGAATCCCACCAATATGGTCTTCGTGGCCATGGCTGACAACCAAGGCCTTGATTTTTTTACGATTTTTAACAGGGTATGAATAATCACTAATTACATAGTTAATACCTAGTAAATCATCTTCGGGGAACTTAATACCACAGTCCATGATGACAATTTCGTCTTGATATTGAACGCAGTACATATTTTTACCGATTTCACCTAAACCCCCAATGGCAAAAACAGCTACTTCATCTTTTTTTATTCTAACCATTGATTACTTGTCAGTATCAAATGTGGTCAACTTAAAATCAGCATGTTCTTTTTCGTATGCCAATGAGTTGCCAGTTAATTCTTGGATGAGTTCGACATTGTAGGGGGTATTATCTTCAACCATCATCCGAGCTTGACCAATACTGTCAGCTTCAAGAAAGAGTGTCTTAGTAGTTTCTCTTCTTGGGTTAACAATCTTGTTGTCTTGGTATAAAACTTTATAGATCATAAATCTATCTCCTTATTTAGTTGTTAAAACGATCTCAAGATGAATATTTTCAAAAATATTCAATAGTTAATAAAATTTTACCATAAGTTTTGCTTTTAGTGTAGCTATGACATAGAAAAAGGAGGCTAGTTAGCCTCCTTTTTTCTATAGCAATTTAATAAAATTAAGAAATTACTAATGTATCATCTTTTAAAGCAAATGGATCTTTTTTATCAATGCGGTCATAGAAAAGATGTCCATTTAAGTGGTCGATTTCGTGTGATGCAACAATTGCTGGATAACCAGTTAAACGAATTGTTTTTTCTTCACCTTCAACTGTGAAGTATTTAATTGTCAGCTTATTTGGACGTGGAACATAGCCATCGATAACTTTATCAACACTTAAACAGCCTTCACCTTCACTCAAGCATACTTGACGAACAGATTCAGAAACAATTTTAGGGTTTACAAAAGTTTCTTTGAAAATTATTTCGCCTTTATCATTTGGTACTAAAAGAGAAGCCATTTGTACACCTTCACCAACTTGAGGTGCAGCAAGTCCGACTCCGGCTCTTAATTGATGCTTTTCGGCAATTTTGGGATCTTGAGAGTTAATTAAGTATTCCATCATGTCGTCAGCTAATTTTTGGTAGTGTTCTGAAAGTGGGAAGGTAAGTTGATCTGCAACTCTTCTTAAAACTGGGTCGCCATCTCTGACGATATCTTTCATAAGAATCATATATATTGCTCCTTAAAACATTTATTTACTTATATATTTGTACCACATTTATTAGAATTCTGCTCGTAATACTTTATTTATTAGAATTCTGCTCGTAATACTTTAAAAGTATTGCTAAACATTGACCCCTTTACATTTAAGTGGTAAAATCTAGCAACGTAACTAAAAAATGTAGACACTTCGAAAAAACGTAAATTATGATTTGCGTGTTCATACTGTGACCACGTCACAGTTTTTTTATTGAAGCTGGGAGGAATACCTTTGTCAGAACAAAGAAGAGAAGATATTAGAAATATTGCGATTATCGCTCACGTTGACCACGGTAAAACTACTTTGGTTAACCAATTATTGAAGCAATCAGATACTTTACCAGAACATATTAACCTTGAAGATCGTGCGATGGACTCAAACGATATTGAACGTGAACGTGGTATTACTATTCTTTCAAAGAATACTGCAGTTAAATATCATGATACAACTATCAATATCTTGGACACACCAGGACACGCCGACTTTGGTGGTGAAGTAGAACGTATTATGCACATGGTTGATGGTGCTCTTTTATTGGTTGATGCATATGAAGGTACTATGCCTCAAACTCGTTTCGTACTTAAAAAAGCTTTAGAAGCTGGTGTTAAGCCAATTGTTGTTATCAACAAGATTGACCGTCCTGGTGCTCGACCAGCTGAAGTTTTAGATGAAGTTCTTGAATTATTCATTGAACTTGGTGCTAATGATGAACAACTTGATTTCCCAGTTGTCTACGCAAGTGCGTTAAATGGTACCTCAAGTTATGATGAAGACTTAAGTACCCAAAAAGAAACTATGGATCCTATTTTTGAAACTATCATCAAAAATATTCCAGCTCCAATTGAAAATAGTGACCAACCACTTCAATTCCAAATTACTATGCTTGATTGGGATGACTATGTAGGTCGTATCGGGGTAGGTCGTGTATACCGCGGTAAGATTAAAGTCGGTGATCAAGTAACTGTTATGAAGATTGATGGTACTACTCAAAACTTCCGTGTTACCAAATTATTTGGTTTCTTTGGTTTGAAGCGTAACGAAATTAAAGAAGCAAAAGCAGGGGATATCATTGCTATTTCAGGTATTAACGATATCTTTGTTGGTGAAACTATTGCTTCAGCTGAAAATCCAGAAGCTTTACCACCACTTCACATTGATCCACCAACACTTCAAATGGACTTTGTTGCTAATGACTCACCATTTGCAGGTCGTGAAGGTGACCAAGTAACTCCTAAGAAGTTGGAAGATCGTTTGATGAAACAAACACGTACTGATGTTTCATTGAAGGTTGAACCAACTGATCAAATTAACTCTTGGACTGTTTCAGGTCGTGGTGAATTGCACCTTTCAATCTTAGTTGAAGAATTACGTCGTGAAGGTTTTGAAATGCAACTTTCACGTCCTAAGGTTATTTACCGTGAAATTGATGGTCAAATGTGTGAACCATTTGAAGCAGTTCAAGTTGATACTCCAGATGAATATGTTGGTTCAGTTATTGATTCACTTTCACAAAGAAAAGGTGAAATGAAGAACATGGAATCAACCGGTAATGGTCAAACTAGACTTGAATTCTTGGTACCATCACGTGGTTTAATTGGTTACAACAACGAATTCATGTCTCAAACTGCTGGTTATGGTATTTTAAACCATACTTTTGAAGCATATAAACCTGTTGTTAAGAACTGGGAACCTGGTAGAAGAAATGGTGCTTTAGTGTCAATTAACCAAGGACAATCAACTACATACTCACTTCAATCAGTAGAGCAACGTGGTATCTTGTTCATTGGTGCTGGTGTTGAAGTATATGAAGGTATGATTGTGGGTCAATCATCACGTGAACGTGACATTGCAGTTAACGTAACCAAGGGTAAGAACTTAACTAACACCCGTGCTGCAGGTAAGGACCACTCAGCTTCTATTAAGACTCCTAAGACATTAACTCTAGAAGAAGCAATCGAATTCTTAAATGATGATGAATACTGTGAAGTAACACCTCAAAGTATTCGTTTACGTAAGAAGATTTTGAATACTAATGAACGTCAAAAGTTCGATAAGAAGAAAAATCGTCAAAATTAATTGCTAATTAATCATAAAAAGCTGTTACTTCAATAGAAGTAGCAGCTTTTTTTGGTTTATAATAATTATTAAGACTAATTTTAAGAGGAGGACGGCGAAGGTGCGTCCAGATAAACAAAAATTTTTATATTTAGACTATAAAATATTACTTCCTTATTTAATTTTATGTGTAGTGGGAATAGTAATGGTTTATTCTGCTAGCTCAGATATTTTGCTAGTTAATGGCTTTAAGCCAACAGTTTATGGTGGCAAGCAATTAATTTACTTTATAGTGGCTGTAATATTTTTAGGGTATCCAGCTTTTAATACTAAAATGAGGAAAATTCGAAGTTGGAGATTTATTATGTCCTATTTAGGAATTTCCGTATTCTTGTTACTTATTTTGTTAGCGATGAAAATAATAGGTGGAGCAAGATTTGCTGTTAATGGTGCGGTAGGTTGGATTAATTTAGGTTTTATAAGTATTCAACCACTAGAAATTGCAAAATTAGCTCTGATTTTATATTTAGCCAAGATCTTAGATAAAAGGGCTAATCGCTTAGTAGCAGGTAATATTTGGCATTCATTATCCAATCCTACAATTATTGCATTTGCTATTATGGCTTTAGTTATTGTAGAACCAGACTTTGGTGGTACAGCTATTTTATTTATGATAGTAATGGTTTTATATGCAGTTTCAGGAATTAGAGCAGGACTTGTTCTAACTTGGATGTTTATTTTGTTGGGACTAGTTATTGGTTTTGTATCTTTAATTATTGTTTGGAATCCAAAGTTTTTACAAAACTCCTATCAATTCCAGCGCTTACTAGCATTTGCCCATCCATTTCAATTGGAAAAAACAAGTGGGGCACAATTGGTAAATTCATATTATGCAATTCATAATGGTGGTTTGTTTGGAGTGGGGTTAGGTAATAGTATGCAAAAGCGTGGCTATTTACCAGAACCGTATACCGATTTTATTATGTCGATTATTAGCGAAGAATTAGGATCAATAGGTGCTTGTCTAATTTTAGGTTTGCTATTTTACTTAATGTGGCGAATTATGGAAGTTGGTGTCCATGCCCAAAGTCAATTTAATGCTTTGGTCTGTTTTGGAGTGACAACAATAATATTTACGGAAACTTTATTTAATATTGGGGCAGTAATTGGGTTATTACCGATTACTGGAGTAACGTTACCATTTATAAGTTATGGTGGTTCCTCAATGTTTGTCTTAACAGCTGGAATTGGATTAGTTTTAAATATTTCTGCAGAAGAAAAGCGAGCCATTATGATAGAACGGAGTGTACAATGAGTTACAATCTAGATTTAGAAAATACTAATATACCAGCACGAGTTGCAATAATCGTTTTTTTAAATCAAGCTCAAGACCAATTTAAGTTAAGACAATTCGGAGATATCGTTTACTTTTCTAAAAGAAAAAAATATTGTCTAATTTATGTAAATCAAAATGGAGCTAGAGAGTTAACAATAAAGTTAAATAAGCTACACTTTGTTAAAAAGGCTGAAATTTCACCGACAAGTGAATTGGATTTTAGTCGTGAGCATGAAGAAGGACAAATTAATAAACTAGCCTCTGAAGCAGAACAAATTTTAGAAGAAAATGAGGAATATAAGCAGTGAGAATAATTGCTGGTAAATATGCTAAAAGAAACTTGTTCACATTAAAGAGTAATAAAACAAGGCCGACAAGTGATAAGGTTAAAGAATCTCTTTTTAATAGTTTAGGACAATTTTTTGATGGTGGTATTACTCTAGACTTATATGGTGGTAGTGGTGCTTTAGCTATTGAAGCTGTATCTCGTGGATTCGATCATGCGGTAATTACAGATATTAATTATGCTGCAGTTCAAATAATAAAAAAGAATGTTGCCCTAACTCATGAAGAAGAAAAGTTTGAAGTATTTAAAATGAGTGATAAGGTAGCTTTAAAATTCTTACATGAGCATGATTATAAGTTTGATATGGTTTTCTTGGATCCACCTTATGCTAAACAAAAAATCACTCAAATTATGACAGAAATAGATAAGTTGAATTTACTTAACTCGAAGGCAATTTTTGTTTGTGAAACTGATGATGATACTCAATTAGCAGACGTAAAGGGGTTTACCTTAACTAAGGAACATCATTTAGGTAAAACAATTGTCAGAATATATCAAAAGGATAATTAAGATGGTAAAAGCAATTTTTCCTGGGAGCTTTGATCCAGTAACTAACGGTCATTTAGAAACAATCAAACAGGCAAGTAAAGCCTTTGATAAAGTATTTGTGGTAATAATGACTAATACAAGTAAGAAATATTTATTTTCTGCACGAGAAAGAGCAGAATTAGTTGAAGATGCATTAGCTGATTTAAAATTAGCTAATGTTTCTGTTCTTACTAGACCTGCTACTTTAACAGTTGATGTTGCTAAAGAGTTGCAAACTAATATTATTGTTCGCGGACTAAGAAATAGTGAAGATTTCCTTTATGAACAACAAATTAGTGCTATGAATAAGAAGCTCAATCCAGCTATTGAAACAATTTACTTTATGACAAGTAGTGAAAATAGTTTTGTCGCTTCGAGTATGATTAAAGAAATCGCAAAATTTAATGGCGATGTTTCGCAATTTCTACCAGAAAAAGCAGCTTTGGCTTTGAAGAGGGTGTTAGGGTCAAATGAAAAATAAAAAGAAATTAAATATCATCGTTGCAACATTACTGGTTCTTGTTTTAGTATATTTAGGACTTTCTTGGCCAACCAATTATTATATTGAAGCGCCAGGTGATGCAAATAGTGTAAGTCAATTTGTATCTTCAAATGGTAAAAAAGCTAGCAAGAACTTATTTATGGTTACGGTAAGTGAGCGACAAGCTAGTTTAGGGGATTATCTATGGAGTTATACCAATCCTTTTGAAACCAGAATTTCCCAAAAAGACTTACTAGGAAATCAAAATACTAGTCAGTACATGCAATTGCAAGAATGGTATATGGAAACTAGTCAAAATAATGCAATCTATTATGCCGCTAAAGTTGCTGGAAAAACACCAAAAAAGAAATTTTTTGGTGTTTATGTAATGGGCTTAACTACTAATTCTAAATTTAGAAATAAATTAAATATAGGAGATACGATTATAGCAGTTGATGGCCAACATTTTAAGTCAACTAAAGCTTTAATATGGACTACATTCAAAAGCAAAAGATAGGTCAAAAGGTTTCTATTACGGTTCAAAGGGATGATAAATCAATTAATTATTCCGGAAAAACAGTTCCGCTAGCTACAGACAAGGCAAAAGCAGCTATTGGAATTCAATTAGTTGAACGCAGTAAAGTTATTACAAATCCTAAAATTAAGATTAATGCTGGTTCTATTGGAGGCCCATCAGCAGGTTTAATGTTTTCTTTGGCCTCATATCAATTGTTTACAGGACATGATTTAACACATGGAGTTAAGGTTGCAGGAACAGGAACAATTGATAATGAAGGAAATGTTGGTATGATAGGTGGAGTTGATAAGAAGGTCGTGGCTGCTGATAAAGCAGGAGCCAAGGTTTTCTTTGCCCCAAGTCAGCAATTACCTGGATATAAGAAAAATGAAACCAATTATGCAGTCGCTGTAAAAACAGCTAAAAAAATTCATTCAAAAATGAAAATTATTCCGGTTGCAACTTTTAATGATGCATTAACTTATTTGAAAAAAATTCAAAAATAAAAAAGTCTAGGAAAAAACCTAGACTTTTTTTGTATTTAATTTTAGAAAAGAATTTTTAATAAGTTTGAGGTAAAATGATGAATTTTGAAAAAATAAAAGATTGGTTGATTCAGTATAAAGTATGTGTAATTGCGGCTCTTGTAGGAGTTATTGTATTATTTTGCTTAAAAGTTAATACAAATTCTCAAGATGAGTTAATTTCAATGAATACAGCTTCAAGTAGTTCCGCTAGTCAGAGTAGTTTGCAAGCTTCTTCAGTAGCTATAAGTGCTAGTAATTTAAAGACTAATAAAGTAACTTGTGACATTTCTGGAGCAGTCAAAAATGGTGGAATTTATACTTTGAAGGCGGGAGCTAGAGTTGCTGATCTGATTCGAGCAGCAGGTGGCGAAACTGCTGAAGCAGACTTAAGTTCCATTAATCGGGCTATTCTTTTGAAAGATCAAGATAAAGTTTATATACCTGTTAAAGGGGAAAGCATTTCTGCTAATACAGCCTCTAACCAAGGATCATCATCAGTAAGTAATAGTGGTGGAGAAAAGATTCATTTAAATTCCGCAACCGTAGCTGATTTACAAAAATTAAATGGAGTTGGTCAGAAAAAGGCAGAACAAATTGTAGCTTATCGTGAACAAAATGGACCATTTAAAAGTGTTGAAGACTTAACAAAAGTTTCTGGAATTGGAGAAAAGACACTTGCCGGCTTTAAAGATCAACTTGAATTATAGTAAAAAACCAGGATTTTATTTACTAGTTGCTTTTCTTTTAATTAGTATTAGTTTTTTATTTTTCGAAGCAAAGTCTTATTGGCATGTTGGTGTAATAGGTATTTTTTGTTTATTTTTCTCTTTTTTATTAATCAAAAAGTTTAAGCATACTAAGTTACTTTTATTAGTTTTTATAATTATTTTTAGTATACGTTTATTTCAAAGCATACCACTTTACTCATATCAAGGACAGGTCATTACAATTTATCCAGATCAAGTGAAATTAATCCCAGATTATGTTTCTGGAATTGGAAAATTTAAAAATGGAAAGATCACACTTGGGTTTAAACCTACTTCGGCGATAAGAAATGCACTAAGTCAAGGAGAAAAAGTTTTATTATTTAATATCAAGTATGAAGTTAGTGAAATTGAGCAAGCTCATAATTTTGGTGAGATAAATTATCGGCATTATTATGCTAGTAAAGGAATTAAAGAACTGGTTAATATTCAAAATTATCAGTTTATTAGTAGTAGCTATAGTCTAATTGATTTTTATCATTATTTGCGATTTAAATTGGAAAGATATTTTACTACTTTTCCAAGGCTACTTAGTTTCTTTGCGGGTGAATTGATTTTAGGAGAAAACATTAATGATGATACTCAACAAATATTAGATAATTATCGAAATTTAGGTGTAATTCACCTTTTGAGTATTTCAGGTCTTCATGTTGGGATATACACTTTTGTTATTTCTGTGATTTGTTATTTTTTCAAAATAACTGAAGATGAGAGTTTTGTTATTATTAGTTTTTGCTTGTTATTGGGAATATTGCTTTGCGCTGGACAAGCGGGATTTGTTAGAAGCTGTTTAACCTACTTTTTAGGTGGATTACTAAAAAAGAAGGCTTTTAATCTTAATAATTCGGACTTACTAGGTTTAACAGCAATTGTTCACCTATTAATCAATCCACGGTTATTTATGAATATTGGGGCCATTTTGAGTTATATATTGGTCTTAGGATTAAAGGTTATTAAGAGTGAGAGTAGTTTTAAGCAAGGGATGTTATTAAATTTACTATTAACACCACTTCTTTTATTTAATTTCTATCAAGTAAATATATTTACCGTCTTCTTTAATATTTTGATTGTTCCTTATTTTAATTTTGTTGTGATGCCTTTGACCTTCATTAATATCTTTTTATTTAATAAATTTTTATTTATCTCTGATATTTTTGAAAAAATTTTAGAATTTGGTGAAGCAACTATAAATAGTTTTGCAAGAACAAATATCGGAATGATAATATTTGGAAAAATAACATGGTGGCAGGTTTTATTTTTACTAATAGTAAGTTTTTGTTACTTAATTTTTAGATTAGAAAGTCGCAAATTAAAATTATCGATAGTTACTTTGATAAGTGCATATTCTTTAATTTTTATTAGCATTCATTTTCCATTGCAAGGTCAGGTAACTTTTATTGATGTTGGACAAGGCGATAGTATCTTGATTACTACTCCTCTTTTTAGAAAAAGTTATTTGATTGATACAGGAGGTAAAGTTTCATTTGCTAGCTCTAAACGGCCTAAAAGACCTCAAATAGAGCAAATAACGTTGCCTTTTTTAAAAGCACAAGGAATTGATCATTTAGATGGAATTTTTCTTTCTCATCAAGATGCCGACCATGTTGGAGATCTAGGACCATTGTTAGATAAAATTAAGGTAAATAAGTTATATATGGCTCGAGGTCTATTAAAGAATCAAGCTTTTTTGAAAAGAATTGCTGGAAAAGTTCATAAATCACAAATTAAGGAATTGCTGGCTGGGGATAGAGTGAATGAAGGAATAAAGTTTGATATTGTCTATCCATATCAAGCTGGATTAGGTAAAAATGAAGATTCACTATCGGTGACTTTTAAAGTTAATAACAAGCGCTGGCTTTTTACTGGAGACTTAGACCAGGCTGGTGAAGAAGTAATAGGTCAGAAAACTCCAATGAAAGTTAATTACTTTAAGTTAGGACATCATGGAAGTAAGACATCGTCATCTGAACATTTTTTACAAATTATTCAACCTGATTTGGTTTTTATTTCTGCAGGGCGAAATAATCGCTACCATCATCCTAATCAGGAGACGTTAGCAAAGTTAGATAAATTGGCAATACCATATCTTAGTACTCAAAGATATGGTAGTATTAGTTATCGATATGGTTTTGGAAGAGACCACTTTGAAACTTTTTTGAAATAAATTTGAGGTAAGAATGTTAATTTCATTGTTTAAAAATTCAAATGTTCAAAATAAAAATTTGCTAATATATGGTGAAGATGCTTTCTTAAATGATTATTTAATTAGAGATTATTTGAATAATTCAGAGTTTAAGGGATTAGATTTGCAAAGAATCGACTGTGAAAATGATGGGTTAGATGAGTTATTAGCTTCATTAACAGAAGCAAGTTTATTTTCACAACAAAAAATAATTTGGGTGAAAAATCCTATTTTCTTGACAGGAAAATCACCTAAAAAACTTCAAGCAAATATTGCAAAACTAGAAAAAGTCTTTGCCAATTTAACTTTGTCTGATGATATTGTGATTATGCAAGCTAATTATGCTAATTTAGACAAACGAAAAAAAATAACCAAATTAAGTTTGTCAGCTTTTAATTCGGTTGAAGTACAATTTAAACCATATGAAGTTAGTGGAGTGATAAAAGCAATTATTAAGGATGAAGGCTACTCTATTGCTCAAAACACTTTACACTTGCTTCTTGAGAGAAGCGATCAAGTAATGGATACAGCATTATCCAATTATTTAAAACTTAAACTGATAGCTGATGATAATAAAAAGATTACTTTAGAATCAGTTCAAAATAATGTAGATTTATCTCTTGCCCAAAATATTTTCGAAATATTGTCTTCCGCCTTCAAGAAAAATTATCAAGAATCATTAGAAAGACTAGAAGATCAGCTAAGAGAAGGCCAAAATCCAGTTCGTATTTTGTCAGTTTTTGAAAATCAACTAGAAGTGATCTTATCTGCCAAAATTTTATTAGCAAGAAAGCGTAGCGAAATGGATATTGGTAAAGAACTAGGAATTCATCCGTACCGTGTTAAGCTTGCTAAACAAACACAAGTATCTGTCTCTAAGTTAAAGAGATTGTTACTTGAAGCAATAAAATTAGATCAAGGCTATAAAAATGGGACCTATCAAGGCGATGAATTTATTAAGATGTTTTTATTGGCTATTTAAAAGTATAAAAAAAGACCAGGAAATTAATCCTGGTCTTTATTGTTTGCTAGAAATTACTTAGCAAGCTTAGCTAAACGACTCTTGTCACGGTTAGCCTTGTTCTTGTGGATTAAACCTTTAGATGCGGCCTTGTCCAAAGCACGAGCAGCTGCCTTGTGTAAGTCGGAGGCGTTTTCTGCACCAGCAGCTTGAGCAACCTTAAACTTCTTAACAGCAGTTCTCAATTCGCTCAATTGTGCAGCACGACGCTTGTTAGCGTTAGCTTGAGTCTTAACACGCTTGATAGCTGATTTGATTTGTGGCATGAAATTCACCTCCAATATTTATCTAAAATCACATAAATTGATTATACTTAAGAAAAACTATCCTTGCAAGGTAAATTATACTTGCTTTTTGAAAAAAATATCGTTATTATTAATTTTGTTGTGAACCATTAACGCTGTTTGCACGTTTCACCAGCGGCTTACGTTGTTAATGGCGATTATTTTATTTATAGAAAGGTGTTATTGAAATGTCAATTTCAAAAGCAAGAAAAAACGAATTAATTAAAGAATACGCAACTCATGAAGGTGATACTGGTTCTGTTGAAGTTCAAGTTGCAGTTTTAACTGAAGATATTAACAACTTGAATGCCCACTTAAAGGCCCACAAGCAAGACCACCACTCATACGTTGGTTTGCTTAAGAAGATTGGTCACCGTCGTAACTTACTTCGTTACTTAGCAGAAAACGATATTGAACGTTACCGTACTTTAATCAAGAAGTTAGGTTTACGTCGTTAATCTATTCTTTAATGAGAGTCAGCATTTGCTGACTCTTTTTTTCTGCTGTCAAAATTACCGTTCTATGCTAAAATTAAAAAAGACTAGCACGTTTTGATCAAATGATCCTAAATAAAAATTGTAATTATAGAGAAGGAAATATTAATGGCAGATTTTGATATAAAGATTATGGTTGTCAGCGGTGTCCGTGAACAAGGAAAGGACATGTTCGCTGTTCAAGTTAATGATGAAATTTTTGTTCTTGATGCAGGGTTAAAATATCCTGATAGTTCTTTATTTGGAATTGATGTTGTGATTCCAGATATGGAATTTTTTGACAAATATAGTGATAAAATTGCGGGAATCTTTTTGACTCATGGTCATGCAGATTCAATTGGTGCTTTGCCATATATCTTAAGAGGGCATGATATAGATATTTTTGGCTCTGAATTAACAATTGAATTAGCAAAGTTGGAAGTGCAACGTGAAAATCATCGTCGAAAGAATCATCTTTTCCACGTGATTGATGCGGAAACAGAAATTGATTTTAGAAATGCTAGCGTTTCATTCTTTCACACCACCCACTCAATTCCAGATTCATTAGGAATTGTTGTCCATACACCAGCAGGTGGAATTGTTTATACTGGTGATTTTAAATTTGATCCTTCTGCTAGTGAGCATTATCGGACAGATATGGATCGATTAGCCGAAATTGCTACTAAAGGTGTTTTGGCGCTTTTAAGTGATTCTTCTAATGCTGAAGCAGATTTTCCTAATGCTTCAGAAAAAGAAATTGGCGATTACGTTAGTGAAGTGTTTTCTAATGCTCCAGGTAGAATTATTGTTGCAGCTAAAGCTTCCAACTTTACAAGATTGCAACAAGTCTTTGATGCAGCAAAGAAGAATAATAGAAAAGTCTTGTTAACAGGTCGAGGAGTAAATAAGATTGTCCAAATTGCTTTAAAGCTTGGCTATTTACAAGCTGACTCTAGACTTTTTATTCATTCTAAAGAATTGAAGAATTATAAAGATGATCAGTTGGTAGTATTAGAGACTGGTAGAATGGGTGAACCATTGCAGTCACTTCAAAAAATGGCAACTAACCGTCATAGAATGGTTTCTATTCACCCAGGGGACTTAGTATTTATTGCTACTACGCCTTCACATGCGGTAGAAACAATGGTTGCTCAAACTAGTGATATGGTTTATCGCGCTGGTGGTACTGTAACGCAATTAGCTTATGCTAAGCACACTAGTGGTCACGCCACTGGTAGAGATTTACAACTACTTATTTCAACATTAAAGCCTAAGTTTTTAATTCCTGTAATTGGTGAATATCGCTTACTTGAAATTCATCGCAACTTGGCTATAGCGACAGGAATGAAAACTAAAGATATTTATATAACTAAAAATGGTGATTGCTTAAGCTTACAAAAAGGTCGCTTTTACTTAACTGATCCAGTTCCTGGTGAAGATACAATGATTGACGGTAGTGGTATTGGTGATGTAGGAAATATTGTTTTGCGTGATAGAGAAATTTTATCTGATGATGGAATTTTTATTGCAGTTGCTACTATTGACCGTAAAAAGAAAAAGATTATTGCTGAACCTAGGGTAAGTAGTCGTGGTTTCGTTTATATTAAGGCTAACAAAGAATTAATGAATGAATCGCGTGAAGTTATCAAAAAAGCAATACTAACTAATTTTGAACATAAAAAGTTTGACTGGTCTGAATTAAAAACGGACGTACGTAACAGTTTGGAGAAGTTTTTATACAAGCAAACTAACCGGCGGCCAGTTGTTTTGCCAGTGATTATGGAAGTAAATCAAAATAGACATCGGGCAATGGCTCGAAAGAAATCCGAACACGAACTTAGAAATAAAAAGGCAGAAAATAATGACTAATTTAAGTCAAAAAAATTTAATTAATTTAGCTAATGAAAGTATTGAGAATAAAGATTTAACTCAAGCTGAAGAATATTTGGAAGAGGCTTTGAATTTATCTTATGATGAAAATATTTCAAAAAGCTTAGTTAAGGTCTATTTATCGGATAACAAAGAAGATCAGGCGTATGATTTAGTGAAAGAAGAGCCTGATCTTTTTTCTGATTCTGAAATTTTTTCTTTATACTTGGAAACGTTAGCCAGGAATAATTACTTCATAGAATTTTTACAATTAAAAAAATTATTGGATAATCCCAAAATAAAAGAAGTTGTCCCTGAAAAGCTAGAAAAGCAGATGAAAATTATGCAAGCTTTTAAAAAGAAAAGCGTAATAAGGCAAAAGGATTATCAAAGTTTATTTAAATTAAATTTGACGAATTTTGTTAACTTTAGCAAAAGTATTTTAATAGATCCTAGCCAGTCATTTGCATTACGTTTAGCTATTTGTGAGGACTTGGTAAAGCTTAAAATGGATGAAAATATTCCAATAATAGTTTTAGATCAAATGACTGCTTTCAATCCATCATTAACACCATTATTAGCTAAGAATACAGTGTATCAAGAAATTATCAGTTCAATCGGTGATCGATTAAGTAAAAATCCATCGATTTTGCCAACTGTTTTAAGTGAAACTAATTTGCTATTAGGAACAATCTATCCAAAAATAGATGATTTTGTAAATGAACCTGATTCATTTAGTAAAGATCTTGTCAACTTTGTATTAGAAAGAAATGGGGGCGAACATCAAGAGATACTAACTAAAATCTATCAAAATATAAGTCGTTAAAGATTTTAAACAAAATGGTTTACATTTTCTTGTAATCAGGTATAATCATATAAGGATATTTTCATTGGCAAGAGACTAGTCGAATGCGAATGAAAGTAGTACAATATTCAACAGAGAATTATCCGTTAACTTATCTCAACGGACTTCTTGCAAATTTACAGGAGGGTCATTTTAATGGCAGAAAAAGAACATTACGAAAGAACCAAGCCGCACGTTAACATTGGTACTATCGGACACGTTGACCACGGTAAGACCACTTTAACTGCAGCTATTACTACTGTTTTGGCAAAGCAAGGCTTAGCACAAGCTTCTGATTACTCACAAATCGATGCTGCGCCAGAAGAAAAAGAACGTGGTATCACTATCAACACTGCCCACGTTGAATACGAAACTGAAAACCGTCACTACGCACACATGGATGCTCCAGGCCACGCCGACTACATCAAGAACATGATTACCGGTGCTGCTCAAATGGATGGTGCTATCTTAGTTGTTGCTGCAACTGATGGTCCTATGCCACAAACTCGTGAACACATCTTACTTGCTCGTCAGGTTGGTGTTGAATACATCGTTGTATTCTTGAACAAGTGTGACTTAGTTGACGATCCAGAATTGATCGACTTAGTTGAAATGGAAGTTCGTGACTTGTTATCAGAATACGATTACCCTGGTGACGATGTTCCAGTTATCCGTGGTTCAGCATTGAAGGCTTTACAAGGTGACCCAGAACAAGAAAAGGTTATCTTGGAACTTATGAAGACTGTTGACGAATACATCCCAACTCCAGAACGTCAAACTGACAAGCCATTCTTGATGCCAGTTGAAGACGTATTTACTATCACTGGTCGTGGTACTGTTGCTTCAGGCCGTATCGACCGTGGTCAAGTTAAGGTCGGCGATGAAGTTGAAATCGTTGGTTTAACTGATGACGTTAAGAAGTCAGTTGTTACTGGTTTGGAAATGTTCCACAAGACTTTGGACTTAGGTGAAGCCGGCGATAACGTTGGTGTATTGCTTCGTGGTGTTGACCGTGATGAAGTTGTTCGTGGTCAAGTTTTAGCACAACCAGGTTCAATCCAAACCCACAAGAAGTTTAAGGGTCAAGTTTATGTCTTGAAGAAGGACGAAGGTGGTCGTCACACTCCATTCTTCTCAGACTACCGTCCTCAATTCTACTTCCACACTACTGACGTAACTGGTGCTATTGAATTACCAGAAGGTACTGAAATGGTTATGCCTGGTGACAACACTGAATTTACTGTTGAATTAATCAAGCCAGTTGCCGTAGAAAAGGGTACTAAGTTCACTATTCGTGAAGGTGGACGTACTGTTGGTGCCGGCCAAGTTACTGAAATTCTTGACTAATCCAACTTTAAAAAAATGTACTTGCTCTTGCAAGTACATTTTTTTTATCTAAAATTTGATTTGTGTTTTAGGCTATGTAATACTCAATAAGTTTTTAAGAAAATTCCTCTTAAATTTGAGTTTTATCGTTATTTAGGGTAAGATAGTTGAGTGTGCAATAGCAAACCCAAATTTGACATCGGAGGTATTGAATTAAATGTCTGCAAAATGGGAAAAGACCGGTAAAACTACTGGTGAATTAACTTTTGAAATTTCACAAGAAGAAATTAAATTAGGTTTAGATCAAGCTTTCAACCGTATTAAGAAAAACTTGCGTGTACCTGGTTTTAGAAAGGGCCATGTAAGTCGTGTTATTTTCAACCAATACTATGGTGAAGAAGCACTTTATGAAGACGCTTTGAACTTAGTATTGCCTAACGCTTATACTGCTGCTGTTAAGGAAGCAAAAATTGACGCAGTAGGTCAACCAAAGATTGAACCAGTTTCAATGGACAAGGATAAGGCTTGGACTATGAAGGCTACAGTTTCTGTTAAGCCTGAAGTAGAACTTGGCGAATACAAGGGCATTGAAGTTCCAAAGCAAAACACTCGTGTTTACCAAAAGGACATTGACGCTGAATTAGATAAGAAGCGTGAACAAAACGCTGAACTTGTTTTAAAGGATGACAAGGCAGCTAAGGGTGACACTGTTACTATTGACTACAAGGGTACAATTGATGGCAAGGCCTTTGATGGTGGTAGCGCAGAAAACTACTCACTTGAACTTGGCTCAAATACTTTCATTCCTGGCTTTGAAGATCAACTTGAAGGTCATAAAGCAGGAGATGAAGTTGACGTTGTTGTAACCTTCCCAGAAGATTACGGTGCAAAGGACTTAGCTGGTAAGGAAGCACACTTTGCAACTAAGTTACACGAAGTTAAGTCAAAAGAACTTCCTAAGTTAGATGACGAGTTTGCTAAAGACGTTGATGATTCAGTTGAAACTCTTGATGAATTAAAAGAAAAGATCAAGAAGCAATTGAAAGAAGATAAGGAAGCTGCAGCACAAGACGCAATCCAAGAAGCAGCAATTACTACTGCAGTTAAGAATGCCAAGATTGACGAAATTCCTGATGCTATGATTCAAGAAGATGTTGATACTCAACTTAACCAATACTTGGGTAACATGCAACGTCAAGGTATTGACCCACAAACTTACTTCAAGTTAACTAATACTACTGAGCAACAATTACGTGCACAACTTTCTACTGATGCTGCTGAAAGAGTTAAGACTAACTTAGTTCTTGAAGCAATTGTTGCTAAGGAAGACTTGAAGGCTGACAAGAAAGAAATTGAACAAGAAATTAAAGATCTTGCAGCTGAATACAACATGGATGAAAAGACTGTTCGTAACACTTTGTCTGATGACATGCTTTCACATGATATTGCTGTACGTAAGGCAATGGATCTTATTACTGACAGTGCAAAACAAGTTGGTAAAGCACAACTTGAAAAGGACTCTGACAAGTAATTTTTATTTCTTAAAAAGAGCGGCTTTTAGCCGCTTTTTTTCTTGAGAGCAAATTTTAGCCTTTAATTGAACTTTTATGCTAATCTTAGTGTTAACTATAAGAGGAGGAAAAAGATGGCTACAAAGTATTCTGATGGAGTTGACGAAATCACCTGTTCTTTTTGTGGTAAGACTCAAGCTCAAGTAAAGAAGATGATAGCAGGTAATGGAGTTTATATTTGTAATGAATGTGTTGCTCTATCAAAAGAGATTATTGATGATGAATTGAAGGCCGATTCATTAAAAGAAACCAAAGATTTGCCAAAGCCTGTAGAAATTAAGAATCAGTTAGATGAATACGTCGTTGGACAAGATCGAGCAAAAAAAGTTCTGAGTGTTGCTGTTTATAACCACTATAAACGAATCAATCAAATGGACATTGATGATAGTACAGAACTACAAAAATCCAATATTGCCTTGATTGGACCAACTGGTTCTGGTAAAACTTATTTAGCCCAGACTTTAGCTAAAATTCTGAATGTTCCTTTTGCAATTGCTGATGCAACCACCTTGACTGAAGCAGGGTATGTTGGTGAAGACGTTGAAAATATTTTACTAAAATTAATTCAAAATGCTGATTATGATATTGAAAGAGCTCAGAGAGGGATTATTTACATTGACGAAATTGATAAAATCTCTAAAAAAGCTGAAAATGTTTCAATTACTCGTGATGTGTCTGGTGAAGGTGTTCAACAAGCCCTGTTAAAAATCCTTGAGGGAACAATTGCTTCGGTACCACCTCAGGGTGGCCGTAAGCATCCACAACAGGAATTAATTAAGATTGATACTAAGAATATCTTATTTATCGTTGGTGGGGCTTTTGACGGCATAGAAAGCATTGTAAAGTCCCGATTAGGGAAAAAGACAATTGGTTTTGGTGCAGAGAGTAAATTTGACGACGTTGACCAAGATGCTGATAGTTGGAATAAATATTTAACAACTGGTGATTTAGTTAAATTTGGTTTAATCCCTGAATTTATAGGACGTATTCCGGTTATATCAACTTTGGATAAATTACAAAAGGCTGATTTAATCAGAATTTTAACGGAACCAAAGAATGCTTTAGTAAAGCAATATCAGAAATTATTTAGTATTGATAAAGTTGACCTGCATTTTAGTGATGGCGCCTTGGAAGCAATTAGTGAACAGGCACTTGAACGTAATATGGGAGCGCGTGGTCTTAGAACTATCATTGAAAATGCAATGATGGACACGATGTATACTATTCCAAGTGAACAGGATGTTGCAAAAGTTGAAATAACTCGTGACGTAATTACTAAGCATGCTTCGCCAAGAATTACTCGCAAAGAAGTTAATAAAGATGTAGAAATGGACGATACAAATGAAGATAACAAGTAGCGAATATAGTGTAAGTGCTGTTCGTGAAGATCAGTATCCTCGTGACGTCCTTCCTGAAATAGCTCTTGCAGGCCGTTCTAATGTTGGAAAGTCTAGTTTGATAAACAGCTTTCTTAATCGAAAAAATCTAGCTAGAACGTCCTCTCAGCCTGGTAAGACGCAAACACTTAACTTCTATAAAGTAAATGATAGCTTTTATTTAGTTGATGTTCCTGGATATGGATATGCGAAAGTATCAAAAAAGCAACGGGAACAATTTGGTGAAATGATTCAAGATTATCTTGAAACAAGAGCAAATCTTGAAGGCTTAATTATTATCATTGATGCGCGTCATGAACCAACTACAGATGATATAGCAATGTATAATTACGCTTTATTATTAGATTTACCAATTTTAGTTGTTACAACTAAAATGGATAAGTTAAAAAAGTCTCAATATAATAAAGTTCAAAGTAATTTACGTAAGCATTTAGATTTAAATCATGATAATGTGACAGTATTGACTTATAGTTCAGAAACCAAGTTGCATCTTGCAGAATTAAATAAGTGGATAGAAGATAAAATTTCTTAGTAAAAAAAGAGTAGCTTAGCTACTCTTTTTCATTATCAGGTTTTTGTTTACTATTATTTTTACCTTTTTGTTTAGCTGTCTTTTTTGGATCATCTGGGAAAACAGCGAATTGATTAAGCATTTTTTCTAATTCATCTTCTCTTTTAAATGTTAAACCCATTAGTATCGCTCCTTTGTTTTAGCTGTCTTTATAGTATAAAATAAACCTAGAGTTTGTAAAGCAAAAAGAAAAGAGAGGATTATGGAAACAAAACAAGCAATTGAAGATAGACATAGTGTTCGAGTATTTACCAATAAAGATGTTGAAGTTAATAAGTTAAAGGGGTTAGTCAAACTAGCTCAAAAAGCTCCATCATGGGTTGATAGTCAGCCCTGGAAAATTTACCTTGTAAGAGGTAAAAGTTTGGCAAAGTTAAAAGAGTTGCACTTAAAAAATAGTAAGACTGATAGATCTGCTGCACCTGAATGGCCAACGATGCATCGAGTTAACTGGGATGAATTTCCAAGAGACAACATGGCAAAACTTAATTTACATCGAACAAACTATTTGACTAAAGATGAATTAGATTCAGGCTGGGCAGAGGCTCAACAGAATTTATATTATGCTCCAGCAGTATTTTATCTAACTATCCCCCAAAATAGCAGTAACTGGTCAATTTACGATTTAGGTGCTTTTGCACAAACATTGATGCTTGCAGCAACAGATATGGGACTTGGAAGTATGGTTGCTTATGAATTTGTAAAGTATCCTGATGAAATTAGACAAATATTACCTATTCCGGAAAAAGAGGCAATTGCAGTAGGAATAGCTGTAGGATATGAAGCAGAAGATCATATTAATAATTTTAGATCTGAGCGTCTTTCTTTAGATAATGTGCTACAAATTTTTGACTAAAAATTAATTTTTCTATTTTAAATAAAAAAAGGTAATTATAGTATATTAATACGTTTTTTATATTGAACTAAATTATATAAAAGAGTAGTATTATATACGGCCTTAAGGCCAGATTATATCAAATATTCCTATTGTTTTGATTATAATCACTCCTGAAACTTTTTTATTTTAAAAAGTTAAAACTCTTTTTTCATGTGTTTGTTCATAATAAATTGTAGAAAGATATATTCGCCTAGAATATATCTTTTTTATTATATATTTAAGATTTTATAAAACTTTAAATATCCAATGCTGAAAGCGCTTTTTGTTATATAATGAATATATAAATAGACAAATCTCTTTAGGATTTGCTGATAGTTTTGGGAAAAGTTACTATTCATTTCATTATTTTGGAGGATAAAAAATGGCAACATCTGAAGCACAGAAACGTGCCAACCAGAAGTGGCGCTCGCAACATAAAGATAAGCAACAAATTTATAATCACCGATCTACTGCTAAACGTTTTATCAAATTATATGCAAATTTACATGATTTAGATGTTTTAGCTGACATGATAAAAGAACGACGTAGTGAATTGAAGAAGTTAGGTTAGTCCCTAACTTCTTTTTTATGTAAGAAATTAGAAATTTAGAATAATTGATATCTTGCTAAAATCAAGAAAAAAAGTAAAATTTAATACTTGCATTTCAAATTAATACATGATTAAATATTTGATAAATAAATGAGTAATAACTAAAGGCAAAAAGACGAGTAGATTAATTCATTCTCACAGTGAGCTAACAATTAGTGGGAAGTTAGCAGACCCTGAATTTTTTGAAAAACACTTTTTAATGCTGCGAGGTCGAAATGAGTAGGCTGAGACGTAATCCCCAACGTTACCTCGGGACAGATGTGATTGCATCTGATTAGAGTGGTCAGTATTTGACAAGTTGGGTGGTACCGCGGAAAGAGCCTTTCGTCCCTTAAGAAAATTGGGGATGAAAGGCTCTTTTTCATTCTAAATTTATATTTTAGGAGAAAGAATTATGAAGGTATTTGTTCCAGCAGGTTATAAGACAAAGCGTAGTTTAAGAGAAACAGAAGAAGCAATTCGTGATATTCGAGATATCTTTCAGATTGAATTGGCAGAAAAGTTGAACCTACTTCGGGTTACTGCTCCTTTATTTGTTAAAAAATCATCTGGTTTCAACGATAATTTGAATGGAGTTGAAAGACCAGTTGCGTTTGAAACTAAAGAAGAACCTGATGAAGATTTGCAAATTGTTCATTCACTTGCTAAATGGAAAAGATTCGCCTTGAAGCGATATGGCTTTAAAATGGGCGAAGGTCTTTTCACTAACATGAATGCAATTCGTCGAGATGAGGATACAGATAATCTACATTCGATTTATGTTGATCAATGGGATTGGGAAAAAATTATTTCTAAAGAAGATCGGACAACTGAGTTCTTGAAGAAGACTGTTAAAGATATTTATTCGGCAATGAAAATAACTGGTAAGAGGGTTGCTAAAAAATATGGAGATATTTTTGAATTTCCGGAAGATATTTATTTTGTAACTAGTGAAGAATTAGAAGCTCGTTGGCCTGAACTTACTGCTAAAGAACGCGAAGATAGAATTTGTGAAGAACATAAAGCTGTGTTTGTTATGCATATTGGTGGTAAGTTACCGTTGACTGGTAAACCACATGACCTTCGAGCACCAGACTATGATGATTGGAAATTAAATGGTGATTTGTTATTTTGGAACCCGGTTCTAAAATGCGCATTTGAAGTTTCTTCAATGGGAATTAGAGTTGATGAAGAAGCTCTGAAACGTCAGCTTACTCTAACTGATACTTTAGACAGATTAGAATTACCATTCCATAAAATGTTAGTGAATGGTGAATTGCCTTACACAATTGGTGGAGGAATTGGTCAATCTAGATTTTGTATGCTTTTACTGAAAAAAGCTCATATTGGTGAGGTACAAGTTAGTGTGTGGCCTGAAGAAACTGTAAAAGAGTGTGAAGCAGGAGGCATTCAACTACTTTAATCTTTGGAACATGATATAATTATTTAAAATCATGTTTAAGGAGAACAAGATGGCAATAAAGCAAGATGTAGATTTGGATATTGGGTTAACTACTCCTGAAGTTAGTAAGAGAATAAAGCAAGGATTAGTTAATGAGGCAACTGATAATCAGTTTAAGTCTAATTGGCAAATTATTGCCGAAAACACTTTTACTTATTTTAATTTGATTTTTGCGATTTTGGCTGGATTGTTAATAGTAGTTGGCTCTTATCGTGATTTGTCTTTTTTACCTGTTATCATTGCTAATACGATTATTGGGATAGTTCAAGAAATACGTGCCAAGCATGTTCTGTCTAAATTGACAGTAATGAATGAAGCAGAAGTTCTTGTTATCCGTGATGGAAAAAAGATACAGCAACCAATTGAAAAATTAGTACAAGATGATGTTGTCATTTTAAAAACTGGAGACCAGGTTCCAGCTGATGGTCGCGTTTTAGCTGGTGAAGCGAGAGTAAATGAAGCTTTGCTTACAGGTGAGGCAGATGAAATTAAGAAAACTATCGGATCAGAGTTAATGTCTGGTAGCTTCTTAGTTTCAGGAGAGATTTATATGCAACTAGAAAAAGTTGGTAATGAATCTTATATCGCCAAGCTAATGCTTGAGGCTAAAGCCATGAAATCAGTTGAACAAAGCGAAATGGTTCGCTCCATTAACAAAATTATCAAATGGGTTGGTATCATCATTATTCCTTTGGGGATAGCATTGTTTTCTCAGAGCTATTTTATAAATCAAGCAGGTTTAGCAGATAGCATTACTTCTATGGAAGCTGCAATTATTGGGATGATTCCAGAGGGGTTATACTTATTAACTACTATTGCATTAGCAATGGCAGCGACAAGACTGGCTCGTAGACAGGTAATGCTTCATAATATGAAGAGTGTAGAAACCTTAGCACGGGTAAACGTTCTTTGTGTAGATAAAACTGGGACAATTACTGAACCGGTTATGTCAGTACAAAAAGCAATTACTAGTAGTAATGTAACAAGTAGTGATTTAAATAAATACTTAGCTGACTTTTCTGGTAATATGCCAGTTGATAATGAAACGATGAAGGCAGTAAGTGAAAAATTTAAGACGCGCTTATTTCAAAAAGCAAAGCAGATTATTCCATTTACTTCTGTGAATAAATATTCCGCAGCTGTTTTTGAAGGCTATAGTTTAGTATTGGGCGCTCCAGAAATGGTTCTAAGAACTGAATTTGAAAAATATCTTCCAGAATTTCAATCATATGTTGAATCAGGATATCGAGTAGTTGTTTTTGGCAAATATCCAAAAGAGCTTTCTGAAAGTACGCCTTTAACTGAAGCTGTAGCTGTACTAGGTTATATTTTGATAAACAACCCAATAAGAAAGGAAGCACCAGCAACCTTTAAATATTTTGCTAAGCAAGGTGTTGATATCAAGGTAATCTCAGGGGATAATCCAGTAACAGTATCAAGAGTTGCAAAAGAAGCAGGGATTAGCAATTCTGAGAAATATGTTGATTTATCAAAGTTTGATGGTGAATATAAAGATGCAGTAAAAGAATATACTGTGTTTGGAAGAGTGAAGCCAGACCAGAAGAAGAAGTTAATTTTAGCGCTTAAAGAAGTTGGTAAAACAGTCGCAATGACCGGTGATGGGGTTAATGATATTTTGGCAATGAAAGAAGCAGATTGTTCTATTGCTATGGCTTCTGGAAATTCAGCGGCGGTACAAGCTTCACAAGTAGTTCTACTTGACTCAAATTTTGCTAAAATGCCAGATGTAGTTAATGAAGGGCGTAGAGTTGTTAATAACATTGAACGAAGTGCCAGTCTTTTCTTGGTTAAGAATATCTTTTCATTTTTGATGTCAATAATTTCATTAATGTTGACTGTAAATTATCCTTTGCGTCCATCACAAATAACACTGATTAGTGCTTTTACGATTGGTTTACCATCATTTTTACTAGCATTGGAAAGTAACCATAATATTATTCGTGGTAATTTTATTGCAAATGTTTTATCTAAATCGATTCCTGGTGGGTTAACGGATATGCTAGCGGTTTGGGTATTGATTGCAGCTAATATGGCGTTAGATTTAGGTCATCGAGATTTATCTACTACAGCTACCATGGTATTGATTGCGGTAGGTATGATGGTTCTATACCATATTTCTGAACCGTTAAATCAGTTTAGGCTGGGAGTTATGGTAATATCCTTCCTTACAATTCTTGTATCAATTGCCTTTTTCCATCATTTCTTTGCGCTAACTATGATTTCGGGAAGATCAATTTTCTTATTAGTTGTTTTGTTCTTTGCAGAAGTGTCAATCTTTAGGTGGTTATCAGCAATCGCAGATGGGATGGCTGAAGTTGGTGCGACATTGGTACAAAATGGTCGTGATACTACTTTTGCTCAAGTAAAAGCGGCTTATAAGCGTGGGAAAAACGAATAGCAAAAGTACAGTAAGTATTAGAAAAAGCTACTGATAAATCGTATCGGTAATATCGGACGATATCAGTAGCTTTTTTATTTTGAAAATTATTTTATTAATCTTATTTTCATTAGGCCCCTAAAATATGGAAATAACTTAAAGCAATTCCTAAAAACAGTACAAATAAAATTACTTTAGTAGAGGTCATCTTTTTTCTACCTAATAGCCAGTAAACAAATGCTACAAGCAATACTGGTATTAGAGATGGCATAATTTGGTTTAAAACAGTCTGTAATTTTAGAGTTACTTTACCTGCAGAAAAGACGAATGGAACGTTTGCTTTAATTACGGTTGGGATTAAGGCACCAACCACAGTTACACCAAGCAAAATCGCTGAGTCAGTAACTGCATTTAGCTTTCCTTCAGCAGAATTGATTAACTTTTCTCCTTGATAATAACCCATTGGTAAAATTGCAAATCTGGCAAATAAAATAAAGATATTTACTAATAACCAAATAATGGCACCTAGGGCATTTCCTTTTAAGCCCATGTATGCTCCAATTGATCCACAAATAGTTGGAATAATTACTCCAAAAATGGTATCTCCAACACCTGCAAGTGGGCCCATTAAACCAGTTTTAATACCTGCAATAGTTTCTTTTGCTTTGTAGCCTTGATGTTCTTCAATTGCTAAGTCCATTCCAATGATGAATGGACCTGTAAATGCATTTGTATTGAAAAATTGCGAATGCATTTTCATCATATCTACAAGTTCATCATTTTTATAAAACTTTTTCAAAAATGGTAGAACGGTATAAAAGTATCCTGGTGCCATCATTTTTTCGTAGTTCCAAGATAGCTGACTAGCCCAAAGCCAGCGCCAGTTTGCTCTGAATAAATCTTTTTTAGTTAATTTGGTATTAGTCTTCATATTCACCCTCCGCATTTTCATAACTCTTGGTATTTACTTGCATTGTAGGTGTGTTTTCGCGTTTATAATTTAAAATAGCTAGTGCCGCACCAAGTAAAGCAACTCCTAACATTGGCATCTTTAAGTAAGCGGCGGCTAAGAAACCAATTATTAGATATGAAATAAACTTTTTAGTTGGCAAATAACGTAATAAAATTGCAATACCAACAACTGGTAAAATTCCACCTGCAACTTTAAGTCCATCAGTTAACCAGGTTGGAACAATCCGCAAAATGGTTTTAACGATATCATTACCGATTACCAATAAGATAAAAACTGGAATAGCTCTTGATAACCCCCAAGTAAGAAAACCTAAATATGCATTACGACTAGCAATTTTTGTATTGCCAGCTTTGATTGCTTGATCCATCTTATGTTGAAAAATAGTATTAAAGAATCTTGCTAAAACATCGAGTTGGACCATCAATAAACCAACGGGTACAGCTAGTCCAATTGCAAATTGAGTTCCTTTATTGGTTAGTACAGCATAGACTGTTCCTACAATAGCTCCTGTCATAAAGTCAGGCATGCTTGCACCACCGTATGTTGAAACACCCAAAACCATTAATTGTAGAGTAGAGCCGACAATTAGACCTGTTTTGATATCCCCCATAATAATTCCAGAAATCATTCCAATTAAGAGAGGGGAATTAATTGTTACTAAAGTAAGTTGATCTAGAATCATCCAAAAAGCTAAGGCTGTTAATAGAATAATTTGCCACCATGCAATCATTAATTTTGTCCTCCATTAGTCTTAAGTAAATTTATAAAGTCTTCACGTGCCTCACTAGGAATCATTTGATGATAAATTGTCAGGCCTTTTTTAGCTAAATATTTAAAGTCATTAATATCATCTTTAGTTACAGCGACACTTTTAGCAACTTGATGTGATCCCTCTTTAGTTGACATATTACCAACATTAATTTCAGGTAATTTAACTCCTAAATCAACTAATTGTTTCAGAATTGAAGGCTTCTTTACTAGAATTAAAACTGTTTGTCCAATATATTGATTATTATTAATTCTCTTAGCAGCTCCTGCAGCGGTTAAGATACTTAAATGAATTCCGTTGGGGCAGGCAGTTTTAAGAGCTGTTTTTTGGATAGAGCTTTTGACGATTTGGTCATCAATAACCATTAGTCTGGTTAGTTTTAAAGCGTTTGTCCACATAGTAGCAACTTGTCCATGAATTAGACGTTCATCAATTCGAACAAACATTGCAGTTTTTCGAGGAGAATTTTTAGTTGAAACATTCGTCTTTATTTTTTCTTCTGTTTTCTGTTCACCCAATAAACCACTTGTTTGCGCTACTTGTTTATAAGCTTCGGAAAAAGGAGTTCCGCTGGCAACAGCAAGAAGTAATGAGAATGATAACCCCGTATATATTTTTACTTCAGGATGCTTTGCTTGAAATCTTATTGCGGTATTTGCTGGAGTTCCACCTGTAAAATCAACAAGGATTGCATCTAATTTGGTGAATGTTTTCGCAATAGCTTCAATTTCTTCAAGTAAATCATCTTGATTCATGGTTTGCTTAAATTCAATTGCTTTTACATTATTTAACTTGCCAAGAATCATTTCACAACTATTTAAAGTTGCCTTGGCATAACTTCCATGACTAATTAGTAATAAATTAGGCATTTTTTCGCCTCCAAAATCAATCTGCTACTGATTATATACTAATAGTTAGAAAAAGCTAACCAATTTTGCAATTATTGTCTTAAACCTAGCATTAAATTAGTGAAAATTACATCTATACCAATTTTGAAAGCCTTGAAGTACAAAGGATGTAATCGCTTTATACTAAAAAACGGTTGAGCGAGAAAAATGATCTTTGGTACAAACCACTTTTTAGTCTTTTTATTGCTAGACTGGTAAAATGAAAATAGCTAATTTTTAAAATTTCAATAATAGACTTTTACAAGCAGAGGAATAGATATGGGAGAAGATAGAGACTTAGTTTATTCTGATAAAGATTTAGTCCAATTTTTAAGTGAAATGGGAATATGTTCGACAGACACTTTGCTAGTAAATTTAAAATTATCAGCTTTAGGAATTTTCCCAGGAAAAGAGCAGGCACTTTTTTCAGCATTAAAACTACTAGTTAAAGATGGTAATATTGTCTTACCAAGCTTTAGCTTGCATTTGAAAGAGCCACGATTTAAATCAGACCTAAAAGACAAAATTATGAAGAAGATGCCAGCATTTAATGAGGAAGCAACTCCTGTTTCAGGGTTAGATCCATTTTCAGAATATTTCCGAATGCAAAAAAATGTTTTACGTGATAATCACCCAATTTATTCTTTTGCTGCATGGGGAAAAGATAAGGAAGAAATTGTAAAGCCCCATACTTTTGATTTACCTTTTGGAAAGCAGGGAGTTTTGGGGAGGTTGGAAAAATTAAATGCGAAAGTGGTTTGTCTTGGTACTAATTTTGAAACTTGCTTAGCTCCGTATCTGGCAGAATCTGAAATATCGCGTCCACTAATTCAGGAAAAGGCACCAGTATTAATTGCGGGTGAAAAGATTTGGATTAGTTTTAATAATGTGGAGTTAAATAAATATCATGATTATGAAGATTTAGGAACTCAATTTTTGCAAAAATATCCAGTAAAAATTGCCAATTTACCTGCCGGGCAGATTTTAGTTTTTAATTTGCAAGAGTTTGTATGTTTTGCGCGTGATTGGTATCAAGAAAAGGATTGCGTCCATTTACTTAATGCTGGATGGGATGGACCAGAAGTTTGATAAAGTGAGCGTATCTTTGGACAGTGAAAACGAAAACATGATAGAATAATGATAGATATATAAAAGGGTGGGCTGCTTATGACAATTATTTTAACTTCTATTTTTGTTATTTTCGTTTTAGTTTGTGCATACATCTTTTCACATCACATTATTATTCAAGATAATGAATAAAAAAATATGATTGGTTAAAAACCAATCATATTTTTTTATTTAAAATTAGCACTTAGCGCTAATTCATCAAATTTTTTGAAAAAGGCATCTTTATCAGCTTTAGTAACTAATGTCATTGGGCGGCCTTTTTCTGATTCGACTAAACGTCCGGCTGCAGCACCTTCTGTTAGTACATATGATTTTGCCTTGCGAGTTTCAACTAAATCAGGATAAAGGGCTGATAAAGTAGTTAAAACATCCCATAAGTAATACTGATTGCCAGGCTGAGAAGAAATAATCAAGCTATAACCTAAGCCAATTAAGTCCATTGCTGGATAGCGTCGTAAACTAGCAAAGTGTTGCTTAAGTTCATCATTTAGTGGAATTTCTTCAGTGCTTTCAAGGCCTACCATTTGAATATCAATATCTGAATTCCAGACCCGTTCGACTGCTTCGGGATCCCAAAAAGCATTCCATTCTTGAGTCGTATCATAGTAGGGAACAAATACATTACCATGACCATCTAAAGAACCACCCATCCAATATAATTTGTCAATTTTATTTGCAAGCTTTGGTTCATAGTCAAGTGCTCGAGCTAAATCTGTAATAGGTCCGGTCATAATTACAGTTGTCCTTTCATCTTGAGCCATAATTTTTTTAGCCATATCAATATGGGCGGGATTTTTGGCAGCTGGAGTATTAATCTTGCCATGTTCATTCAAAATTGGAAAACTGTTAAAGGTAAAGGTGCTTTGTCGCCATTCTTCAGGAAATTGGTGGTGGGCCCGGGAATTAGACATAGCTACTTCAAGTTTGTGGTTGAATGTATTAAAACGGTCAATGATTTTTCGACTTGCTTCGCATGAGGCAACTACATCACCGTCACCATCAATCGCACTGACTCCAATTAAATTAATGTCAGGTGCTTGTAAAAGTAAAAGTAAAGAAACTAAATCATCTGTATTTCCATCATGGTTAAAGTAAATGTTCTTCATTTTGGTAACCTTTCATAAAAAAACTACTATCATTATACATGATAGTAGTTAAAATAAGAACGCTTTTTGCTATTTTTTATTTAATGAACTGTGTTTATAGCCGTATAAGAAATAGATTATTATTCCTAAACTAAACCAAATTATTGCCATAATATAAACATCTTCATTAAGTTGGGTTAATAAGTACAAACAAATTAGTCCAGAAAGAATTGGTAAAACAGGATATCCTGGCATTTTGTATCCGTTATTTGGTAAATCTTTTCTCTTTCTAAGCGGCAAAATACCAAATGAAACAAATGTAAATGCTAATAAAGTTCCAAAGTTTACTAGACTGGTTAATTGATCGACAGAAAATACACCAGCACCTAAACTAATAATTATTGCCACTACCCACAAACTAATTTGTGGGATTTTATTTTTAGATGATAGTTTAGCTAAAGATTGTGGTAAAAGGCCATCACGAGCCATTGCATAAACCAATCTTGAACTTGCATAAATCATAGTTAGCATCATAGTGGCCATTCCAACTAATGCTCCAAAAGAAAGAAGCTGTGCAATCCAGTCTTGATGAGCGAATTGCAATGCAAATGCTACTGGATTGGCTACATCTAGTGACTTGTAATGAACCATTCCTGTAAGAACAATTGAAACTCCCATGTAAAATAGAGTCGCAATTAATAATGTTCCAATAATCCCAAGTGGCATATTCTTTTGAGGATTTTTAACTTCAGCAGCTGAACTTGATACACAGTCGAAACCTAAAAAGGCAAAAAATACAGTAGTTGCGCCTTTTATTACCCCTGAGAAATGATATGGAAGAAAAGGTTGATAATTAGTTAGTTTAATAAAGTTTGCACCAACGATAATAAATAAAATAATAATAGCAATTTTTACAATAACTGCAAAATTATTAATCTTTGCGGAATCTTTCATACCATGAGAAAGTAAAAAAGTAATTAATAAAACAACTATAATTGCAATTATATCAATGTAGGTTCCTTTGCTAGGGTTAAAAGAACTAACAAAAGCAGCAGGAAGTTTAATATTAAATGGTGCTAAAAAGGACTGAAAATAGCTTGACCAACCGGCTGCAACTGCGGCAACAGCCAACATATATTCTAAAATTAAGGCCCAACCTAAGATCCAACCAATAATTTCACCATAAATAATATTTCCATATGAGTATGCACTCCCAGCAACCGGCATAGTAGAACTAAATTCTGCATATGACATTGCACTAAGAACACAGACTAATGCAGCAAGTAAGAATGACAGGGTCACACCTGGCCCAGCATAATTAGCAGCAACAGTTCCAGGCAGAATAAAAATTCCAGTCCCGATAACTGCACCAACACCTAAAGAAATTAAATCCTTAGCTGTTAATGTTTTACTAAATTTATGATCTTGGGCTAGGTATTTATTAATGCTTTCTTTTCTAAAAATATTCATTGATAAACCTCACCTCTGTTGAATTTATAAAAGTTATCTTCACATTATAACCTTTAATATTTTTTTAAGCAATATAATATGTAGATAAAAAAGGATAAACCAGACATTTATCCTTTTACTAATCTAATTTCTTGCTTTTATTCTTTTTTTATACCAATATATGCAAGCAATTCCAAATGCTATAACTAGTAATCCTGCACATAAAATTGCGTAGTCATCAATTATTTTAACAACTATATCCCATTTAGAACCAAAGTAAAAACCAAGAGAGGCTAAAACTGTATTCCATATTAATGAGCCCAAGAAAGTTAAACTAACAAATAAAGATAACTTAACTTGTGCAATTCCAGCAGGAATCGAAATTAAACTTCTGATGATTGGTACAAACCTACCATAAAAGATAGCTCCTTTTCCGTGCTTATTGAACCAAGCTATTGTTTTGCTAACGTCATCTTCTTTAAAACCAAGTATCTTGATAAATTTATTATTTACCAGTTTCTTTAATCTTGCTTCAGTAAAAAGTGAACCTACATAATATAATATTAACGCTCCTAGAACACTTCCGATTGTTGAAGCGAGAACAATTTCCCACAATGCAATTTTTGTATGCAATGTTAAAAATCCCCCAAAGGAAAGAATTACTTCAGAAGGGATTGGGGGAAAGATGTTTTCGAGTGCGATTAAAAATAAGATTGCCCAAAAACCAAACTGATTGATTAAGTTAATCATCCATTCAGTCATAAATTTTCTCCTTTTTCTATATCTTTCTTTTAATTATAGGGAAGTGAAACATAAAAAGCCAATTTAAAGCAGTTTCATGCTAGACTAGAAAAGGTAAAATGTATAAGGGAGTGAATTTTTTGGCGAATCAACTTATTGAGAATAAATTAAAATTATTACCTGAACAACCAGGTTGCTATTTAATGAAGAATATTAATGGCACTGTAATTTATGTTGGTAAGTCTAAAAATTTAAAAAATCGTGTTCGATCATATTTTAAAAGTAAGCAAGTTGGTCGAAGGGCTGAATTAGTTAAAGAGATTGCAGATTTTGATATAATTACGGTAACTTCTGACAAAGAATCCTTTTTACTGGAAATAACCCTAATAAAAAAATATCAACCATATTATAATGTTCAATTAAAACAAGGTACTGGTTATCCTTATATTGAAATAACTAATGAGAAAGATCCCCAAACACGGCTAACTTCAATTGTACATAAAGATAATGGCTATTATTTTGGTCCGTATCCAAATGTGTATGCGGCCCAAGCAACGCTACGTTTTATTCAAAAGGTTTGGCCACTTAGACGCTGCAGTGGTCATCAAGGCAGGCCTTGTTTGTATTATCATATGGGACAATGTTTGGGTGCATGTTTTCAGGAAGTTCCACGTAGTAAATATGAAGCTCAAATAGCTAAAATTAAACGTTTTTTAAATGGTGATATTGGTCAAGTAAAACAAGAGTTGACCGAAAAGATGCAACTTGCAAGTAGTAATTTGGAATTTGAAAGAGCTGCTGAAATAAGAGATCAGTTGAGATATATTGAGCAAACCGTTGAAAAGCAAAAAATCATTTCAAATGATCACACGCAACGTGATATTTTTAACTTTTATGTTGATAAGAGCTGGATTTCAGTACAAATTTTCTTCTTAAGACAAGCTAAGCTTTTGCGTAGAGAAACTAAAATGTTTCCTTTGATGGATTTATCAGAACCTAAAGATGAATTTATGTCATTTATTGTCCAATTCTATAATCAAAAAAATCGTATTTTACCTAAAGAAATTCTTGTTCCTAAAGGATTAGATAATGATAATTTGAGTGAAGTGCTTGGCGTAAAGGTTAGAACTCCTCAGCGTGGGACAAAACGCGATTTGCTTAAAATGGCTAAAGATAATGCTAAACTAAAATTAGATGAAAAGTTTCGACTACTTGAACTAGGGAATCGCAAGACCAAAGGAGCACAGGCAGAAATTTTTAAGGCGTTGGGATTACCATATGGCTCGATTATTGAAAGTTTTGACCATTCTCATATCCAAGGAACAGATCCAGTTTCAGCCTGTGTTGTTTTTAAAGATGGTGAACCATTCAAAACGGCTTATCGTAAATATAAGTTAAAAGGTGAAGTGGAGCATCAAAATGGTGCTGATGAAGTAGGAAATACTCGTGAAGTAGTTAGACGTCGTTATAGCAGAATGTTAAAAGAGCATACTCGCTTACCTGATCTAATTTTAATGGATGGTGGTCAAATACAAGTAGATGCGTGTTTGGATGTTTTACGTAATGAACTAAATTGTGATATTCCAGTAGCAGGGATGGTTAAAGATAATCATCACCATACTAATCATTTGATTTTCGGTGATCCAATTAATGGCAAGCCTTTAGAATTGATTCCGATGAATCCAAAATCAGAGGGCTTTTACTTAATGACAAGAATTCAGGACGAGGTTCACAGATTTGCAATTACTTTTCATAGACAAACCCATGCTAAAAATTCACTTTCAAGTAAGTTGGATGGAATTAAAGGTATTGGCCCTAAGAGTCGTAATAAGCTTCTTAAAAAATTTGGCTCCCTAAAAAAGATTAAAGATGCCTCTATCGAAGAGTTACAAGACGCAGGCCTAACCTTGCCACAAGCGCAATCTGTGAAATTAACTTTGTAGTTTTTTTAGAAGATTTTATTTAATTTATTTTGTCAATATGGTATGTTTAATTAGTTGAAATTGATTTTAGAAAGAAGGGAAATTATGCCAACTTTTGTTGATCAAACTAAAATTGAAGTTCAAGCTGGTAAAGGTGGCGATGGCATGGTTGCTTTTCGCCATGAAAAATATGTCCCCAATGGTGGACCCGCTGGTGGTGATGGTGGCCGAGGCGGAAGTATAATTTTCGTTGCAGACAGTGGACTTAGAACCTTAATGGATTTTCGTTATCGGAGAAAGTTTAAAGCTGATAATGGAGAAAATGGCCGTATTAAATCTCAATATGGTCGTGGAGCTAAAGATTTGTACTTAAAGGTTCCAGTTGGTACGGTTGTAAGTGACTTCTTTACTGGTGAAGTTATTGGTGATATGACCAAAAAAGGACAAGAATTAGTAGTTGCTAAAGGTGGTCGAGGAGGCCGTGGAAATATTCACTTCGCAACCAGTGTTAATACTGCTCCTGAAATTGCTGAAAATGGTGAACCTGGTGAATTTAGAACTCTAAAACTTGAGCTTAAAGTTTTAGCTGATGTTGGTTTAGTAGGCTTCCCATCTGTAGGTAAGTCAACCCTTCTTTCAGTTGTTACTAAGGCTAAACCTAAGATTGCTGCTTATGAATTTACAACTTTAACACCTAATTTGGGAATGGTTGTATTAAATGATGGTCGTGACTTTTCAATGGCTGACCTTCCTGGCTTAATTGAAGGGGCTAGTCAAGGTGTCGGTTTAGGGATTCAGTTCTTGCGTCATGTTGAAAGAACTAAAGTTATTTTACATTTAGTTTCAATGGATCCTAATAATGGTCGTGACGCAGTTGAAGATTATAAGATTATTCGCAAAGAGTTAAGCAATTATACAGCTGATTTAACTAAAAAGCGTGAAATCATTGTAGCTTCACAAATGGATATTCCTGGTAGTGAAGAAAAGTTTACTGAATTTAAACAAGGACTAGAAGATTTGCAAGTTGATGAACCAATTTTCAAAATTTCTAGTGTAACTCATCAAGGTCTTGAACCTTTAATGAATAAGGCAGCTGATTTAGTGGCTGAAGTTGAAGCTAGTCAAGAAGTAGAAGAAGTAACTACTGAAGAAAAGAACTACATGTTTAAGGCAGACACTAATGACAGCTTTAAGGTCGAACGTATCGGTGAGCATGAATTTGTTGTTACTGGTGCAAAGATTGAACGCTTAGTTCAAAGGACAAATATTGAGCATCAAGACGGTATCATGCTTTTAGCAAGAAAGCTTAAAAATATGGGTGTTGATGATGCACTTAGAGCTAAAGGTGCAGTCGATGGGGATGACGTAACAATCGGCGACATTTCCTTTGAATTTGTCCAATAAAAAAGGAGATTGGAAAGGATGCAGCGAAAAAATCGCTTTATTAAGGGGTATTCAGGCCTTCGGGCATTAGCAGTTATTGGGGTTATTTTGTATCATTTTGATCCTAATACCTTTATTGGTGGATATCTTGGTGTACCGATTTTTTTCGTATTATCCGGATATTTGGTAACTGACCATATTTTAGCTAGTTACGAGGAAACAGGTTATTACGATAATAAACGTTTTTACTTATCTAGATTAAAAAGACTATATCCGCAATTAGTTACCGTACTGTGGGCAAGTGGTGCTTATATGCTAATGTTTCAGCAACAAACTCTTGCCAAGTTCAATCAAATCGTCACTACAAATTTATTTAATGTCTATAATTTTTGGCAGATTGCCAATGGACAAAGTTACTTTGAACGATTTGCAGGGAACGTTTCTCCATTTACTCATCTTTGGACAATGTCAATTGAAGGGCAATTTTATATATTTTGGCCATTAATAATGATGGTGCTAATCAAGTTTTGTAAAACTAGATATCGTGCATTTTGGATTATTATTGGCTTTAGTATTTTATCTGCCTTGGAAATGGCAATCTTATATCAACCAAATGTTGATACAAGTAGAATTTACTATGGAACAGATACAAGATTTTTTGCCCTGGGATTAGGTGCTGCCTTAGCCTTTGTTTGGCCAATTAAGCATCTTAAGCGTGAAATTAATAAAACTGATTGGATAATTCTTGATATTACGGGTACAGTATCTTTAATTGGAATGCTTTGGCTTTTTTTATCAAGAATTATGGATCCACAAGCCGCTTTTGCCTATCGCGGTGGGATGTTTTTATTTAGTTTATTTACTACAATTTTTGTTGCGATTATCGCTCATCCAGCAAGTCACTGGAATCAGATTTTTACTAATCGAATTTTTGATTGGATAGGTAGTAGAAGCTATGCAATATACTTGTACCAATTTCCTGTTATGATCTTTTTTGAAGCAAAATTTACAGATATGGCTAATCATGCCTTTTTGTATCACTTAATTGAACTTATTTTGATTTTGGGCTTAGCAGAGTTGACTTATCACTTTATTGAGAAACCTTTTTCTAAGATTAGTTTTGAAAGTATTCGGGTCTTTATAGCTCACTTTAAAGATTCAGAAAAGAATGGTCATTTAAGAATCGCTAGTGGAGTTTCTGTTTTAATTTTAATATTAGGTACAATTGCAGTGATAAAAGCACCAGATGTTAAAGGGGTAAATGCAAATAAATCACAACTTGCCGAAAGAATTAAGAAGAACAGGGCAAGCCAGAAAAAATCTAATAAGCAACTGATTGATAAGTTCAAAAAGACAAAGAAAAAAGAAAACAAGTCAAAAGCATTTATTGAAGCGCAACAGTCGGCAAAAAATAAACCAGTCAATAAGGACTTTGAAAAATATGGGATCAGTCAAATTGACTTGCAACTGGCACAAAAGATTCACGTTACAGCAATTGGTGATTCAGTAATGGCAGGGGCAAGTGATATGTTAAAAAAGTTAATGCCTAACGCTTTAATTGATGCTGCCGTTTCTAGACAACTAGTCCCAACTATTGGCTTGTTCAATCAATATAAAAATCAAGGAGCTCTTGCTGAAAATGTCTTAATTGGACTCGGAACTAATGGTCCATTCTCAATGGATGATATTAATCATTTAATGGAGATAATTGGCCCTAATCGTCAAGTCTTTTGGATTAGTGTCCATGTTCCAAGTAGACAATGGCAGGGCCAAGTTAATGAACTAATTTTAAGAGCTAGTCAAAAATATAAAAATCTATCAGTAATTGATTGGTATAGTTATAGTGCAAATCATAATAACTGGTTTTATGGCGATCAAACGCACCCTAATGTTGAAGGATCGAAATACTATAGTACTTATATAACAAAAGAAATATTGAAAAAGGCGAAGTTTTAGATAGGGGAATGATTAATGGAAATTCAATTTTTAGGAACTGGAGCTGGGCAGCCTTCAAAGCAGCGAAATGTTTCTAGTTTAGCTTTGAAGTTACTTGATGAGCTGAATGAAATTTGGTTATTTGATGTTGGAGAAGCAACACAGCATCAAATTTTACGGACCAATATCCGGCCAAGAAAAATTACTAAAATTTTTATTTCCCATAATCATGGTGATCACATTTTTGGCTTACCTGGTTTACTATCAACAAGATCTTTTCAAGGGGAGGTGGGGCCTTTAACAATTTATGGCCCTGCAGGCCTTGAACAGTTTGTAACAACCGCTTTACGCATATCTAAAACTAAAGTTAGTTATCCAATTCATTTTGTAGAATTGAAAGATGACCAAAAGATTTTTGAAAATTCAGAGTTTTCCGTATATTGTAAAAAATTAGACCACCGCGTTGCTAGTTTTGGCTTTCGTGTGGTAGAAAAATCACATCCTGGTGTATTATTAATGGATAAATTGGCTCCTTATCATCTACCTAATGGTCCAATTTTGGGACAATTAAAAGCTGGAAAAGTGGTAGAGTTAGAAGATGGAAGGGTCTTAAATGGGAAAGACTTTTTGGGACCTGAAAAAAAGGGTAGAATTGTTACAATTATTTACGATACACGTATTACCCCTTCGATTGCTGAATTAGCGCAGGATGCTGATGTTTTAGTTCATGAATCGACTTTTGCCGGACCAGAAGGGAAAATGGCTAAAGCATATTATCATTCGACAGCTACGCAAGCTGCTGAAATAGCAAAAAAAGCCAATGTTAAGCGTTTGTTCTTGACGCATGTGTCAGCACGTTATTTGGGAGCTAAGGCGCACATTTTGGAAAAGCAAGCTCAGAAAGTATTCCCTAATACTGTGTTAGTAAATGATTTAGATGTTTTTGATATTCCAATGAGAGGATAAATCATGAGTAATTCATTACGCAATAAAGTTGTTGTTATTACTGGAGCATCAAGTGGATTGGGACGCTCAATTGCTTTGCAATCTGCTGAAAGAGGAGCTAATTTAATTTTAATTGCTCGTCGTGAAGAAAAATTATTAGAAGTAGCGGCTGAAGCTAAAGAATTATCAGGAGCTGAAGTTTGGGTTTATCCAACTGATATGGGAAAAGCCAATCAAATTGAAGATACTTTCAAAAAAATTATCGTCGCAGTTAAGCATATTGATTTTTTGGTAAATGCAGCTGGTTTTGGTGATTTTGATGATTTCTTTGACCAAAATCCGCAACTTATAACTAATATGTTCCAAGTGAATGTTTTAGGGTTAATTTACTTTACAAGATTAATCGCTCGAGTAATGATTGATCAAAAATCAGGTCAGGTAATTAATTTTGGTTCAATGGCTGGTAAAATTCCTACAACAAAATCTGCAGTTTATAGTTCTACTAAGGCTGCGGTTATTCAATTCTCAAACGTTTTAAGATTAGAACTTAAACCATTTGGCGTAAAAGTAATGACTGTAAATCCAGGTCCTGTTTATACTAATTTCTTTAATCGGGCAGATCATACTGGTGATTATGTTCATAATGTACAATCATTTATGTTAGATCCTGATGATGTTGCTTGGCAGGTTATTCACTATTTCGGTAGTGATAAACGAGAACTTAACCTTCCATTATCGTTAGCAGTAATGGCAAAGCTTTATAATTTATTCCCAGCTGCTGGCGATTATTTATCATTGATTTTGGGATCTAGAAAGTAGTAAGTATGAATAAACAAAAGAATTTAGTTATTGGATTAGCAGTAAGTTTATTATTAATTATTTTCGTTTTATTAAATACAGAACCAGTTACCATTAATTTCTTAGTTGTTAAGCCGAAACTGCCATTAATTGTGGTTTTAGTTATTATGGCTTTTCTAGGTGCTTTAGTATCTTGGTTAATGGGAGAAAAGAGCCATGAAGAACAAAAGCGTTCTTGGGGGCTTTTTAAGAAAAAAACCAACAAGAAGATTAATGAATAAACTTGATTTATACGTCATCTAATAGTATTATTGAAATACGTGAGTAACGAAGTCTGATTTTTAATTGGACTTTTTCAGTCTCAAACTACAAAAAAGGAGATTTAACGAATGGCAGTTCCTGCAAGAAAAACTTCAAAACAAAAGAAACGTTCACGTCGTGGTCATATTAAGTTAACTGTACCTGCAATGCACTATGATGCAACTACAGGTGAATACCGCTTAAGCCACCGTGTTTCACCAAACGGTTACTACAAGGGTCGTCAAGTTGTTAAAAAAGCTAACAACAACGACTAACTAATAGACACCTAATTTGCGGTGTCTTTTTTTTTTACAAAAAAACATAGAGGAAAGTATTTTTGAAAAATGAAACTAGTTTTTTTACATACTAGCGATACGCATGGATTTTTATTACCAACAGATTATCAAGATAAGCATGATTATGAAGCGCCAATTAGCTTAAGTAGAGTTTCAACAGCGATTAAAGCGCAACGAGAAAAATGGGGTGCTGATAAAGTAGTAGTTACCGATGCAGGTGATTGCTTGCAAGGTTCTCCATTGGCCAGTTTTTGTCATAAAGATGAAAGTTACGAGCGGCTTGATAATTTTACTGCAGCTTATAATGAAATTGGTTATGATGGACGCTGTTTGGGAAATCATGATTTCAACTTTGGTCAAGATTATTTGAAGCACTATATTAAGAAGAATACTGCTAGTTTTGTCAATGACAATATTCTTGATGAAAAGACAGATAATCCAGCTTTTGGTCAAGAATACAAAATTATTGAACGCCAAGATATCAAAATTGGCTTATTAGGAATAACAACGCAATATGTTCCTCACTGGGAACCAGAGGAACACATTCGTGGTCTAAAATTTGTTTCTGCTTTTGATCAAATAAAGAAGTTAGCGCCTAAATTGAAAAAAGATGTCGACATTTTAGCTGTAATGTATCATGGTGGTTTTGAAAGTGACCCAGTTACTGGAGTAGCTACTGAACCGCATAATGGCGAAAATGAAGGCTATAAAATCTTAAAGGAAATTCCAGAAGTTGATGTATTTTTGACTGGGCACCAACATCGTCGATTAAACTTAGTTGTTGATAATACTGCGATTGTTCAACCAGGTTATCGTGGTGAATGTGTTGCTCAGGTAGTAATCGACTTAGATAAAACTAGTGATGGTATTAAAATTAATAGTTTAGAAACTAGTTTGATTGAAACTAAGGATTACGAACCAGATCCAGCCATTGTAAAAGATATAACGGATGTTGATCGACAAGCACAAGCTTGGCTTGACCAGCCAATTGCCCATTTATCTGAACCTGCACCAATTAAAAGTGCTTTTGAGGGTAGAACTAAAGGAGCACCTTTTATAAATCTGCTTCAACAAATGCAAATTTACTTTACTGGAGCTGATATTTCAGCTACTGCAGTTATGAGTGAAAAGGCTCGTGGATTTACTAATCAAACAGTAACTTTGAGAGAAGTTATTTTGAATTATCCTTATGCTAATCAACTTTGCAAGGTAAGATTAACTGGTAAAGAGTTAAAAGAAATTTTAGAACATACTGCTACTTTCCTTGAAAAAGATAACGAAGGAAATATTAATTTTATTGATCGATATATTAAACCCAAGCCACAGTTGTATCACTTCGATGTCTTTTATCCATTACGTTATGAAGTTGACTTATCTAAGCCACATGGGCATAGAGTAGTAGAATTGACTTTACATGGAAAACCAATCGAAGATGAACATATTTATCATTTGGCAGTAAATAATTATCGGGCTATGGGTGGAGGCTTTTATCCAGCATATTCAATGGATAAAATTGAAATGATGCTTGATAAGGATTATGTCCAAATGTTTACTGAATACTTGACTAGTGGCGAAGTTAAGGTAGATACTAAGCAATACTACAAGTTTTATTAGAAAAAAGATCACTTTAAAGTGGTCTTTTTTGCTTTTTCGAAAATGCTTACATGATAATAATTAAGTTGACGTTATGAGCAGGATTTTATAAGGAGAAAGCTTATGAAGAGAGTAACATTATTTAATCATAAACATCCATTTATTACTCCTGCAATTATATTTTGGAGTATAGTTTTCTTAATGTTTTTCGGACCCAAGATTTTAACCTCGATTAAATCAGCATATTTTAACTATCAAATTACTCAAGTGGTTTCAGAAAAGAAACCACAAGCCAAAGCACTGGATATAGTGCAAGAAGATACTGAAACCAATGTTTATTATCAAACATATGAATATAATGATAGGAAATATATCCTTGCTTGCTTCAAGAAATCTGGGAAAAGACACTTTGACTGGTACAGTTTAAAAACTGGAAAGATTGAACATCTAAAGTAGGTATAACTATGAAAAACTTTGGACAAAAGCACCCTTTGATGGTGTGGATTTTAACACTTTTATTCAATTTGCTGATTTTAGTTGGTATTTATTTAAGTTATTTGTCTTTTCAAGAAGAGCATGATACGAAGGTTGCCTATGCAGAAATTGAATTAGCTTTGAAAAAACAAAATATTAATACTCATGAAATAAAAGTTGCCAAGCCATTTGTTAGGAATCAAAGGGCTTTTACCAATACTATCTGGTACACACTAGCCTTTACTTTCAAAGGTCAAAAATATGAAGCAACTTATTGAGAAGAACTTATTGATAAAATTATAACGAAAGATTGGGCAATTCGTTATAAACCAGAATATCGAGTAAAGATTGAAAAAGTTAAAGAGTTTCAATAAAAATAAAAGGAGGCGTAGTTATTCTACGTCTCCTATTTTTTATATTCAATAATTATAACATCTTGCTGTACTTGGTTTTACCCTTGTATGATTTAGCCGCGATGAAAGGAATAATAACAGCAAATAACAAACCAAATACAATTCCTACACGAATTGCTTGCATTGGGTTAAATTGCGTTTCAGTCAATGCTGCAGCAATAAAACCAATGATTGACATAAAAATAGTACTCCAAATTGCTGAAATAATGTAGCGCATAATCTCTCCTTCTTTCGCTTTGCATTTTATCAAATTTTGAAATTGTAAACAAGGAAATGATACATAATATGAGTTTTTGGTATACTTAAAATAAATGAAAGGGGCCTCGTGATGCAAGTTTCTGGTTTACAAACTTTAAGTTCTTTTTCACTACTTAAAAGTCCTATTTTAGTTGATGAATTAGTGAAAGACGCTGTAGATAAAGGGTATAGTAGTTTAGCTTTAACAGATATAAATGTTACGTATGGTTTGGTTGATTTTTACTTAGCTGCCAAAAAAGCCAACTTGAACCCGTTACTTGGTATGACTATCAGGCTTAATGGTATGATAGACCAAGCCCATCGCTATGACTTAATTTCAATTGCCAAAAATAATGAGGGTTATAAGAATTTGTTGCGCTTATCAAGTGCAATCAACTTAAAAACAGATAATGGTGATGAGCGAAAAGTTTTAACTTTAAAGCAAGTTGCCAAATATTTGAGTGATCAGATTTTTATCATTCCAGCTAATGTGACTAGCGAGTTGCGATACTTATCTGAAAATAATGAAAAGCTTGGTAGTGACTACCTTCGTGAATTGCAAAAAATCATTCCAAGTTCTAGCGATTTATATTTAGGAGTATATGCCAGCAAAAATCAGCCATATATCAACTATGTTAAGGCTTTAGCAGCGCAGTTCAATTTACCATTAGCAGCTGCTGAAGATGTCCAGTATTTGCAAGCTAGTGATCAGTTTTTGGTAAAAACATTGAGAGCTATTGAACAAGGTCAAAAACTAGTTGATACTTCTAGTTTAGCCTTACAAAAAGGGTCTCATTATTTACGCTCAAGTGGTGAATTAGTTGCTGCATATAATGAAAATGGGATTATTGAAGCCTTGCATAATGCTGCAAAGATAGCAGATGAATGTAAAGCAGAGGTTATTTTCACGCAGCCAGAATTACCTAGATACAGACAAAACTTTGCCCCTAGCTCAAAAATATATTTACGCCAGTTAGTTCAAAAAGGCCTTGAAAATCGTTTTAAGGGTCAAAATATCCCAGAGATTTATCAAAAACGTCTAGATTATGAATTAAAAATTATTAATCAGATGGGATTTGATGATTACTTTCTGATTGTTTGGGATGTAATTAATTATGCCCATTCTGTTGATATTACTACTGGTCCTGGGCGTGGTTCAGCGGCAGGTTCATTAGTTGCATATAGTTTAGCAATTACAGAAGTTGATCCAATTAAATATAATTTACTCTTTGAAAGATTTCTAAATCCCGCTCGGGCTCAGATGCCAGATATTGACCTTGATATTCCAGATAATCGTCGTGATGAAATTATTAAGTATATGTTTGAAAAGTATGGAATGGATCATGCTGCTCAGATATTGACCTTCGGAACATTGGCGGCTAAACAAGCTTTGCGTGATTGTGCTCGTGTATTTGGCTTAACAACAGTTCAAGCAAGTAAATTTACTCATGCAATTCCATTTTCAAAAGTAAAAATTACCTTATCTCAGGCTTATCAAGAATCAAAAGCTCTTCAGCTACTGGTAAATGCTTCAGAACTAAATAAATTGCTATTTAGAACTGCTATGCGTTTAGAAGGAATTCCACGTCATGCCTCAATTCATGCAGCTGGGCTAGTAATTAGTGATAAATCTATTGCTCAGATTGCTGGTTTACAAGCTGGGACTTTAGGGATTCCAGTTACACAACAAACTAAAGCCCATGTTGAAGAGTTAGGGTTACTGAAGATTGACTTTTTGGGCTTGAGAAATCTAACTATTTTAGGTGAGACAGTAGAGTTACTTGCTAAAGATGGCATAAAGCTTGATCCAAAACAGATTCCCCTTAATGATGCTAAAACTTTACAATTATTTCAAAAGGGACAAACCGACGCTGTATTCCAATTTGAATCACAAGGAATTAAAAATGTCCTAAAAAGATTGCATCCAGATAGCTTTGAAGATGTTGTTGCTGTTAATGCTTTATATCGTCCAGGCCCTATTCAAAATATCGATCATTTCATTAATCGGAAACAGGGTAAAGAAGCAATTACTTATCCAGATTCATCTTTGGCCCAACTTTTAAAACCAACTTATGGAATTTTGGTTTATCAAGAGCAAGTTATGCAAACTGCTCAGATTATGGCAGGTTTTAGCTTGGGTGAGGCGGATTTATTGCGTAGAGCTATGTCGAAGAAAAAGCAAGATTTAATTGACCAAGAACGTGAGAAATTTATTACTGGTGCAGTAAAGAACGGCCATCCGCAAGCTACAGCTAGCAAGGTATATGCCTATATTGAGCAGTTTGCTAATTATGGATTTAATCGTTCACATGCAGTAGCGTATTCAAAAATTGCTTTTTGGCTTGCTTACTTAAAAGTTCATTATCCAGCTGCCTTTTTTACAGCGCTACTAAATTCAGTTAGTGCTAATCGAATAAAGGCAGGAGAATATATTACCCAGGCCCAAGAAGTTGGTGTAAAAATCTTGCCACCAGATATTAATCAAAGTCAGACTGACTATAGTTTACTAAACGGCCAAATTCAGGTTGGACTTAAGGCAATCAAAGGAATAAGAGTTGATTTCTTAAAAAATATTGCAAATTTACCTAAAAATTTTAGTTCTTTAGCAGATTTTCTGAGAAAAATAGATGCCAAATTTCTTTCAGAACAAACAATTGCAGCAATGATTAAAGCGGGTTGCTTTGATAAAATTGATAAAAATCGGAAAATGTTGTTACTCAACTGCAAAGAGATTGTAGAAAATATAAAATTTACTGGTCAAAATGAAACCTTGTCTGAAGGTTTAGGTGGAATTCGTTTAGAACAAGCTCCAGCTCCTAACGCTAATGAAAAAGCAACAATGGAAGAAGAAGTGCTAGGCTTTTCTACAACTAAAACACCAATTTTAGTTGTTCAAAAATATGCTGAAAGATTCAATGCCCAAACTTTGAATTCATTTACGGTAAATGAAACAGGGATTGCTGTTGGAAAATTAATTAAATTGAAGCTTATTAGAACTAAAAAAGGCGATACTATGGCTTTTTCAACTTTTAGGGATGCAAGTAGTGAACAAGAAATCACAATTTTTCCGGGAATTTACAGTAAAATATCAGATATTTTGAAAGAAGGACAAATTTATCTTCTTGGTATTAAAACTCAAAGTGATCGATATGATGCTGGAAAAGTCCAATATATGTTGACCAATTTAAAACTTGTCAATTTTACTGAATAAATTCAAATTCAATAAATCACAATTTACCGGCAATGGTACCGCTAACAAATGTAAAAAAGAGAATAGAATACTAATTTAGCCCATTTTTTTAAAGACTTTGAGTGAAAAAAATGGTAGTATTTAATTGATGTGAGAAATTACACATAATAATCATGATGGGGTGAATTCATGAAACGGATTGGTATTTTAACAAGTGGTGGGGATGCCCCTGGTATGAACGCTGCTGTTCGTGCGGTTGCAAGAACTGCGATGGCTAATGGCATCGAAGTTTTTGGTATTCGTTACGGATTTGCTGGTTTAGTAGCTGGTGACATCTTCCCAATGACATCTGATTCAGTTGCCAATATCTTAACTCGTGGTGGTACCTTCCTTTACACAGCTCGTTATCCAGAGTTTGCGCAAGAAGAAGGCCAATTGCGTGGTATTGAACAATTGAAGAAGCATGGTATTGAAGCATTAGTAGTTATCGGTGGTGATGGTTCTTACCATGGTGCCTTGGCCTTGACTAAGAGAGGATTTAACTCTATTGGTCTTCCAGGTACCATTGACAATGACATTCCATTCACTGATTTAACTATCGGTTTTGATACTGCCTGCACTACAGCAGCTGATGCAATTGATAAAATCAGAGATACTGCAAGCAGTCACCAACGTGTATTCGTAATTAATGTTATGGGTCGTGATTGTGGTGATATTGCCATGCGTGTTGGTGTGGCAAGTGGTGCTGATGCTATCGTTGTTCCAGAAAAGCCATATAGCATTGAAGCTATTGCTAATAAGCTCAAGAAGAGTTTTGCTAATGGTAAAGATCATGGTATTGTCATTGTTGCAGAAGGCGTAATGTCTTCAGACGACTTCTTGAAGGAACTTCTTAAGTATGGTGACTTCGATGCTCGTACTGAAGTTTTGGGTCATATGCAACGTGGTGGTGAACCAACTGTTAGTGACCGTGTCTTGGCAAGTAAGATGGGTTCATATGCTGTTAAGCTTCTTATGGAAGGAAAAGGTGGCTTAGCTGTAGGTATCGAAGACAATCACTTGTGTACTCATGACATTGTTGATTTGTTTGATTCACACCATGTTGGTGATTACTCATTGCTTGCAATGAATGATGATTTGTCACGGTAAATTTTGTTTTTGTAATAGGAGAGTTTTTTAAATGAAGAAAACTAAGATTGTTAGTACTTTAGGTCCTGCATCAAACGATTTAGAAACTATTATTAAGTTAATTGAAGCAGGTGCAAATGTTTTCCGTTTCAACTTCTCACACGGTGATCACGAAGAACACCTTTCACGTATGAAGTTGGTTAGAGAAGCTGAAAAGAAGACCGGCAAGTTAGTTGGTATTATGCTTGACACCAAGGGTGCTGAAATCAGAACTACCGAACAAGAAGAAGGCAAGTTCACTATCCACACTGGTGAAACTATGCGTATTTCTATGGATGCTACCAAGAAGGGTAACAAGGACAAGATTTACGTAACTTACCCAGGTCTTTACGATGACACTCACGTTGGTGGTCACGTATTAATCGATGATGGTAAGGTTGACTTATTAATCACTGAAAAGGATGAAGCAAACAAGGAATTAGTAACCAAGGCTCAAAACACTGGTTTAATTGGTTCAAAGAAGGGTGTTAACGCACCAGGTGTTGAAATCCGCCTCCCAGGTATCACTGAAAAGGATACTGATGACATTAACTTCGGTTTACAACACGGTATTAACTTCATTTCTGCTTCATTTGTACGTAAGGCTCAAGATGTTTTAGACATTCGTCAATTATGTGAAAACGCTGGCCAAGACCACGTTAAGATCTTCCCTAAGATTGAATCACAAGAAGGTATCGACAACATTGATTCAATTCTTCAAGTTTCTGATGGTTTAATGGTTGCTCGTGGTGACATGGGTGTTGAAATCCCATTCATGAACGTACCATTCGTACAAAAGACTTTGATCAAGAAGGCAAATGCATTAGGTAAGCCAGTTATTACTGCAACTCAAATGCTTGACTCAATGCAAGAAAACCCACGTCCAACTCGTGCCGAAGTAACTGACGTTGCTAACGCTGTTTTAGACGGTACTGATGCAACTATGCTTTCAGGTGAATCTGCAAACGGTTTGTACCCAGTACAATCTGTACAAGCAATGCACGACATTGATGTACGTACTGAAAAGCAAATTGCTGAACGTAACACTTTAGCACTTCAAAGATTTGAAGAATACCAAGGCTCAAACGTAACTGAAGCTATCGGTGAATCAGTTGTAAGAACTGCTGAAGAATTAGGTGTTAAGACTATCATTACTGCAACCCAATCAGGTTACACTGCAAGAATGATTTCTAAGTACCGTCCAAACGCAGATATCGTTGCTTTAACTTTCGATGAAAAGATTCAACACTCACTTGGTATTGTTTGGGGTGTTCAACCACTTCTTACTGAAAAGCCAACTTCAACTGATGATATGTTTGAAAAGGCTGCTAAGCTTGCTAAGGAAAACGGCTTTGTTAAGGATGGCGACTTAGTAATCATCGTTGCTGGTGTTCCAGTTGGTGAATCTGGTACTACTAACTTAATGAAGCTTGAACTTATCGGTTCAAAGCTTGTTAAGGGTCTTGGTGTAGGTACTGGCTCAGTTATTGGTAAAGCTGTTGTAGCAAACAGTGCTGATGAAGCAAACAACAAAGTAGAAGACGGTGACATTTTAGTTGCTAAGACTACTGACAAGGATTACTTACCTGCAATTAAGAAGGCAAGTGGTTTAGTAGTTGAAGCTTCTGGCTTGACTTCACACGCTGCTGTTGTTGGTCTTTCATTAGGTATCCCAGTTGTTGTTGGTGCTACTGATGCAACTGACAAGATTGCTGACAACACTACTATTACTATTGATGCTCGTCGTGGTGCTGTATACCAAGGTGAAGCAGCTAACTTATAATAGCTAGTTAATATAAAAAATAAAAGTAGTCTGATTTTTTCAGGCTACTTTTATTTTTTGTCTAAATTCTTTATACTATAGAATTAGATTATGTAAAGTAATATTAATAAAGAGAGGAGGCCTCGTATGTTAGGGACAATTCAAAAAGGTAAAGTTATCGATAAAAATGACGAGGCATATTATGTTCAAGTAGATGGGGTGACTTATGAACTTAATAAATTAGAAGTTACTCAAGAACAAATGCCACAATTAGGTGATATTGTACAAGGCTTTATTTATGATAATAAAAATCATAAAAAGCAGATGACTCAGTTTTATCCTTTTGCGATGCCTGATCAATATGGTTGGAGTAAAGTTACCGAAATTAGACGTGACTTAGGGGTGTTTGTTGATATTGGTTTACCAGATAAAGATATGGTAATTTCTTTAGATGATTTACCTCTTGATAAAGCAAAATGGCCTAGAATTGGAGATCGACTCTTAGTTACTTTGGAAACGGATCATAAGGATCGTATTTGGGCTAAATTAGCTGATGAAAATGTTTTTGAACAGCTTTCAAGTAAGTTTCCTCAAAATATGAAAAATAAAAATTTGTTGGTTACTGTCTATGCAACTCGTCCTGTTGGCGCATTTGTTTTAACAAGTGATTTTTATTTAGGATTTATTCATGAAAGTCAAATGATGACTCCTCTACGATTAGGAGAACAGATTAAAGCTCGAGTAGTGGGAATTAGTAAATATGGTCGTTTAAACTTAAGTGTCTTACCGAGAGCTTTTGAAGAAATTGATGAAGACAGTCAAATGATTTTGATGTCACTTAGACGTGAGGCAACTAAGTCTTTACCTTTCTATGATAAAAGTGATGCACAAGACATTAAAACTCATTTCGGTATTTCGAAGTCAGCTTTTAAGAGAGCAATTGGTAGATTACTTAAGCAAGACTTGATTATTGAAGATAAAGACGCTGGTATGATAACTTTGGTAGATAAAAATGAAGAAGAATAATCTTGATCAAGTAGCTGATTTTCTAAGATTTTGTAGTTTAGAACGTGGCTTAAGTAAGAATACTGTTAATTCATATCAGTTAGATTTAAATCAATTTGTTGAATATTTGGATAAAGAGAAAATTTCTGATTGGCCAGAAGATCCACTGGTTATTGATTCTTACTTAGCTAAACAGCGTGATGAAGGTAAGAAAACTAGTACAATTAGTCGTGGTATTACCACGTTAAGACGTTTTTATCGCTATTTATTACGGCAGCATATTTTGGTGGTAGATCCATTAATTCAAATTGATACCCCAAAGCAAGAAAAAAGACTACCACTTGCCCTTTCTCAAAAAGAAGTAAGTGAATTACTTGCTCAACCTAATCTTAATACAGCAACTGGATTGCGAGATCGTGCAATTTTGGAATTGTTATATGCAACTGGGATGCGGGTTAGCGAGTTAATTAACTTAAAGGAAACAGACTTACATACAGACTTAAAGATAATTAGAGTTTTAGGTAAAGGTTCGAAAGAACGGCTTGTTCCAGTAACTGATTTTGCCTTAAATTGGGTTGATAAGTACTTAAAAGAAGTTAGAGATCCAGCCTTACTAAAAAAAGGAGTTGCGTGCGACTTTTTATTTTTGAATAATCGAGCTGGCCAATTAACGAGACAGGCTGTTTGGCAGTCAATAAAAAAATATAGTAAATTAGCAAGAATTGACAAAGATATTACTCCTCATACTTTAAGACATACCTTTGCTACCCATCTTCTTGAAAATGGGGCAGATTTGAGAGTGGTACAAGAAATATTAGGACACAGTGATATTAGTACAACGCAAATTTATACTAATTTATCACAAAAGCATATTTTTGATGTTTATCTGAAAACACATCCTAGAGCATAATTATGTTAGTAAAATATAAAAAAGACTATGAAAAAATTGCAATGGGGCTTTTGTCTTATTTGCCAGATTTAAGAAATTTAAAGAATTTACAGGAAGAGATGAGCTTGTATGATGATAACTCTGATGAATTCTTCTTGTATTTATTTAGGGATAAAGATTCCGATTTAATTGGAACTGTTGGAATTCAATTGTTAGAACATTTTGTTTTGATTAGATATTTATCACTAGCACCAGGATTTAGAGATCGTAAATATGAACAAGCTATAATGAACGACTTGCATGATGAATTTCCTAAAAAGAAACTAACAGCACTTCCAAATTATAGTTACTTATTTAAGGATTAACGATGACAGAAAATTTAAAAGTTGAATTACCCAATTTTGAAGGACCATTAGATTTATTATTACACTTAATTCGCTCACAAGAAATTGATATTTATGATATTCCAATTGCGGAAATAACAAGACAATATCTTAATTACTTAGAGAAAATGAAAGAACTTAATTTACAACTAGCTGGCGAATATTTCGTTATGGCTTCAACCTTGTTGAGGATCAAGTCACAGTACTTATTACCTAAAAATGACTTTGTTGAGTTAGAACAAGAGCCTGAAATTGACCCAAGGCAAGAGTTAGTTGAGCAATTGGTTCAATATTCAGTTTTCAAAAAAATATCTAAGTATTTGAAGCAGCGTAATGACAGTGTTCCTGTTACTGTATCTAAAGAACCAAGTGCTGGACAAGCCAAAACTATTTCCCCTTTACCATTAGGGCAGCTTAGTGAGAGTGAATTGGCTAATACCTTTTCTTTATTAATCCGTCGATATAAGCTAAGGAAGCCTGAGTCAGCAACAGTAAAGATTAAGTATTCTTCTGTAAGTGATATGACTAAGATGCTTGAAGAAAAGTTCTTGCAAGTTGCAGAGATTAGCTTTTTCTCATGTATTCAAAAAATCAAAACATTAGATGATGTTATTTCACTTTTTTTAGCTATTTTAGAAATGAGCAAAAATAAAAAAATAAGAGTAAGTCAAGGTCGTGAATATGGCGATTTGACAATAGAAAGAATTGATTAATAAATGGCAACTAAACTCGCTGAATTAGAAAGTTTATTATATCTAGCTGGTGATACAGGTGTTGAACAATCCAATTTGTGTCAATTATTGGAAGTTAAAGCACCTGCTCTACGTGAACTAGCAAAAAAATTAACTCAAAAATTATCTGAAGATAAAAATTCTGGCTTGCAAATTAGCTTAATTAAAGATACTTATAAAATGACTACAAGTTATGATGTTGCAGAGGTTGTCGAGAAGTATTATCAAAAAGATCTTTCAAAAACACTAAGTCAGTCAGCTTTAGAAATTTTAGCAATTGTTGCATATCGTCAGCCAATTACCAGAATTGAGATTGATGAAATTCGAGGAGTAAATTCTGCTGGTGCAATCCAGACATTGATTTGGCGGGGCTTAGTAAAAACAAGTGGTAAAAAAGATGTCCCAGGTCATCCTAACTTATATGTAACTACTGATTACTTCTTACAATATTTTGGTTATGAATCTTTAGCTGACTTGCCAGTAATTGAAGATTTTGAAAATGAGAGTATTGATGAAAAGGGACAAGTCGATCTTTTTAAGGCAAAAGATAGTAATAATCCTCAAAGTTTAGATTAGGAGAATAATAATGGCAGAACGTTTGCAAAAATTGATTGCCCAAGCAGGTATAGCTTCTCGCCGAAAGGCTGAAAAGCTAATTACTGAGGGTCGAGTTGCAGTTAATGGGAAAATTGTAACTGAGTTAGGAACTAAAGTTGAATCAAGCGCTAGTATTGAAGTTGATGGCTTGCCAATCCAAAAGGAAAGTAAGCATACTTATCTTTTATACAAGCCTAGAGGAGTTATTTCTTCTGTTAAAGATGACAAAGGTAGAAAAACAGTTTTAGACTTTTTTGAAGAAAGCCCATATCGTTTGTATCCAGTTGGTAGACTTGATTATGATACATCAGGCTTACTTTTGATTACTAACGATGGGGAACTAGCTAATAAGTTAATGCACCCACGTCATATGGTAGATAAGGTGTATGTAGCTAAAATTAAAGGCTTTCTGACTCCTGAAGAAATACATAGTTTAAAACATGGTGTCAGAATTGATGGTAAAAAGTCAGCTCCTGCAAAGGTAAAAATCATCAGTACTAATCGAGAGAAAGGAACTTCTATTGTTCAATTAACAATTCATGAGGGCCACTACCACCAAGTAAAAAGAATGTTTAAGGCAGTTGGTCACTTAGTTGATAAGTTATCTCGTGAACGTTATGCCTTTCTAACATTGAAATCACTTACTGCTGGTAAATATCGTGAATTGACACGCGAAGAAGTTGCCAAGCTAAAAAGCATGTAGTATACTGAAGCTGAAATTAATAGGAAAGCGTCTTCAAGGCAGGGTGAAAGTCCCGACCGGCTGTTTGAGTCAGCAACCCACTTATGTGGCTGAACCTTAAGGTACCGATAGTATAGTCTAGATGGAAGAAGACAGGCTGATAAAGAAAAATCATAATACTTTCTCAAAGGTCTGCCTCTTGGAGCGCAGACCTTTTTTGGAGGAAAGATTATGTCAGAATCAAGATCAAGTTTAGCTAAAACATTGGCAGCAGTGATGATTGGGGTAATTGCTTTTGTAGTAATGAAGTTCGAATTCCCAATTATCCCTCTTTTTCCATTTTTAAAGATGGATTTTTCAGATGTTATTATCTTAATTGGTAGTTTTTTGTTTGGACCAGTTTCAGGTATTGGCATGGCCTTTATTAAGTGCTTTTTGAGTTTAGCTTTATCAGGTTTCAATATTTTATCTTTGGTTGGACAATTAGCTGCTTTTATAGCAAGTGTTTGCTACATTGTACCTTTGTATATGATTAGCAAGAAAAATGAAAACAAGTTTGTAATGCAAGTAGCTGCAGTTGCAGTTGGTACAATTTGTTTAACAGTTGCAATGAGCTTAGCAAATATTTGGCTTTTGATGCCGATGTATGCAAAGTTTGCTAACTTTAATTTCCCAGCAACCTATATCCTTTATGGTGTTGTTCCATTTAATGTTGCAAAAGGTATAATTAATGGGATTTTAGCAATTTTGGTAATTAAGTTTGTCATTCCACAATTAGAAAACTTTGCGTCAAAGAGATTTTAGTTTAATTAATTTGAATGAGCCCTAAGAAGGGCTTTTTTCTTTGTTCCAAATTATGCTAAAATAACAATGATTATGTTGGGAGAGTGTTTAACGTGAATAACAATTCATCAAATAACGGCCCTTACAAACATTTTAAGCGGCCTGAACAAGGACGAGTTCAACAGACAAAACCTAATAAGGCGCATCATTTTATTAAATGGGTGATTGGGTTAGTAATTGTTGTATTGGTTGCTGTACCGGTTTACTTAATGGTTAATCATAAATCATCAAGTTCGCAAGTCGTTACACCGGCTAAAGTTAAAACTTCTGCTTTAAGTTCTACTAGTTCTAAAAGTAAAAAGATTAAGATGGTAAAGCAATCATCTAAGTCAAGTTCAAGTTCTAGTGCAAGTTCAGTTGAAAGTAAAGCATCATCAAGTTCGCAAGTTGCTGCTACAAGTTCGGTTGCTAGTTCATCAAGTTCAGAAGTGCGCACATACGTAATTCAAGAAGGCGATAGTTTGTCTTCTATTGCAGCTGCTCATGGTATGAGCGTTGATACGTTAGCTAGTTTAAATAACATAACTGATGCAACAAGCATTAGAGCTGGTGAAACACTCAGACTTAACTAAAAATAAGAGAAAGGGTAAGAGACCTCGGTCTCTTTTTTATTGGAATGCAAGTAGCTATTGATGGTCCAGCATCTGCTGGAAAAAGTACAGTTGCCAAGATTATTGCTAAGAAACTAGGCTTTATTTATATTGATACTGGTGCAATGTATCGAGCATGTACTCTTATTGCAAAAAAAGAACATATTGATTATGGTGATGAAGCTCGGATTTTAGAGGCAATTAACCAAAATAAAATTGAGTTTAAATCAGAAACTGGTGAACAAAAAGTTTATGTAGCTGGAGAAGATGTTTCTCTAGCTATCAGAACGCCTGAAATTACTGAAAATGTATCGCAAGTTAGTGCTTTAAAGGGCGTTCGTGAAAAGATGGTAGAATTGCAGCGCGAAATGGCAGGCTCTACCAATGTGATTATGGATGGTCGTGATATTGGTACGACTGTTTTGCCAGATGCTGAATTAAAGATCTTTTTAGTAGCAAGTGTTCATTCACGTGCTAAGAGAAGATTGCTTGATTATGCTGAAAAAGGAATTCATGAAGATTTGGCTAAAATCGAACATGATATTGCTGAGCGTGATTATAAAGATTCACATCGTGCAATTTCACCGTTAAAAAAGGCAGATGATGCGGTTGAAGTTGATACAACAAATATGTCAATTGATGAAGTAGTGGATGATATTTTGGCCAAAATTAATGCTAAAATGGCAAAATAATAAAAAATAAAGAGAAATTTTGAAAAAAAAGCTCGAAAAGGTGGAAAAATATCATGCTTTCATTTAAAATTAAACATGATATTGGGAGGTATTTATGTCAGATAACAGTAATCAATTTTTAGATGCTTTAAAAGAAATGCAAGGTGTTGAAGTTGGCAACATTGTAGACGTTGAAGTTTTAAGTGTTGAAGACGGACAAATTGCAGTTGGTGTTCAAAATGCAGGTGTTGAAGGTGTCATCACTCGTCGTGAATTCACACAAGATCGCAATGCAGATCTTCACGACTTAGTTAAGCCTGGTGATACTTTCAAGGCTTTGGTATTGAGAAGAGCAGGTGGCGATAAAGAAAACGGCGAATTCTTCTTCTCAGTAACTCGTTTGAAGGAAAGAGAAGCATTCGACAAGCTTGAAAAGGACTACGAAGCAGGTAACGCAATCGAGGGTACTGTAACTAGTTCAGTACGTGGTGGTTTGATTGTTAACGTTGGTACTAGAGGTTTCTTACCAGCATCATTAATTTCTAACCACTTTGTTTCAGACCTTAAGCCATACATTGGTAAGACTATTAAGGTTAAGATTACCGAAATCGATCCTAACAAGAATCGTTTAATCCTTTCACACAAGGAATTAATCGAAGAAGAACGTGAAGAAGCATTTGAAACTGTTGCTTCACAACTTGTTGCAGGTGATATCGTAGAAGGTAAGGTTTCACGTTTAACTAACTTTGGTGCCTTTGTAGATGTTGGTGGTGTTGACGGTTTAGTTCACATCTCTGAAATCTCATACAAGCATATTGACAAGCCTAGTGATGTTTTGAAGACTGGTCAAGATGTTAAGGTTAAAGTTATCGGTATCGATGACGACAGACACCGCATCTCCCTTTCAATTAAGCAAACTGAACCATCACCATTTGAACAAGCAACTTCAGAATTAAGTGAAGGCGAAGTAGTTGAAGGTGAAGTTAAGTCATTGACTTCATTTGGTGCCTTTGTTGAAGTAGCAGATGGTATCCAAGGTTTAGTACACGTTTCTGAAATTTCAAACAAGCGTGTTGAAAAGCCTAGCGATGTTTTGAAGGTTGGCGAAACTGTTAAGGTTAAAGTTTTGAACATTAACCCAGATGAAAAGAGAATTTCTCTTTCAATTAAACAAGCTCAACCAGCAGCTGAAGGCGAAGGAAACAACGCTCGTCGTAGCGCATCACGTAACGATTCTGTAGCTAAGAAGTACATGAGCGACAACAACGACAACGGCTTTGCACTTGGCGACATCATTGGTGACCAATTGAAAGACCGTCAATAATGATGACTAAAAAGCCGACGATAGTCGGCTTTTTTTGTTGGATTTTAAATTAAGAAAATATAGAAGGGATGATAATAATGGCTCTACCAACTGTCGCAATTGTTGGTCAACCTAATGTTGGAAAATCAACTTTATTTAATCGAATTATTAATGAACGTTTAGCTATTGTTGAAGACCGACCAGGAGTAACTCGTGACCGTAATTATGCCAAAGCCTCTTGGCTAGGCCATGAATTTAATATCATTGATACTGGTGGTATCACTTGGGAAGGTGGACGAATTGAAGATGAAATTCGGGCCCAAGCAGATATTGCGATGGAAGAAGCAGATGTAATTGTAATGATTACTAGCGTTGCTTTGCATTTGACTGATTTAGATGAGAGAATTGCACGAATTCTTTATCGCTCAAGCAAGCCAGTTTTATTGGCTGTAAATAAGGCTGATAACCCAGAACAACGGGCAGATATTTATGATTTTTATAGTTTGGGTTTAGGAGATCCGATTCCTATTTCATCAACGCATGGTACTGGAATTGGTGACTTACTTGATGCAATTGTTGAAAACTTTCCGCCTGAAGCTGATACAAAAGATGAAGACGAAATTGCTTTTAGTGTTATTGGTCGCCCAAACGTGGGTAAATCATCTATTATTAATGCTATGCTTGGTCAAAAGCGGGTTATTGTTGCTAATGAAGAAGGCACAACAAGAGATGCTGTTGATACGCCTTTTGTAGCTGAAGATGGTACTAAGTTTAGAATGATTGATACCGCTGGTATTAGAAGACGAGGAAAAGTTTACGAAAAGACAGAAAAATATTCTGTTTTACGTGCGCAAGCTGCAATTCAACGTTCAGATGTGGTGTGTCTTGTTTTAGATGCAAGTACTGGCATTCGTGAACAAGATAAACACGTTGCTGGATTTGCTCATGATGCTGGCCGTGGGATGCTTATTGTTGTCAATAAGTGGGATTTACCTAAAAAAGATTCTAACTCCGCTAAGGACTTTACAAGAGTTATTCGTGAAGAATTCCAATATCTGGACTATGCTCCAATTGTTTTTGTATCAGCAAAAACAGGAAAGAATTTAGAGCAACTTCCTGATTTAATTAAAGAAGTTGCTGAAAATCAAAGTCAAAGAATTCAATCTAGTGTCTTAAATGATATGTTGATTGAGGCATCTAAACTTGTTCCCTCTCCTTTAATTAAGGGCAAACGGTTAAGAGTTTACTATATGACCCAAGTAGCCGTTCAGCCACCAACTTTTGTGGTCTTTGTAAACGATCCTGAATTGATGCACTTTTCATATAAGCGCTTTTTGATTAATCAACTTCGGGATAATTTCGACTTTACTGGTACTCCGATAAAAATCTTGCCACGTAAGCGAAAATAAGGGGATTTAAAGCGCCTTTTTAATAATAAACTAAGAAAATTTAATATTTGTATCTAGCAAAGAAGGATTTATCATTTATTTTTCGAAAAAACCTTGTTATGACGGGCTTAATGTGCTATTTTTAAAAGCAGGAAACAATGATTGGTCATGATCATTCTTCCTTATTCTTTTTAAAGAATAAGTCTGAACTCGTAGGTTCAAACTCAGGAGGTGAATACAATGGCAAACAAAGCAGAATTAGTAGCAGAAGTAGCAGCTAAGACTAAGCTTACTAAGAAGGATGTTGCTGCAGCAGTTGACGCAATTTTTGCATCAATTCAAGAAGATCTTGCTAAGGGCGAAAAGGTTCAATTAATCGGCTTTGGTACTTTCGAAGTACGTAACCGTGCAGCTCGTAAGGGTCGTAACCCACAAACTGGTGTTGAAATCGAAATCCCTGCAAGCAAGGTTCCTGCATTCAAGCCTGGTAAGGCTCTTAAGGATGCTGTTAAGTAATTTTTACTTAACTTTTAAAAGGTCTAGGTTTTCCTAGGCTTTTTTAATTTCTTAAATTACTTGAAGCTGTTAAGATAGAAAGAGCGAATTTACTTAGAAAGAAGGATCAATTGATGTCATATTCTGAGCAACTGCTTGATGCAATTGAAAAACATGATTTTTCTCAAAATAATATCCTTTTAAAAAAGGCACTTGATTCTGACAGTAGTGAGCTTCTCGCAGCTTTGGCTGAGAACTTAACAGATATGGGTTTTAGTGATATGGCAAAAGATGTTTACCGTGCATTGATTGCTAAGAATCCTGAAGAGGACTTGTTTAAAGTTTATCTAGCCGAGATCTTATTGAATGATGGTCAAGATGATGATGCTTTAAGCTTACTTTATAGTATTGATGAAAATAGTGATAGCTATTTGGAAAGTTTATTAGTACAAGCGGATTATTATCAATCACTTGGTTTGCTTGAAACTGCTCAAGCTAAATTACAAGAAGCACATGAATTAGCTCCTAAAGAAGATGCAATTATTTTTGGACTAGCCGAATTAGCTTATTCAACTGGTAAAAATGAATTGGCATTGCACTACTATCAAGATTTAGCTACTAGACAGAAGCACTTTGGAGAAATTAATTTACGCGAGAGGATTTTTGCTAGTTTAGCTAAATTAGGTCGCTATGAAGAAGCCAGTGAAATAATCAAACAATATGGACAGGACTTTATTGATATTGATACGCGATATGAAGCTGGCTTAGTTCTGTTAAGTACAAAAGATTATAAAAAGGCGATTGAATACTTGACGGGTGTATTAGAGCAGGCAAATGATTATGTAAATGCCTATCCATTACTTGCACAAGCTTATGAAGCAAATGGTGATAATGAAAAGGCTCTAGAAACGGCTCAAACAGGTTTAACCTATAATGAATACGATGAGACTCTCTACGCCTTAATCGGGCGCGTAGCGGCTAATAGTACTAAATATGAACTTGCAGTTGATATGCTCAAAAAAGGTTTGACCTTTGCCCCTGAAAATATGGATTTACGAGTTCAATTATCAAACCTATATCTTTATTTGAAAAAAGACGAAGAAAACTTGCACTTGTTCCAAGAGATTGATGATGAAAATCTTGAGCCACAAGCTAGGTGGAATATTGCAGTTTCACTCTATCATTTGGAAAAATATCAAGAGTCACGCAAAGAATTCTTGCTTGCTTATCCAAACTTGCAAAATAACGCTGAATTTTTGAAAGATATGATTCGACTATTTAATATTGATGGAGAACGAGGGGTATTGAAAGACTTACTTCAAAAGTATTTGAAGTTAATTCCAGATGATGAGGAAATGCTAGACTTATATGATGAACTAGTATAACCAATAAAAAGAACCATATAGAAATATATGGTTCTTTTTATGTAGCTTTTCAAAGTGAAAATATTATTATTTTTTATGTATAAATGAGATATACATACCTCTAAAGTGGTAAAATAGTAACGTATGTTGTAAAAGTTATTATTGTATAAATTAATATTAATTAAATACAATCTACAACAAATATATCTATTGTAATAAAGGGAATATTCCCGTGGGAGGTTATTATAATGGGAGTTTCAAAAAATAATTTCCGAAATAAAATGGAGCAGTCGTCAAGACAAGTTCAACACTTCGGTTTTCGTAAGTTTTCTGCTGGCTTGACGAGTGTTTTGCTTTCTACTTCATTGTATTTTGGATTTATGGGATCTGGTGCACAAGCTACCACAACTCCGTTAAGTCAATCTAGTTCAGAAAGTACTGAGCAGACAAGTTCAGCAAGTTCGTCATCGGCACGAAGTGAGCTGAATAAAGAAATTGTATCTAGCTCAACTAGTTCTTCAGTTAAGAAGGCTGATAAGACAGATTTACAAAAGCTTTATGATGAAGTTATTAAGAGTGAAGTAAAGACTCAACTGGCTTCACAGTTAACTTCTGTAAAATCTATTCTTGATAATGACAACGCTTTACAAACTGAAGTTGATACTGCTTTAGCTAACTTAAAGCAAGCTTATATTAAGGCTTTAAGTGATAATGCGAAAAAGCAAGAACAAGCACAAGAAATTAAGACTAGTGAAGCAGGGGCTACTAAGCAAACACAGGAAACACAACCTGTTAATAATAGCTTGAATGTTGTGAAGGTGAAAACTCAAGATGCACTTTCAGTTGCTGATCTTACTACTAGCTTAATTGCAGAAACACCAACTAGTGCTAATACAGCTGATACTACTGGTGCTGATACTGAAACTATTTCTACTTCAGAATCAACTCCAAATGGTATCGAACAAGTAGCAAATCAATCAGCTACAACTGCAGTAACAAATGCAAATGAAGTTTCTACTAGTGGTGATCAAACTTTAAATCGTACTAAGCGTGAAGCTAATACTAACTTTGTAGTTACTGACAGTACTAATACTAACGCTATTCAAGGACGTAACATTAAGGTAACTTTCCTTGGTGGTAACCAATTCTATACTCGCGGCGGGGATGCAAATCACCCAATGGGTGCTGTTAACCCTGGGGTTGATGTGCAGCCAGGTTACTATGTAGCAGCTGTATCATTCCCAGGTAAAGCTGGAGATACTGTTAAGATCACCCTTCCTTATGTTAAGGGATTTACACCAAGTAAGTTAGGTGCTCAAGCTGACTTACCAGCTTCAGTTACTGCACAAAATGAAGCAACTATTACTGGCTCTGATGGCAGAAAGTACTTAGTTGAAACTTACAGCTTATCAAATAACATCGAAAGTTTGGTAACTGTTTACTTCGAATACCAAAATAATGGTTATTGGATTGTACAAGGTGACAATGCACCAGAAGTGTATAACGTTTCATCTTCTGATTTAGGAGATAAGACTTTCCAAATTAAAGCCGTTATTGGTGGTGGCGAAAATCCAGAACAAGATAAAGATAAACAAGAAGGTTCTGCAGACTTTACTACTCACTTAAGTGAAGAAATCAGTTTTGCTAGAGTTTCTGACGACTCCAGCTTAGTAGCTGGTCAAGGTGAAGATCCTTATGCTTCCGGTACTTCAAAAGCTGTTGCAGGGAAAGACTTCTCAGCATTCTTACATATTTGGGATAATTCATCATTACCACCTAACAATGGTCATGGTGTCTATTGGGGAATTTATGGTGGTACTAACTTAGGTACTACTATTACTATTCCAACTCCAGAAGGCTATCAATTGAATATTGACGAAACTATGAAAGCCAATGGTTGGGATAGTGCTGGTTATCACATTACTCAGGAAGCTCCAGGTAAAGATATCGTAATTAAGATTGATAAGGGTTACGGTATTATGTACCAAGATAAACCTCAACCATCTTATCGCTTGATTGGTAAATTTACCCAAGCAACACCAGCTTCTGATACTAGCCTTTGGGCCTCAGGTCCTGTTAAAATTGAAAAAATTAATAACTATGATTCTACTGGCAAGCCAATCGTTATTTCATATACTGGTGACTCAACATTTAATAAAACTCTGTTAGGTCAAAGCAGTATTGATAGCGCTAAGCAAGCTTCTAAGACTATTGATCCAACTACAGGTATGCCTACAGACGAATCCGCTATCAGCACAAACTATGGTAGTGTAAATTCATATAAGGCACCTAAGAGAAACAATGAAAAATTGTTCTTAGATGCTGAACCTGATGACAGTGAAGGATCATTTAGATTTGATAATGGTACTGCCCAAAACTTCACCACTAAAGATGGGGATGTCACATTAAACTTTACCTTTGACAAGAAGCTTAATGTTTATAAATTAAGTACTCCAAGTGCAGCATACATGGAAGGTACTAGTTTAATTAATGAATATCACTATACTTTAACTCGTGCAGATGGTTCTACTCAGACTGGTAAGATTGATGCAGGTGGTACAATTGAAAATGCCAATCCTGCTTCTGCAGTAGTAAGCATTGTGTTAACTCCAGATCAAGTATCTTCAGCTACAATTGTTAGACACTACTTTGATAAATATAATGAATTTACTTTCTATGGTCATGTAGTAAATAAGAATGCAGCTACTGGTGAAACTAAGTCAAATATTGGTGATCAATTAACTGCTACTTTCCAATTTAAGTCAACTAATGCCCAAGGCGTTGTAATTAACTCACCAATTGCAACTTTGACTCAAACAGTTGATGAAACTTCTGCCTCACTTAAATTTGAAGCTTTGCCTGATACTAGTGTTCAAGCTGGTGATAAATCCGGTTGGAATATTCGTGGGTTATATGACAATTCAAGTAAGACTGCTAGTGGATATAGTTCATATGAACCTATTATTTACTATGTATTACCAAAGGGTATTACTTACCGTAATACGCCAGGATTAGGTGCAGGCAACTTTACTGCTGGTGGTAACACTGCCATTCCTAAAGTTTCAACCTTTATTAACTCAGAAGGCGAACAAGTAATTAAAGTTGACTATAGTGGAACTAAGTCATACTACACTTGGCCAAAAGATGAAGATGGTATCAATGATCAATACGACATTGGTGCGGTTCCAGGACTTGATATGATTGCTGGCGATTATAAAGGGGCAGTTTATATCAAGTCAACTACACCAATGGATACAACTTTGAATCTTAAAGCAACTAGTGATGATGCGCAGAAATTGCTTGACTTGGCTGGGGATGCCACTAATCTTTACCACGTATCTGATTTAACCTTTAAAGTTAACAGTGGTGATATTGTTAACACGGTAACTTCTGCTAAGGTTGATAATGGTGCTTGGAAAGATATTGTAAAAACAGATGTCAATCCAAATCACTTCAAGGATCATACTGTTTCATTTGGTTGGACTTTGAACAACCAAGCTTCTGATGAAGTTAAGGGAATTGTTTCAGTGGCAGAAATTCCACAAATAAACAAACATGGAAACGAATTGGACTTCCAACTATCAGGTCCAATTACTTTGCCAAGCAATTTAAAGGGTGCCAAAGCCTACTACTACACTGGCGACTTCAATATGGATAATACTGAAGTTAGTGGTAAGCCTGATCTTTCTACTTGGCAAACTGCTGATCAAATCACAGATTGGTCCAAGGTTAAGTATGTTGCTGTATCAATTGATTCACTTCCAGCTAAGTCTTCATCTGGTAGAATTGAAATTTCTGGTCACATTACTAAAGCTCGTTATTCTAACGCAGGAACTGGTTTCTTACCAACAATTACCTATACTAAGAAGCCAGATAATTCAGATAATGGACCTTTATCAATCTTAACGATGACTGGTGCGGATGGTCGTCGTCGGGCTGCTGAAGTTGATGCTACTGTTGTGGACTCACTTGATGTTAAGGCTGTCTTTCCAACTGATTCTGGAATTTCGGATATTGACTTAGGTCGTGGCCCAGTATATACACCAAATGAAGGACAAATCTATAGTCAAAGTGATTATCCAGACTCAATGGCTGAGGGTAAGATTCCTGCAGGCTGGAAACTAGATAAGAAAGTCTTAGTTGATAATAACGGCCAAGAATATGCTTGGGGTAGATCAGTATTTTACTTAATTTCTGGTGAGCCTAACTTTACTGACTTACATGTTGAATTCCGTTACATTCACAATCAAAGAACTATCACTCCAGGTGACTTCCCAGATAAGGATAAATCTGCCCCAATTGATGGTGTAACTTACCGTGACGTAGTCAAGACTGTAACTCGTACTATTAGAGTTCACAAGACTGATGGTACTGTTGAAACAACAACGCAACCAATCGATTTTTACAGAACCATTACTTATGATGAAGTAGATAAGAAGATTATTTCAACTAGTGCTTACAAGCCTGACGACAGTTTATGGGCAGCATATTCAGTACCTTCAGTTCCAGATAAGGTTACTGTTTACACTAAGACTATTAACAGCAAGACTACTGACCCAACTATCCTCGCTGATGGTAATGTTCCTGAAGAAACTATTGACGCTACTACTAATGATGAATTTGTCGATGTTTACTACCAAGATCCAGGTACCAAGAAGCCAGATGTTCAAAAGACTGTAACTCGTACTGTTACTGTTAACTTCCCAACTGGCTACAATGTTGATGCTACTGCTTTGAAGGCACATGATGGTAATGGTGTAACTACTACTGTTAATGGTCAAACTGTTACTAGAACTTACACAACTACTATGACTAGAACTGTAAGTTTGAAGAGTGATGGTACTTGGCAAACTACTGACTGGCAATACACTAACCAAAACTGGCCTGGTGTAACTAGTGGTGATGATTTATTACCAGCAATTACTAAATACACCCCAACTGTAACTGATAACACTAAGCAACAAACTATTGCTTCAATTAACGCAGAAGTAGTTAACGAAAATACTCAAAACGAATCATTTACTATTAATTACAACGAAAATGGTGTAATCCAAATCGTTGCTGTTGATAAGTCTGATAACAATAAGCCAATTTCCTTAGGTGATTTAAGTACCACCATGGAAGGCCAAGATGGTACTACCATTGATCAAACTACTTTAAGTGGATACATTAATTCTATTAAGCAAAAGTTAGCTGGTCAAAACTACAAGTTTGATTCTCAAACTCCAACTGCAAACCCGACTACTTATGCTGATCAAACTGTTACTCTTTACTTCACTCACAACACTCAAAGCTTTACTCCAGAAAACAAGCCAACTGATGCTGAAGATCTAGAAAAGACTATTAGTAGAACTGTTACTGTTAACTTCCCAGACGAAGCCCATGCTCAAGCTTTTGCAGGTAAAGCTGGCTATACTGTCAACGGTAAGTCTGTAACTAGAACTGACACTGCAACCTTTACTAGAACTGCAACTAAGGACTTAGTAACTAATACTTACTCATACACTCCTTGGGTAGTTAAGGGTACTAGTCAAGCGAGCGCAACTTTACCAGGACTTAATTATGGTGAAGCATTCTTACCAGAAATTGCTCGTTATGCTCCTGATAGATCAAGTGTTAACGCAGTCACAATTGATGATGCTTACATTAAGGCTGGCACTACCCCAGAAAGTGTAACCATTAACTATGCACCATCTTCAACTACTTTCCAAGTGGTATTGGAAGACCAAGATGACGGCAATAAGGTTGTTAAGTCATTCACCTTTAATAACAAAGTAGGTGAAACTCACACTTACACTGACGCTGAAAAAGCTTTACCTTCAAACTATGAATGGGCTGATGAAAACAACAAGTTAGGTGACAGTATCACCCTTAGTGACACTACTCCTGCCTTGACTGTTTACTATGTAAAGCACATGCATAAGACTACAACTGGCACTAAGGATATCAACAGAACTATTGATGGTACTAAGCCAGATGGCAGCACAATTAATTATAGTGACAAGGTAACGTTTAACTTACACCACTGATACTGACTTAGTAAATGGCAAGACTACTACTAAGTACGATCATGACAGCCAAAGCTTTAATGCAGTACCAGACACTGTTGCACCGGCAAGTATTGATGGCTACAGTCGTGTATTAAACGGTGGTACTTTAGACAGTCAAGCAGTAACTCCAAATAGTAGCGACATTAATGTCCACGTAAGTTATATTGCAAATGATCAAAAGATTTTAATTAAGGCCTATGATGTTCACGACAATGGCAAGACCGAATTAGCTATTCCTCGTGGCATTATGACTTCAATTATTGGTAAGAGTAAGGCTGTTGTTGATACAACTGAAGTTCAAAGTGCAATCAACGCTATTAAGCAATACCTTGAATCTAATGGCTACACCATGATTACCAAGAATCCAGTAATTCCAACTAATTTTGATGCTGATTCTAAGGTTGATCAAATTGTTGAATTAGACTTCGATCACAAGACTGACGTAATTGATCATGGTCATATTCCTGATGGCAGCCCAATTAAAGCTTCAGATCTTGAAACTACCGTTAAGAGAACTGTCACTGTTCATAATACCGATGGTTCAACTCAAACTGTTAACCAAGACTTTACTGCAACTAGAACTGCTAACTACGATCCTGTTACTAAGAAAGTAATTAGCTACAACCCATGGTCTGGTTCAAGTAGTACTTTCACTATTTCTCCACAAAAGGGCTACAAGTCTCGCTGGACTACTAGATTTGGTGAAGGGACTCCAATTTCAGCTAAGAGTGGCGATACTGATTACCAATTAGTACCCGCATACGACGTTGATGCACAACACATTACGGCTGACACCGTTCCTGGTCAAAATGTTGACGTTTACTATGACGCACAAGATGCGACTAGAACTATCAAGTACCAAGATAAGGATACTGGTAAGATTGTCGGCTCATTTGACTCAGATCCAGGTAAAGTTGGTACCCAAGTAACAGTTGACATTAAGGGTAATGTTCCAGACGGTTACGAATTGACCCCAGGTATTGAAATTCCAACTCAAGTTGACGTAACTACTGACGACGTTCCAGTTGTTGTTTCTGTTCAACGTAAAGGTACTACTTACTCATACACTGATAAGAACTTGCCAACTGGTGTGACTGCAGATGACTTACAAAAGACTGTTAAGCGTCAAATTATTGAACACCTGACAACTGCAGGCCAAGATCAAGACAAGTACATTAATCAAACTGCTAACTTTGTCAGAACTGTCACTGTTTACCCAGCAACTAAGGACTTACCTCAAAAGGTTGTCTTTGGTGAATGGACTCCTAAGACTGACGCAGATGCAGTCTTCAGTGAAAAGGCAATTGACCAAGTAGATGGTTATATCAGCGTTGAAGTTGGTAGTGATACTGTAACTGGTCACCCAATTACTGTTGTTCCAAGCCAAGTGGTTCAAAAGTCTAACGGCGAACCAATTGATGCGGATACTTTCCACGTATACTACCGTAAGGTTTCTACAGTTCCAGAAGGAAATATTCCAGAAGGTACTACTAAGAAAGATGGTACTAAGTTAACTGATGCTGACTTAGGTACTGATATTATCCGTGATATCTATGAAACTGCACCCGGTACTAGTGAACCTAAGCTTGTTAAGGTACAAAAAGTTCGTTTGACTAGAGATGCTTTGGTCAACCAATATACTCATGAAGTTTTGGGTTATTCAGATTGGAGAATTAATAGCGAATACAACAAGAATCATGCAGCAGATGGGTATGCTGACACTTTGCCAGACTACACTCCAACTGCTTACACTGGCTACACTCCTTCAGTTGCAGAAGTAACTCCAATCATTCAAATTGATAACAACACTCCACACTTGATTCACGTATATATTTCATACAATAACCAAAAGCGGACACAGGTTATCAACTATGTTGACTCAGCAACTGGTAAGACTGTTCGTACCCAAACTATTACTGGTGTATCAAACCAAGATTCTTCAGAAAATCTTGAAGTCCCAGCAGGTTACGAACAAGACACCACTAAGAAGGCAGAAAACGTAACCTTTAGTGAAGATGGTCAAAGTATTATTGCTCACTTCCAAGACAAAGATTTACCTACTGGTACTATCTACGTTAAGGCTGGGCAAGATACTTACACTAAGGACAATGTTCCAGAAAACTTACGTGACCAAGTAGTTAAGGAAGTTACTAGAACTATTACCGTTAACCGTCCTGGTGAAAAGACACCTCAAGTAATTAAGCAAACTGTTATTTTCCATAGAACTATCAAGTTTGATAAGGTAACTGGTCAAGTTATTCCTGAAACTGCAACTGCTTGGGTAACTGATGATAACTCAGCAAACGGCACTTGGGCAGAATATGATGCACCAACAATTGCTGGTTACGTACCAACTACTGCTACAGTTGCTAGTCAATCAGTTACTGCAGACACAGCTGACGCTAACATTACTATCAACTACACTGACAACACCCAAAACATTAAGTTGAAGGCTGTTGACGATACAAATAACGCATCTGAAATTACTATTCCAAGTGGTTACACTACTGAAATTTCAGGTACCAGTAGCACTCCAGTAGACCAAGATAAGCTCCAAGGCGCAATTGATAAGATTGTTAAGGCTCTTGAAGATGAAGGCTATAAATTTGCAGGTAACAACACTATTGATACTTACGATAATGACAAGACTACTGATCAATGGATTACCATTCACTTCACTCACCAAACTGAAGAAGATAGTAAGGGGCAACTTCCTGAAGGTGTAACTCCAGAAGATTTGGAAAAGACCATTACTAGAACTGTTCACGTTAAGGGTGAACCAACTAAGGGTGACCATGATGAAACCCAAACTGTTACTGCAACTCGTAAGGCAATTTATGACAAGGTAGCTAAGAAGATTATTGGTTACACTGATTGGACTGGAGCAATTCCTGTGTTTAACATTGACCAATACACTGGTTACACTTCAAAGGTTGATGGCAATGCTGCTAAGGAAGTTTCAAGCGTAACTATTGATAACAATACTCCAGCTACTCTTGAAAACACTGTAACTTACGAAGCAGGAGATGCCACTCAAATTATTAACTACGTAACTGAAGATGGTACTAAAGTGGGTACAACTTCAATTAGTGGTCATGTTGGGGATGCTCTTGGTAGCGGTGTTGTTGACAAGATTAACGGTAATGTTCCAAGTGGCTACGAATTAGTTTCTGGCCAAAACTTTACTAATTATGAAAGCAACAAGTTTTCTACTGTTGATAATCCGATTAGTGTTTATGTCAAAGGCGAAAACGGTGCTCGAGCTCAAATTATTTTCAAGGATATTGAAACTAGTAGAGAAATTGGTTCTGCTCGAGATGTAACTGGTCCATCCGGTGAAACTAAGGAATTTGACTTAACTGCACCGAATGGTTATGACTTCGTTGACCCAACTGATGCTAAGAAGAACATTACCTTCTCAACAGATGGCAAGACTGTTATTATCCCAGTTTATGTAAAGCATCACACTGATACGATTGGTCCAAATGACAATCCAGATGACGCTACTAAGAAGTTAATCACTCAAAGCTTAACTGGTAATGCAACTAGAACAATTACTGTTCACAAGATCGATGGTTCAACTACTACTGAAACTCAAACAGTTCAAATGCATAGAAGTGCCATCATCGACCGTGCTACAGATACTGTAACTTACACTGCATGGGAAGCTGATGATCCAGCAAACGCAGCATTTAAGGAATACACTCCTGCTAAGCAAGCTGGCTATACCACTTTAGTTGACGGTGCTCCAAAAGACACTGTTGCTAGTGAAACTCCAACTAAGCCAGGTGACGAAACTGTTAACGTAACTTACAAGGCCAGCCAAAAGTCTGCTGAAATCCGCTACGTTGATAGCAAGACTAAGCAAGTTGTTAAGACTGATGCTGTTACTGGTGCTCCTGGTGAAAAGGTAACTAACTTCACTACTTCAGTACCTGATGGCTATGTCTTAGATGATGGTCAAAAGGTTCCTAGCGAAGTTGATATTGCTGCTGGTGACCAAGCAACTGATCCAATCACTGTTTACGTTCACCAAAAGATTGATACTTTAACTACTGATCAAGCTAAGACTCATGGCGTTCTTGATAGTGATTTAGCTAGAACTGTAGCTAGAACGGTTATTATCAATGAACCAGGTAAAGCAAGTCAAACTTACACTCAAGTTGCTCACTTTACTCGTCAAGCTCAATTGAATGAAGCAACTGGTGCAATTACTTACACTGCTTGGACTTCAAGTGATAGTCACTTTGACGCAATTAGTGTTCCAGAAGTAGCAGGTTACAAGTCAACTGTTGCTGCAACTGATCCAAGCGTTGGAGCAATCGACGTAACTGCAGAAGACAGAGACAAGTTCGTTGTTGTCAACTACACAGCAGGCGACCAAGACTTAACTATTCGTTTGCACGATGTTACTGATTCTTCTAAGTCTGTTGATATCGCTGTTCCATCAGATGTAACTAGCGTCTTCCACGGCAAGAGTGGAGCTGCAATTGATTCAACTGATTTACGCAGTGCTATTAGCAAGATCAAGGATGAATTAGCTAAGCAAGGTTACCAATACGTTGGCGAAGACATGCCAGTTGACTACGACACTGACGACAAGGTAATGCAATACCTTGACATGAACTTCAAGCGCGTAAGTCAAACTGTTGGTCCTCACGACACTATTCCTGAAGGTACTAAGAAGGATGACGGTACTGACTTAAGTGAAAAAGACTTAACTCAAACCGTAACTAGAACTATCTACACTACTGATCCGGAAGATAACCAAACTCGCTTCACTCAAACAGTTGTTGTAACTAGAACTGCAACTATTGACATGAACACTAAAAAAGTTACTGGCTTCTCAGCTTGGTCAAGTGCAAGCTTTGATCAATACACTGCTCCTTCATATAAGAACTACACCACTAACATTGATGTAGATGGAAGCGGAAATAATGTTGTTGGCCGTGCGGTAACTGCTGACGAAATTGCTAGTGGTCAAGCCAAGGATGTTCATATTACTTACACTAAGAACACCCAAGAAGCTACTCCAACTAACATTCCAGATGGCGCAAAGAAGAGTGATGGATCTAAGTTAACTAAGGATGACTTAGAAAAATCAGTAACTAGAACTATCCACTTCGTTGATGAAAACGGTAATAAGGTTGCTGATGATAGTGTAGAAAAAGTAACCTTTACTAGAACTGCCACCTTAGATAAGGATGGTAAGGTAATTAGTTACAGCGACTGGACTCAATCAGGTAGTTGGGATGATGTAACTAGTCCTGAAAAGGCTGGCTTTAAGGCAACTATTGCAACTATTCCTGCAGTAGCTTTGACTCCAGAAACTGCTAAGGATGTTGAAATCACTGTAACTTACAAGCCTGAACGTGTAATTGGTCACATCAAGTTCGTTGACGACAAGACTGGTGCTTTAGTTTCAGATAAGATTGTTGATGCTAAGGCTGGTCAAACTGGCGTTGCAACTAATGCAGCTGTTCCAGAAGGTTACGAAATTGCTGCTGATTCTGAAGTTAAGACAGTTCCAGCAAGCTTAGACTTTGGTGCAACTGACCACGATGATGTAATTATCAAGGTTAGCCAAAAGGTTGACGATGTTGACCCAGATCACATCCCTGATGGTGTAAAGAAGAGCGATGGTACTCCATTAACTGAGGACGACTTAGAAAAGACCATTACTCGTCACATCCACTTTGTTTACCCAACTAGCTACAAGGGCGCTAAGGATGACGACTTCGATCAAACTGTAACTATTAAGCGAACTGCTCAATACAATGAAGCAACTAAGACCGTAATCTTCGGCGACTGGCAACCAGCAACTCTTGAAGCTTACACTCCAGCTGACCGTGAAGGCTTAGTAACTCCAAGTGCTGTTCCAAGCTTGACAGTCGATGAAAACAGTCAAGACAGTTCTGTAACTCTTACTTACACTACTAAGACCGCAAGTATGAACTTCAAGGCCTACGATGATACTGAAGGCAAGGACATCACTTTACCAAGCACTTTGCAAACTTCAATCAGCCATGCAGGTGACCAAACTGTTACCCAAACTGAAATTGATGGTGTTGTTGAAGGTATTAAGTCTGCAGTTGGTGATAACTACAAGTTTGAAAAGACCGAAACTGATGAAAATGGCAATGTAGTTGTTCACTTCACTCACAAGACTAGCCCAGTAACTCCAACTGATAGTGATCAAGCAACCACTAAGGAAATTACGAGAATTATTCACGTAACTACTCCTGATGGCAAGACTTATAACTACAAGCAAACTGTTACTGCAACTAGAACCTTGACTCGCGACTTAGTCACTGGCAAGGTGACTGAAGGTGATTGGACTACTCCAAGCTTTGACCAATATGGTGCACCTCAATATGATGGTTACACTTCACAAGTTGATTCTACTAATTCAACTGAAGTTACAGCTCATCAAGTAACTGCTGATGAAATTACAGCAGGTAAGGCAAGTGACGTTAACGTAACTTACCAAGCTAATGACCAAAGCTTCAAGGTTCACTTCATTGATGCTAAGACTGGTCAAGAAGTTCTTAGTCCTGTAACTTACTCAGGCAAGACTGGCGAGAATGTAACAATTGATCAATCTAAGTGGAACTTAGCTAACTACAAGTTAGTTCCTGGTCAAAATATTCCAGCTAGCGTTAAATTGAGTGCTGAGCCAAGTGACCTTTACGTAACTGTTGATCACAACACTACTCAATATGACACTAAGAACCCAGGCAAGTTCAATTTATCTAAGACCATTACTAGAACAATCAAGGTCGTTGACCCTGTAACTGGTGCAACTTCAGTTGTTGATGCTGAGAGTGTAACCTTTACTAGAACTGCTACTGTTGATAATGTTGATGGCAGCGTAATTTACAGTGATTGGACTCCAACTGGTGATACTACTTGGGCAGACTTCATTGCTCCAGCTAAGACTGGCTATACTGCAAGTCCTGAAACAATTAATGGTAAGACTGTTTCTGCATATGATAATGATGAAACTGATATCATTACTTATACTGCCAACAACCACGATGTCATAGTTAAATATGTTGACTCAACTGGTAAAGAGGTAGGTAACAAGACTATTTCAGGTAAGACTGGTGCAACTATTCCTGTTGATGCTCAAAGCGGCCTCCCAGATGGCTATGAAATTGATCCAAACAAGCCAGCTCCAGCAACTTACACTGTTGGTGACGGCGATGGTCAAACAATCGAAGTTCATGTCATCACTGGCACTCACACTTACCATGAAGGTGACAGCAATGTTCCAAGCAACATCCAATTGGCTAAGACTGTAACTAGAACTATCAACACGATTAGTCCAGACGGTACAATCTCAACTCAAAAGCAAAGCATTACTTTCACAAGAACTGCCACTGTTAACGCAGCAAGCGGCAAGGTAACTTATAGCGATTGGATAGCTTCAGTAAGTTCAGCTTCAGGTAAAGACGTAACTGTAGGACCTGACGGCGTCAAGTTTAGTGCAGTAACTCCAGTAGAAAAGACTGGCTACAAGACTAACATTGATGGTAATTTAGCTGAAGAAACTATTACTGCTGATTCAAACGACAGCGTTGTTAACGTAACTTACACTCCAGAAGATCAAAGTGTAGTAGTTAAGGCTGTTGATGATGACAACCATGGTTCTGATATTACTGACTTGATTAAGCCAGCAATTGCAGCCCTTAGCGGTAAGACTGATGCTGCAATTGACCCAGCTCAAATCACTTCAGCAATTACTGCTGCTAAGACTGCTTTAGCTGACAAGTACGACTATGTAAGCTTTGACCCTGTAACTAAGTTTGGTGAAAGTGGTCAAGGTCAATTAGTAATCCACTTCAAGCACAAGACTGAAACTCTTGATAAAGATCACACTGGTGCTGGTACTGAAGACGACTTTGTCAAGGAAGTAACTAGAACGATTCATTTGACTGACACTACTAATGCCACTCACGATTACGTTCAACACGCTACTGTTTCAAGAACTGCTACTAAGGACCTTGTAACTGGTGCAGTAACTTACTCTGACTGGTCAGTTGCTAAGTTTGATGAATTTGACATCCCTCAAGTTGACGGCTACAAGTCATACGCCGGCAGTACCAAGGGTGATCAAACTACTGCAGCTACTCAAGTTGCAAGTGCAGATGTTACTGTTTCAAACAACATCCCACAAAATGGTACTGATGTTTACGTATCATACAAGGGTAATGAAAACACCAACCAAAGCATCGAATACGTTGATATCGCAACTGGTAAGACAGTTAAGACTGATACTGTATCTGGTATTGTTGGTCAAAACACTACTTACGCAGGAACATTGCCAAAGGGTTACGAATTAGCAAATAATTCATCAATCCCAACTAGCGTAACTATCACTGCTAACAACACTCCAGTTAAGATTTACGTAAGACAAATTACTTACACTGACGCTAACAAGCCAAGTGACTTGACTGATGCCTTGTCAGAAACTATCACTAGAACTATTCACTTCGAAGGCATCACTCATGATGATGTTGTTCAAAGTGTAAGCTTCACTAGAACTGCAACTTATAACCAAGACACTGGTAAGTACGACTTAAGTGCTTGGACTCCAGTTGATGGTAACAAGTGGGCCTTCTACAATGCACCACAAGTTGCTGGCTACACTGGCACTGCTGATCACCTTGAACAAGTAACTGTTGACCCAGATACTACTAAGAATGATGAAGAAACTATCAAGTACACTGCTAATGCTCAAACTGCTCGCGTTATCATGAAGGATTCTGATAACAACGATTCAGTAATTAGTATTGATACTGTCAACGGTACAACTGGTCAAAATGTTGCAATTAGCCCAGTAATTCCAAAGGGATATGAACTTGATACTGCAAGAACGGCTAACTTGCCAACTTCAGTTCAATTCACAACTGACGGCACTCCAACTGCTGACACAGTAATCTATTTGAAGCACAAGCTTAGTTCTACTCCAAGTGACTGGCCATTATCTGATGATGCTTACAAAGAAGCAACCTCAATGACTATCACTAGAACCATTACTATTTCTAAGCCAGGTCAAGCAGATCAAGTAATTAAGCAACCAGTCACCTTGACTCGTACCATTACCTTTGATGCAGTAACTGGTGCAATCAAGAGTACAGGTGCTTGGTCTACAGGTAGTTGGAACTTAGTTGGCTATGTACAAGCTCCAGATCCAATTGTTTATAACGGTATTACCTACAACCGAGTAGTAACTTCAAATAGTTCAAACCCAGCTGAACAAGGTAATAATGCTCTTCAAAAGGAAACTGTAACTAGTGCTTCTAAGAGCTACGATGTTCACGTAACTTATGTTGCTAATGCAACTACCTTAAACTTCAAGGCTGTTGATGATGATAACAAGGGTGTTGCAATTCCAATTGACGGAATTACCACTTCAATTACTCACCAATCAGGTCAAGCTCTTGATTCAACTCAAGTTCAAACTATTGAACAAGCTATTATCAATAAGGTTCAAGGTCTTGGATACACCTTTGTACCAGGAGTTGATGAATCTAACCCAAGTGAATATGTACTTCACTTCAAGCACACTACTTTGACTTTGAAGGATAATGATTCAACTCCTAAGGGCATTACTGTTGATCCTTTGAACAAGATTATCTACCGGACTATTAGCTACAAGTTTGGTGATAACAACAGTGCTGGACTTGACTACTCAACTAACGAAAGCTACATCTTAAAGAGAACTGCAACGATTGACTTAGTTACTAAGGCAGTCGAATACACTGACTGGGTAATGGTCAACTCAGATGGTACAACTTCAACAAGTTTGGCTATGCCATATGAAGCTATTCCAACTGCTCCAACTGGTTATACCTTCGATAGGATTGATGGTCATGATGGTACTGATGGTCAACCTGCTTGGACTGCAATTCCATCAATGAACATTGATTCTACATTAATTAATAGTACAAACCCAACTAAGATTAACTTGGTTATAAGATATAAGGTTGCTAGTCAAACTGTTCCTGTTTATATCTATGATGTAGATTCAAAGACTCCAAATACTGCAATTGGTAAGACTGAAACTGTGACTGTTGATGGTAAACCAGTAGTTCAACCAAAGGCTAAGGAAACTGTAACTACAGGTATCAGATTTAACTACAATTATGGCCGTGCATGGTTAGACGCTAACCTTAACAATGGTGATAATTATGAATTTGTCACTGGTGAGAGTTACACTGGTTACTTCACCATGTCATCAGATGGGATACCAAAGGCAATTAATGTTTATGTAAGACATAAGCATACAACTAATACCGAAACTACCACTTCAACTAGAACTATTTATGTTCAAGGACAAGATACTCCACAAACTCAAGTAGTTCATTTCACTCGTGATGTCTACAAGGACTTAGTAACTGGTGAAGTAACGGGTTATGGTAACTGGACAATCGCCACTGATAAAGACAATAGTCCTGAACAATGGGATGCAGTTGATGAAGGAAAGGCTAAGCCTGGTTACACTACTTATATTGATGGTGTTAAGGGTGATACTATTGCCAGTCAAACCCCACTTCCTAACCAAAATGTTGCAGTTCATGTAACCTTTGAAGCAAATCCTGCGTCAGTAAATGTTGTTTACCGTAATGATGCAACTAATGTTGTTGTTCAAACAGTTCCATTTACTGGCACGATTGATCAGACAATTCCTTTGACTTACACAATTCCTGCGGGCTATAAACTTGCTCCTGATCAGAATTTACAAAAGAGTTACACTCTTAAAGCTCAAAACGGTGACATCACTGTTTATGTTGAGACTGATCCAAAGACTTACACGCCAGAAACAGTTCCAAGTGATGTGCCAGAATCAATCAAGGATCAAATGACTAAGACCGTAACTCGTCACATCGAAATCGTTTACCCAGAAGGCTATACTGGTGACAAGCTTGCTACTCCAATTGACCAAAGCGTCACCTTTGAACGCTCTGTAACTGTTGACCTTACTAAATCTGGTGCTGATCGCTATGTTTTAGGTAACGATTGGCATGTCAAAGGTAGTGATAATACTCAAGGTTCATGGGCAAGTGTTGAATTAACCAAGATTAATGGTTACCACACTGACCAAGGAATTGATGCTGCAACTGTTGATGCTAATAGTTCTAATGTAAACTTGACTATTCACTACTTAGCAGATGATGCTCAATTAGGTATCAAGGCAGTCGATGACACTGATAATAGTGACATTACTTCTAAGATTGGTTCTGCAATTGCCAATATCACCGGTAAAACTAATGAAGCCGTTGATGCCGACAAGGTTAACGCAGCTGTTAAATCTGCTAAGGATCAACTTGCTAAGTTAGGTTACACGTACGTTGGTACTGATGTGGTAACTAAGTTTGATGATGTAGTTGATACTACAGCTAAGCCAAGTCAATACTTAGTAATTCACTTTGCTCATGCAACTTCAACTTACAACCGCGGTGACAAGGACTTACCTGATGGCGTAGATTCAAGTCAATTAACTAAGAGCGTAACTCGTAAGATTATTGTTCACACTCCAGATGGCAATACTTCAACTATTACGCAAACTACCACCTTCGGTAGAACTGTAACAGTTGATAACGTTACTGGCACTGTAACTTACGGCAAGTGGACTCCAACTGATGGTGAATTTGATCAATATGATATCCCTCAACTTGAAGGCTACACTTCTAGTGTTCAATACAGCGGTGATGCACAAGCAGCTGCAGCAACTAGCGTTAACAAGGCTAGCGCAGTTGATGGTCAAGGTAACCCAGTAGATGGCAGCCAAGTCGATGTTTACTACAACGCAAACTCTGGCAAGCAAGAAATCAAGTACCAAGATGAAGGTGGCAACGACAAGGGTAGTCAAACCTTAACTGGTAAAACTGGTGAAGTTGTCAAAGTTGATCAAACTAAGATTCCAGCAGGTTATGAAGTTGTTCCAGGTACTAACAACCCAACAACTATTACCATTCCAGGCAAACCTAGTGATCCAATCATCATTAAGATTCAACCTAAAGTTGATGTCATTACTTTAGACAATAACAACAAGCCTAAGGGTGTTACTGATAGTGACTTAACTAAGACAGTTACTAGAACTATCAATGTTCATAAGCCAGATGGCACTACATCAACTACTACTCAACAAGTAGTCTTCACTAGAACTGCTAACTACAATGAAGCAACTAAATCAGTTGATTCATACTCAGCATGGGTACCAGTAAGTGGCAACAAGTTCAGCGAATTCAACGCTCCAACTATTGCTGGTTACACTCCAGATAAGAATGCTCCAGAAGTTGATGTAAGTCCTGACACGGCAAACAGCACTGTTGAAATCAACTACAACGCTAACAAGAACTTAACTGCTCACATCATTTACGTTGATGATAACAATAATGAAACCCCAGTTAAGGTCGATAGCGTAACTGGTCTTGGTGCTGGCGACCACCATGACTACACTGCAGTCGCTCCAAGTGGCTACGACTTAGCAAGTGGTCAAGCTTCAACTGTCACAATTACAGTTCCTACTGATGGCACAGCTCCAAGCGACACTATCATTCACTTGACTCAACACTCTGACCCAATTAAGGGCGGAAGCGACGAAACTAGCGACAAGACTTACGACTTGAAGCGCACAGTAACTCGTCACGTTTATGTCAAGACTCCAGATGGTCAAACTAAGTTTGTTAAGGATCAAGTTGCTACATTTACTCGTGATGTCACTGTAAACCGTGCAACTGGTGCACTTACTTACACTCCATGGACTAGTGATGACAAGAACTTTGAAGCTGTATCAAGTGATGACATCGATGGCTACACTCAAAACCCAGTCAGCGCAATCACAGTTGATGAAAACTACGGTGAACAAACTGCTTACATTACTTACAGTCCAAAGGCAAGTCAAATTACCTACAAGGCTGTTGATGATGATGCAAGTGGTAAGGACATTACTCCAAGTGGCATTAACACAACTGTTGATAACGCTAAGGGCATTGACCAAGCTACAATCGATAAGAACAAGGCTAGTGCTGAAGCTGCAATCAAAGGTGCTGTTGGTAACAAGTACAAGTTCAAAGAAGCAACTACTGATGGTAACGTAATTACACTTCACTTCGTCCACACCACGACTACTTACGGCTCAGATACTAATAAGCCAGGCGTAGTCAAGGGCATGCTAGAAGCAGATGTAACTCGTCCAATTACCATTGTTAGTCCTGATGGCACTAAGCAAACCATCGTTCAAACCGTTCACTTAACTAGAACTGCTACTGTTGATGAAGAAACTGGCGACGTAATTTACGGCAACTGGACTACTGGTCAATTTAAGGCTTACCCAGTTAGTGACGTTGACGGTTACACTACTGAAGTTAAGTACGGCGATAGTGCTGAAGCAAAACGCGTTGACGGCGACGTTAAGGCAAGCGACATTACAATCACTGGCCAAGATGCAGATGCTAAGCCAGAAAATGGCGAACCAGTAATCGTAACTTACAAGCTTAACGACGCAAGTGGCAAGATTAGTTATCAAACTAGCGACGGGACTGAAGTAGGTAGTCAAACAATCAGCGGCAAGGCTGGTCAAACTTCTACTTACAAGACAACTGTTCCAACTGGTTATGAATTAACTGATCCTAACCAAACTGCCGTAACTGTAACTTATCCAACTGATGGTAGCCAAAAGACTGTTGTTGTAACTGTTCAAGCTAAGAATGACACTTACGATAATACTGGCGACAAGCCTGATTGGGTAAAGGAAGCTACTACTAAGGATGTAACTAGAACTATTCACTTTGCTTACCCAGATTCATACACTGGTACTAAGCATGATGATGTAGTTCAAACAGTTCACTTCACTAGAACTGCAACTAAGAATGAAGCTACTGGTGACGTAACTTACGGTGACTGGACTGCACAAGGCAGCGACCAATTCGATGCATTTAACGCTCCAGATATCCATGGTTACCACCCAACTTCAAGTGCTCTAGTTGTAACTGGTGTTAAGGCTGATGGAAGTTATGATGATGTCACAATCACTTATGCTCCAGATGATTTGGTCGGCCGTGTAATTTACAAGTACACCGATAAGAACGGCAACGTATCTGTTGTTGGTGCTCAAACTGTAAACGGCACAACTGATGAAAGTCGTCAATTAACTGATGGTGACCTTAACGTTCCTAAGGGCTACAAGTTAGTAGATGGTGAAGCTTTGCCAACTATCAACTTCAAGCCTGGTCAAACTAACGAAGTAACTGTTAACGTTGATCACGTAATTGAACACTTCAACTCAGGTGACGATATTGATAGCCACAAGGGCGATATGCCTAAGGGTGTTGACATTACTGCTATTAAGCAAGGTATGACTAAGACCGTAACTAGAACTGTTTATGTAACTCCGGTTAACGGTGAACGTCACCAAGTTGATCAACAAACTGCTCACTTCAAGCGCGGTGTCACAATCGACTTTGCAACTGGTGCAGTAATTTACGATCCTTCTTGGACTAGTGATGACGCAACCTTCAAGGATGCTTCAAGTGAAGTTGCCCCAGCTCCAACAGGTTACTCAATTGTTTCTACCCATACTTATGGTCAAGAAACTGTCACTGCTAACGACAATGACATCGATGTTGAAGTAACTTATGCAGCAGCTAAGTCACACATCACTATCGTGGCTAAAGACAAGAGTAATAACAACGAAACTATTACTATTCCAAGTTCAATTTCAACTACTCTTGACGGTCAAACTGCTGCAACTGTTGATCCTAAGAACGTTCAAACTTATGTAGACGCTATTAGCAAGGCTCTTGAAAGTGAAGGCTACCAATTCGATAGCACTGACACCTTCCCAACTGCCTTTAATGGCGACACTACTTTGAACATCTACTTCACTCACAGAATTGATGACAAGACTACTAACTTGCCAAGTGGTTCTGAAGATGTAACTAAGGATGTAACTAGAAGAATCCATGTAATTGCTCCAGATGGTCAAGACTACTACATCGATCAAACAGTTACTGCAACTAGACAAGCTAAGGTTGACGCTGTAACTCATAAGGTAACTGGCTACACTGACTGGACGATTCCAGAATTGACTAGCGTAACTGCTCCTCAATATGCTGGCTACACTCCAAGCATTGCTAGTGTTGAAAGTCATACGCCAACTGCCGATGAAATTAACGCAGGTCACACTGATGAAGTAACAATTACTTACACTGGTCTTGCAACTACTCAAAGTTACGAATACATTGACGCTGATACTGGTAGTCAAGTTGGTCAAACTTACCAAGGTGCTAACGGCAAGGTAGGCGATAAGGTCAACTTCGACACTGAAATCACCACTAATATCCCTAACGGTTATGAATTACTTCCTGGCCAAACTCTTCCAGGTGAACACGAACTTGGTCAAACTAACCAAACCATCAAGGTTTACGTAAGAAAGACTGTAGTTGATGATAAGAACAAGACCACAACTACTCCTAAGGGTAGCGACAAGAGCACTCTTAAAGACTTATCTAAGACCATTACTAGAACTGTCATTGCTCATGTTCCAGGTAAGGATGCTCAACCTATTGCAAGTCAAGAAGTTCACTTCACTAGAACTGCAACTTGGAATGACGCAACTAAGAGTTGGGACTACAGCGACTGGAAGGTAGATGGCAGTCAAGTTTGGGATGCAATTAATGATAAGGATATCCCAGAAGTAGCTGGCTACACTCATACTCCAGTTCACGTTGATAGCTACAATGTTTTACCATCAACTCAAAACCAAACTGTTGATATCACCTACACTGCACTTGATCACACGACTCACGTCATCTACAAGTACGGCGACTTGACAATCAACACTAAGGAATTGACAGGTAAGACTGGTGATACCGTTCAAACTAACATTAATGACGGTATCCCTGAAAACTATGAATTAGTTCCAGATCAAAACTTACCTGAAAACATTACCTTTGCCGCTGATGGTCATGCAGATATTGTTGTTAACTTAGAGCATGCTCAAGACCACTACGATGGCAAGACTGGTGAAAAGCCTGCTTGGGCAACTGAAGATACTACTAGAACTGTAACTAGAACTATCCACCTTGTTTACCCAGAAGGTAAGAAGCCTGAAGGTGCTGAAGATACTCACACTGACAGCGCAACCTTCACTAGAACTGCTACTCGCGACAAGGTAACTGGTCAAGTAACTTACAGCGCATGGACTTTAGCTAGCGGCGATGCTAACTTCAAGAAGTTCACTGCTCCAGAAGTTGCAAACTACACTCCTTCAACTAGTGAAATCGCAGCTGAAACTGTAACTGCTGACAGTCCTGACACTAACTACACCATTACCTACAACGCAAACGGTACTAACTTTACCATTAAGGCTAGTGATGTAACTGGTGACACTCCAGTTGATATTCCAATTCCAACTGGCATTAACCCAGTAATCACTCACAAGTCTGATGGCAGTGACAATGATGAATTCAGCGCTAAGAAGGCTGGCGTAATTGCTGAAATTAAGCAAGCCTTAGCTGAAAAGGGTTATGACTTTGTTGGTGAAGATGGTAATGACACTGGTTTAACTCTTAAGTTCAAGCATCACGAAAACACTTACCACCAAGGCGACGATATCCCAGAAGGTGATAAGGACTTAATTAAGGAAGACTTAACTAAGAACGTAACTCGCAAGGTTATTACTACTAAGCCAGATGGCACTAAGAGTGAAATTACTCAAACAGTTACTGCAACTAGAACTGTAACTATTGATGAAGCTACTAAGACCGTAACTTACGGCGACTGGAGCCTTCCATCATTTGAAGGTAGCGGCGTTGAACAAATCAAGGGTTACACTTCACAAGTTGATGGCGTAAACGCAACTACAGTTGCAAGTCACCAAGTAACTACTGATGAAATTACTAAGGGCACAGCTAGTGACGTCAACGTAACTTATGTAGCAAATGATCACACTATGCACATCATTTACCGTGACGTTGACGATGGCTACAAGCTTGTTGGTGATCCAATTACTGTAACTGGTAAGACCAACACTACTGTTGACACAAACGCTAATGTTCCGGCAGGCTACGAATTAGTTGATGGTCAAACTAACCCGGCTACTGTAAGCTTCCCAGCTGATGGCAGTGAAGTTCAAGACATAACCGTTCTTGTAAAGCACCATGTAGAAGGCGTTGACCCTAACAAGCCAACTAACATTCCTGCAGGCGGCGACAAGGATGCTATCATCAAGGCTGGTAACAAGGATGTTGTTAGAACTATTCATTACCAGAAGGCCGATGGCACTAAGGCATTTGATGACACCACTCAAACAGTTCACTTCACTAGAATTGTTAAGGTTGATGCAGTAACTGGTAAGATTGTTGGTTACGGCGACTGGACTAAGGCAAATCCACAACCAGCTGGCGACAGTGACCACTGGTCAAGTGTCACTGTTCAAACTCTTGCTGGCTACACTCCAAGTCAAGATAGTGTTCAAGATCAAAGTGTTGATGCAGATACTAACGACAAAGAAATTACTGTTGTTTACACTGCTAACACTCACATGGCCCACATCATCTACCAAGATGCTGATAACAACAATAAGTCTATTTACAGTCAAAATGTTTACGGCCAAACTGATAAGACTTACACAATCAGTCAAGACACTACTAACCAAGATCCTAGCGTGATCGTAACTAGCGTTCCAACTGGCTACAAGTTGGCTGATGGTCAATCAATTCCAGGTTCAATTAGCTTTAATGCTGATGGTGCTAAGGATATCGTAATTAGCTTGAAGCACGAATTAGTTGACGCTAAGACCCCAACTGATGTTGATACTCACAAGGGTGACATTCCAAGCGGCACTGACCTTGATGCTATTAAGCAAGGCATGGCTAAGGATGTAACTAGATCTATCTACGAAACTAAGCCTGGCGAAAGCAGAAAGCTTCTTACTAAGCAAACAGTTCACTTCACTAGAACTGCTTCAATTGACCGCGTAACTGGTAAGGTAACTTATGGTGCTTGGACTCCTGAATCAGGTAGTTGGGATGCATACCCAGTTCAAGGTGTTGAAGGATATGAACAAGTTGTAACTGGTGGCACTTTAAGTGAAACTCCTGTTACTGGTGATATGAGTGACCAAGATGTTGAAGTAACTTACACTTCACAAGCTGCTCAAGACATCACTGTTGTTGCACGCGACGTAACTGACAAGACTAACCCAGTTGACCTTGGTCAAACTCAAAGTTTGCATGGTAACGTTGATAGCCCAGTAAGCGGCAAGGACTTATCTGATGCAATTGAAAAGATTAGAAAGGCACTTGTTGCTAAGGGTTACAACTACCAAGGTGTTGACGGTGAAATCCCAGTTAAGTTTGACAATTCCAAACACACTATAGTCTTAGACTTCACTCGTGCTACTGATGAAGTACCTGGTGGGACTACTATTCCTGACAAGTACAAGGGCATTATCGCTGATAGCGATGTAACTAAGACTTACACCAGAACTATCAATTTGCATTACAATGTCAACGGTCATGAAGTTGTTGAACATGTAACTCAACCAGTAACTCTTACTAGAACTGCTACTGTTGACTTAGCTAAGTTTGCAGCTGACCCAACTGACAAGACTGCTGTCACATACGGCGCTTGGACTACAGCTGATTACCCAGAATACAGCATCCCTGACAAGGCTGGTTACACTCCTTATGTAAATGACAACGAAACTCATTCACTTGCAGCAACTCCTGCAACTGATGATGTCAATGTTGATGTTTACTACAAGGGTCATGAAGGTACTCAAATCTTCAAGTACATTGATGCTGCTAGTGGCAATCAAGTTGGTGTAGATGTTAAATTCACTGGTAATGTAGGCGATTCTGAACAAACTTACACTTACGCAGTTCCAGCTGGCTACAAGTTAGCTAAGGGTCAAGGAACAAGTTCAACTTACAGTTTCACTGATGGTATTAACACTACTAACATCTACTTAGATCACGATGTTCAAGAAGTTACCCCAACTACTATCCCTGAAGGAAGCACAGACGTAACTAAGGCTGACTTAACTAAGACTGTAACTAGAACGATTAGCTACAAGTATGAAGACGGCACTGTTGCTCATGACGCAGATGTTCAAACTATCACTTTGACTAGAACTGCTTATGTAGATCCAATTACTCATCAAGTAACTTACAGCAACTGGACTAGTGATAAGAGCTTCACTGATGTAACTGCACCAATAATTGACGGTTACACTCCATCTAAGACTGAAGTTCTTGGTCACTCAGTTGACGGCGATAGTGATAATGAAAACATCACAGTTACCTACACTAAGAAGACTCAATCAACTGAAATTCAATATGTTGATGGTGACCACAAGGTAATTAAGACTGTTACTGTAACTGGTAAGACTGGCGACCCAGCTCAAACTGTTAACGTTGATGACGATAACAACAAGCCAAGTGGCTGGAAGCTTAGTGGAGATGCTCCAAAGACTATTACCATTACCTTTGATAATAATCACAAGCCGGTAGAGCAAATCACGGTTGAACACGACACTAGAACTTACAAGTCAGGTGATGTTAACGCTCCTGAAGGCCTTGACAAGACCGTAACTAGAACTATCAACTTCCACAAGCCAGCAGGCAATGAGCAAGTTGTTCAAACAGTTCACTACACTAGAACTGCTACTGTTGACTTAGTAAGTGGAGACATCAAGTACAATGCTTGGACTATTGCTGATGTTTCTGGCGCAACTAAGGGTGAAGGCACTGACGCAAGCTTTGATGCAATTAGTGTTCCAACAGTTGACGGCTATACTGCTGATCACACTCAAGTTGAAGCTCAAAAGGTAACTCCAGATACAGCTGACTCAGTTGTTGACGTTTACTACAACGCAAACAAGACTGAGATTCACTTCAAGGCAGTTGATGAAAAGACTGGTAAGGACATTGACTTACTTGGTAGCTTAACTAGTCCAATCAATGTTGACGTAACTACTAAGGATGCTGATAGCCAAGTTGCTAGCCGTGAAGCTGACATTAAGCAATACTTAGCTGATAAGTACACATTTGATAAGGTTGAAACTAGTCAAGATGGCAACATCACAACTTACACTTTGAAGTTCAACCACGCTACAGACACTATCTCTAAGGGTGGCAACTTACCTGAAGGTGTCAGTGAAAGTGACTTCACTAAGACCGTAACTAGAACAATCAATGTTCACACTCCAGGTCAAACTGATCCAGAAGTAATTACGCAAACTGCTACTGCTCATAGACAATTAGTTGTTGATAAGGCAGATGGTTCATACACTTGGACTCCTTGGGTAGTTGATTCACAATTTGGCACTTACAACGTTCCTCAAGTTGCTGGTTACACTAGTCAAGTTGATGGTCAAGACGCAACTAGCGTTGACGCTGTAGCAGTTGTTCAAGCTGATGACAACGACAAGACTCCACAAAATGGCAAGACTGTTGAAGTAACTTACACAGCTCAAGCTGCAAGTCAAAAGGTAATCTACATTGATGCTGCAAGTGGTGAGGAAGTTTCAAGCTTCACTGCAAAGGGTGAGGGCTATGTAACTGATGCTTCAGTCGACTTTGATGATCAAATCAGAACTAATAAGCCTGAAAACTACGACTTCGTCGACGAAAGTGAATTCCCAGGCAGCCACAAGTTAACTGCTGGTGAAAACACTCCTGTCAGAATCTTAGTCAAGACCCACAAGGATACTTATCATGATGGTGACAAGAACATCCCAACTGGTGTAGCTGCTCTTAGCCGTGAAATTACCAGAACAATCAATGTTTACGGCAAAGATGGCAAGACTCTTAACCACATTGAAGTTCAAACAGTTAAGTTCACTAGAACTGCTACTGTTGATGCTAAATCTGGTGCAATCACCTACAGCGATTGGACAGTAAGTGGAGATAGCTACTGGAACAGCTTTGACGCTTCAAGTTATGTTGATTCTGGTTACACTGCTCAAAGAGATACTCATATTGCTTCAGCAAGCGTAACTAGCGCAAGCCACGATGTTGTAATTGATATCTACGAAAAGGCAAATGATCATGCAGCAACCGTAACTTACATCGATCAAACTGATGCTAAGAATCCTGTAACTGTGATGAGTTACACCGTTCACGGCCAAACTGATCAAGATGTAACTGTTCCAAACCAAGTACCACACGGCTACAAGTTAGTTGACGAAGATGCATTGCCTGCAATCATTCACTTCACTGCTGATGGTGCAAAGGATGTAACTGTTTACTTAGTTCACGACACTGCAGATGATCTTAACAGTCCTAAGATCGATGACAAGACTAAGAAGGAAATTGAAGCAAACCTCACCAAGACAGTAACTCGTACAATTACTGTTCATGAACCAGGTAAGGACGCTAAGAACCTTCCAGCTCAAACAGTTTCATTCCACAGAACATTTAGCTATGATGTTTTGACTGGACAAGTAACTTACGGTGACTGGACTCCTGATGGCTCAACTACTTGGGTAGCAATCACAGACAAGAGCTTAATCCCAGATGTTGCTGGTTACACTCACAACACTGTTGATGAAGTTCGAAACATAACTGCAGATACTCCTGACGCTCATGTTGATGTTGTTTACACACCAGAAGATGCACAACCTGTAACCTTCAAGGCAGTTAACGACACCAAGAGTGGCGAAGAAATCGCAATTCCAGCTGATGTCATTAAGTCAATCACTGGTAAGACTGATGCAGTTGTTCCAGCTGACAAGGTTAGCGATGTCATCTCTGGCATTACTACTGCTTTAACTAAGCAAGGTTACACTTACGTCAGCGTTGAAGGTATTCCTACTAAGTACTCAGCAAGTGGCTCAACGGTAACACTTCACTTCAAGCAAGTTCCTGGTACTTACTCAACTGGTAACATTCCAGACGAATTCAGACAATATGTAAGTGATAAGGATCTTAACCGTGATGTAACTAGAACTATCATTGAACACTTGCCAAGTGGTGATAAGACTCTTGTTCAAAGAGTTCACTTAACTCGTACAGTTACTGTTGATACTGTTGCCTTTAGAAGTGCAACTAATGATGATGCTAAGACTAAGGCAATCAGCTTTGGTGCATGGACTCCAGCTGACAGTTCATTTGATGAATATGACTTTGATCAAGTTGCTGGTTATGAATCTCAAGTTGATGGCAAGGCTCAAACTAAGGCAGACACTCTTGCTGCTTTAAGTGATGGTCAACCAATTACGGATGTCACTGTTAACGTTGACTACGTTGCACAAGACGCAAGTCAACCAATTGTCTACGTTGATGTCGTAACTGGCAAGACAGTAGGCAACACTTCAGTAGGTGGTAAGACTGGAGAAAGCGTTGATATCAACACTCCAATTACCCAGAACATTCCAACTGGCTACAAGTTAGTTGATAACCAAAGCTTCTCAACGACAACTCTTGGTGCAACTAACAAGCCAATCAAGGTTCTTGTAACTGCTGATACTAAGCCTGCGACTGAAGAACAAATTAAGGCTGATCACGGTGTAGTTGAAAAGACTATCAAGAGAACCATCCACTATGTTGTTGAAGGTAGCGGTGTTGCAGCTCCTGAAGATGTAACTCAAGAAGTTCACTTCACTAGAAGCGCAACTTACAACCCAACAACTGGTAAGGTAACTTACGGTGAATGGACTCCTAAGGATGGCGAAAGCAACACTTGGGCTAGCGTAACTACTCCAACTATTGCTGGCTACATTCCAACAGTTAGTGGCTTTGATGCAGTAACTGTCACTGACAGGGATGTTGATGAAGATCTTACTGTTACCTACAAGCCTGAAGTACGTAACTACAAGGTTAACTATGTTGATCAAAATGGTAACGTAATTAAGACTGATACCGTAACAGGTAAGACTGGTGACACCGTTCAAATTAATAGTTCGACTCCATTTGGCTGGAACTTAGACGATGGTCAAACTATTCCAACTACTGCAACTCTTGATGCTGACGATACTAAGAATGTTGCTACTGTTCATGTTCACCAAGTAACTAAGACCATTAAGGGTAGCGATGATACTCATAATGATGCTTTGAACAAGACCGTAACTAGAACAGTTATCATCACTGATACTAGGGGTGAGCAAACTAAGCAAGTTCAAAGTGTTCACTTCACTAGAAACCAAGAAATTAACTTGGCAACTGGCGAAACTCACTACACTGATTGGACTGCTGATGGTGATGACAAGTTTGACGCAGTTACTGCTCCAACAGTTGACGGCTACACAATTGTCGGTCAAGCTCCTGAAGTAGATGGCGTTAAGGCAACTGATCCAGATACTACAGTTAACATCAGTTATGTTGCTAATAAACAAACTGATACCTTCAAGGCTGTTGACGATGATCAAAATGGTGAACCAATCTCATTACCAGGTTCATTTACTACTACTCTTAAGGGTGATAGTGATACCCCAATCACTCAAGACCAGGTAGACAGCGTAATTAAGGACATCAATGATTACTTAACTGAAAAAGGTTATGTATCAAAGGCAGCTCCAACAATTACTACTGATGAACAAGGTAACAAGACCATCACACTTCACTTTGGTCACGGAACTGAAGATACTTCAGCAACTGATCCAGCAGCTAAGAAGACCGTAACTAGAACTATCCAATTTATCGGTGCTGGCAAGCAAAGTCCAGTAGTTCAAACAATTACTGCTACTAGAACTGCTACTAAGGACACGGTAACTGGAGAAACTAAGTACGGCGACTGGACTGGTAGCTTCGATAAATACAACGCTCCTGTTCTTGATGGCTACACAATGACCATTGACGGACAAGATAGTACTGATGGTGTTGTACCAAGCGTAAATGTTGATAAGAAGGCTCCACAAAACGTAACTGTCACAGTTGTTTACACTGGTAAGCAAGGTCAACAAACTGTTCACTACATTGATGCTGATACTGGTAAAGAAGTTCAAGTTGATAACCCACAAGTAATTAGAGCTACTGTTGGTTCAACTCAAGAAGTTAACTTCACAGCTCCAAAGGGATATGACTTAATTCCAGGTCAAAAGACTTCAGAAGAAATTACTATCCCAGCAACTGATACTGGTATTGATGTCTTTGTAAAACAACATGTTGATAACTACGACTCAAAGAACAACCCAGATAACCTTGAACTTACTAAGGATGTAACTAGAACTAT
>NZ_AYYU01000020.1 GCF_001436455.1 Lactobacillus jensenii DSM 20557
GCTGGTAGTGGTAAGACTAGTGTTTTGACAAGAAGAATTGCTTATCTCGTTGAAGAAAAGGGAGTAGCCCCTTGGAATATCTTGGCTATTACCTTTACTAATAAAGCTGCTACAGAAATGAAAGAACGTGTCCAAAAGTTGTTAGGGCCTGCAGGACAAGATGTTTGGATGTCGACTTTTCACGCACTGTGTGTGAGAATTTTACGTCGAGATGCAGATAAAATTGGCTATTCTCGAAATTTCTCAATTGCTGATTCTAGTGAACAAGTTACCTTAATCAAACATATTGAAAAAGATTTAAATATTAATCCTAAGCAATATAATCCTAGAGCTATTCTGAGTGCAATTTCGAATGCCAAAAATGATTTGCTCAATCCTAAAGATTTTGAAGCAGCTAGTGGAAATCGACCTTTTGATCAGATTGTCAGCGAAATTTATAAAGAATATCAAAAAAGATTGGGTCAAGATCAAATTATGGATTTCGATGATTTGATTATGCAAACTTTAGTTTTATTCCAAAAAGATAAGGCTACTCTTCATTATTATCAAAATAAATTCCGCTACTTATTGGTTGATGAATATCAGGATACTAATGAAGCTCAATATCAACTTTGTCGTTTATTGGCAGCACAATACAGTAATGTCTGTGTAGTTGGGGATGGCGATCAGTCAATTTACGGCTGGCGTGGCGCTAATATGGAAAATATTCTGAATTTTGAAAAGGATTATAAAGATAAAGGCGTTCATACTGTTAAATTAGAGCAAAATTATCGATCTACTGGTCATATTTTAAGTGCAGCCAATGCAGTTATAAAAAATAATCAAAATCGTAAATCAAAAAGACTTTGGACAGATCAAGGTTCTGGTGAAAAAATAACTTATTATCGAGCACAAAGCGATGTAGATGAAGCAATTTTTGTTATTTCTAAAATCACTGAAGCAGTTAAGGCTGGAAAAAGAGACTATAAAGATTTTGCAATATTATATCGTACTAATGCGCAGTCACGTGGCTTTGAAGAATCCCTAGTCAAGTCTAATATTCCTTATCAAATTGTTGGTGGTCATAAATTCTACGATCGAAAAGAAATTAAAGACATTTTAGCGTATTTAAAATTAGTTGCTAATACGAGTGACTCAATGAGTTTTAATCGAATTGTCAATGTGCCAAAACGGGGGATTGGAGCAGCAACTGTTGATAAATTATTAACTTTTGCTAATGAGCGTGGAATTGGAGTAGGAGATGCTCTTTCTAATTTAGAATTAGTGCCAGTGTCAGCTGCAGCAAGTAAAAAGTTAGCTGATTTTAATGCTAAATTGGTTGATTGCGTAGCTTATGCTCAAGATACAAGTCATACAGTAACCGGATTAACTGAAAAAATTTTAGAAGATTTTGGTTATACCGATGCTCTTAAAAAAGAAAAGACTTTAGAAAGTGCTAGTCGGCTAGAGAACTTGGATGAATTTCTCACGGTAACTAAGCGTTTTGATGATAATTTCGAAGCAGACGATGATGAAAGTCTACCAATTAATGATTTTTTGAGTGAGGTTACATTGCTTAGTGACCAAGATGATATTGAAGATGATGGAAATCAAGTAACTTTAATGACGCTTCATGCAGCTAAAGGATTGGAATTCCCAGTTGTCTTTTTAGTAGGAATGGAAGATGGCATTTTTCCATTATCACGTGCTATGCTTGAAGAAGACCAACTTGAAGAAGAGCGACGTTTGGCCTATGTTGGGATAACTCGCGCTAGAGAAAAATTATATTTAACTAATGCTTTTTCTAGAACAATGTATGGAAAAACTACCTCAAATCCAGCATCTAGGTTTGTTCAAGAAATTAAGCCAGAAGATTTAGAAACCGAATATGCGGGTGGAGTAAGAAAAGCTAATACAAATTCATTTACTTCGACTAATAGTGTTCCATTCTTTAATAAAGGTGAACGTGCCAAAAGCCAAGTTTATACAGCTAAAACTGCTACTAAAGCTAGTGGTGCTATTGGTGCAGAAAAGCAAGGCTGGAATGTAGGAGATCAAGTTACACACAAGGCTTGGGGGAAAGGTGTTGTTGTCAAAGTTAATGGTACTGGTGAAGATATGGAATTAGATATTGCTTTTGAAGCTAAAGGAATAAAACGCCTTTTGGCAGCATTTGCCCCAATTAAAAAGGTATAATTAAGTAGAAAAACAGTTGATATAAGGAGGTTTTATGGCTAAGTTGAATAAGAAAGCGGCCCAAGAAGAAATCGAAAATTTACGAAAAAAGTTGAATACTTGGGCTGAACAATATTATGCACAAGATGCTCCAAGTGTTGAAGATGCTGTTTATGATCAGAATTACCAAAGATTAGTAGAGCTTGAAAAGCAGTTCCCTGAGTTAGTAACCTCGGATTCAATTACGCAACGGGTTGGTGGAGAAATAAAATCAGATTTAGGAAAAGTTGAACACCAAATTCCAATGCTTTCAATGGGCGATGTTTTTTCAAAAGATGAGTTACGTGAATTTGATCAACGGATTCAAAAATTAGTTGGAGGCCCGGTTGCTTATAATGTTGAATTAAAAATTGATGGGTTATCCTTATCACTTGAATATTCAGATGGAAAGTTAGTTAGGGCTTCAACACGTGGTAATGGGCGGATTGGTGAAGATGTAACTAAAAATGTGCAATATATTAGTGATATACCTAAAACTTTACCTGAAGCGCTTACTATGGAAGTACGTGGCGAGTGCTATATGGGAAAAGAAGCCTTTTTAAAGTTGAATACTGAGCGGGATGAAAATGGTGAGGCAGTATTTGCTAATCCAAGAAATGCTGCGGCAGGAAGTTTACGTCAGCTTGATCCACAAGTTACGAAAAAAAGAAATTTGAGTACTTTTATTTATACTTGGGTTAATCCACCAAAGGAAATAACTAGTCAACATCAAGCTATCCAGCAAATGGCAAAATTAGGCTTTCATACCAATGAAACTGGAAAAAGATTAGCCAATTTAGATGGAGTTTTTGCATATATTGATGAATATACTAGTAAAAGAGATAGCTTGAGCTATGGCATTGATGGGATTGTTTTGAAGGTTGATGATTTAACTTTACAAAAACAATTAGGCAACACTGTTAAGGTACCACGATGGGAAATCGCTTATAAATTCCCACCCGAAGAACAAGAAACTATAGTTCATGAAATTGTTTGGACAGTGGGAAGAACAGGGGTAGTAACCCCAACTGCTGTAATGGATCCTGTTGAATTGGCAGGAACAACGGTGTCAAGGGCAGTACTTCATAATCCTGATTTACTTAAGCAAAAAGATGTAAGAATTGGTGATACCGTTAGACTGCACAAGGCAGGCGATATTATTCCTGAAATTTCAGAAGTTGTTTTAAGTAAGCGACCAGTAGATAGTAAAGTATATGAAATTCCTGATAAATGTCCATCTTGTGGACAAGCTTTGGTTCATTTAGAGGGAGAAGTTGCATTACGTTGTATTAATCCAGCCTGTCCTGCTCAAATTGAAGAAGGAATTATTCACTTTGCATCACGCCCAGCAATGGATATTATGGGGGTAGGTCCTAAAATTGTCCGTCAGCTAATTCAACATAATTTGGTTAAAGATATTGCAGATTTATATCATTTAACAGCTGATGATTTAGCTGAACTTGATCATTTTGGTGATAAATCCATTAATAATTTGCTTACTGCAATTGATAATTCACGACAAAATTCTGTAGAATTATTGTTAAACGGCTTAGGTATTGATCATGTTGGTGCTAAAGCTGCCTTGTTAATTGTTCAAAGATTTAAAAACTTAAATAAGATTATGCAAGCAAGCGTGTCAGAACTAACCGCAATTGATACAATAGGGGAGACGATTGCTGAGTCAATTACAACTTACTTCGCACAAGCTAGTGTTCAAAAATTAGTCCAAGAGTTAATTGATAGCGGAGTAAATATTGATTATTTAGGTGAAGATGTGTCTAATGAAGAAATAGCTGATAATTTCTTTAAGAACAAGACGGTAGTTTTAACTGGAAAATTAGCACATTTTACTAGAAGTGAATTTACTAAAAAGCTTGAAAGTCTTGGTGCAAAAGTTACCGGTTCAGTTTCTAAAAAAACTGATTATGTTATTTATGGAACAGATGCAGGATCAAAACTTACTAAGGCTGAAAGCTTGCAGATTGCACTTTTAACTGAAGAAGAGGCAATTGAAAAAATTCAATAAAAGGGATTATGATTGTGAAAAAGTTTTTACAAGTAACTTTGTTAGCATCATCGATGCTAATTTTAGCTGGTTGTGGCCGATTGGGTGATTCTGATTTAGCAAATAATGCTACAACGACTAATAATAAAACCAAGAAGTATCAAACCACATCAACTAATGGTGGATATACTGTTTTATTAAAAAATGGAAAGTATGTGACTAGTTCAACTTCTGGACTTACTTCAAGTGATATTGATAATACTGTTGACAGTGTAGCGTTAGAACGTGGTTTAGTTAGTTTAGATAAGAATGTATTTTCAACGAGTAAATATGTTTTCCAAGAAGGGCAGAAATTATCTAGTTCGACTATTTCATCGTGGTTAATGAGAGAATCAAAATCTTATCCAGATGGTCTTAACCCAAAAAATAATGGAAAAACTGGTGAGACAACTAGAAATCCAGTTATTTTAAATCAAATTTTGGAGCAGGATTTTTTAACTGGCTCGGGAGCAAATTATAAATTATCTGGTATTTCTTTAGGCTTAGCGCTTAATTCTGTTGATTACTATCAAAAGAAAAGTGGAGGACCACAATATTCAAGTAGTATTTCACGGGCTAAACAGGAAGCATATGGGAAAGAAACAGCTGATAAAATTGTAGCTAGATTGCGTAAGAAAAAAGGTATGAAGAATATTCCAATAATGATTTCCCTCTTTTCAAAAACTAGTCAAGATTCACTAGTTGGCGGAACTTTCTTTGCATATGGCGTAGCAGAGGGTAATAGTAGTAAAATAACTAATTGGAAGTCTGTTTCCGAAAAGAGCCAAGTCTTGCCAACTGTAAACAATGAATCACCTGTTAATAGTGATGACGCTTCAGCATTTAATAGTTTTAAATCAGCTATTGAGAATTATTTTCCTAATTTGAGTGGGGTTGTAGCAACAGTTCGCTATCAAGATGGCAAATTAACCCAGGAGAATATCCAAATTACTACACAATTTTATGGCTATGTTCAAATTCAAAGTTTTGCTAGATTAGTTCAATCTGAAGCGAAAAAGTATTTGGCTAAGGATGTTCCAATCGAAATAAAAATTAGTTCGGTTAATGATGTCCAAGCAGTTGTTTATAAAAACAGTGGTGATGATAGTTATAGCTCACATATTTATGGTGGTCAATAAGGAGGTAAAATAGTGGAAATTACAAAAGAAGAAATTAAGCACGTGGCAGCTTTGTCACGGCTTGAATTTAAAGATGAAGAGTTAGATCAATTCACTTCTCAAATGGATAAGATCATTGAAATGGCAGAACAATTGGGAGAAGTTGATACTGAAGGTGTTCCTGAAACAACACAAGTTGTTGATCGCGATACTGTTTATCGTGAAGATAAGCCAGAACACTGGCAAGACCGCAAGGAAATGCTTAAAAATGTTCCCGAAACTACTGATGGCTTCATTAAGGTGCCAGTAATTATTGATAAGGACGATAATGATTAATGAAATACTTAAACGAAACTATTGACTCTTTAAACCAAAAATTAGCTAGCGGTGAAGTTGACGCTCAAAAGTTAGCTGATGAAACAATCGAAAATATTAAGGCTACTGATAAAGATATCAATGCTTTTATTACTGTTGATGAAGATGCAAAGGCCAGTGAAAACTTAAACTTTGCTAATAAATTGGCAGGTATTCCTGTTGCAATTAAAGATAACATTGTAACTAACGGTCTAAAAACTACTGCAGCAAGTCATATCTTGGATAACTTTATTCCAGTATATGATGCTACTGTAGTATCTAAGCTTAAAGATGCTGGAGCAACCATTATCGGTAAGACCAACTTAGATGAATTTGCAATGGGTTCAAGTAATGAAAACTCATACTTTGGTGCAGTTCATAACCCTTGGAATTTGGATAAAGTTCCTGGTGGTTCATCAGGTGGTTCTGCAGCAGCTGTTGCTAGTGGTGAAGTTGTGGCAGCTCTTGGTTCAGATACAGGTGGTTCAATTCGTCAACCAGCAGCTTTCAACGGTATTTTTGGTATTAAGCCAACTTACGGCCGAGTATCACGTTGGGGCTTGATTGCTTTTGCTTCATCACTTGACCAAATTGGTGTTTTAACTAAGCGTGTTAAGGATGCAGCTGAAGTCTTAAATGTCATTAGTGGTGCAGATGAACATGATTCAACTGTTTCTGAAAAAGCTGTACCTGACTTTACTAAGGCATTAGGTCAAGACGTTAAAGGCTTGCGTGTTGCTGTTCCTAAGGAATACATGAGTGATGCTGTCGATGAAGGTGTTCGCAAGGCAGTTCAAGCTCAAATTGATTACCTTAAGGAAAATGGTGCAATTATTAATGAAGTTTCACTTCCTCATACCAAGTATGTAGTGCCAACTTACTACATCATTGCTTCCAGTGAAGCTAGTTCAAACCTTCAAAGATATGATGGTATTCGTTACGGTTACCGTGCTAAAGATACTAAGAACTTGCTTGATGTATACGTTAAGTCTCGTTCAGAAGGTTTTGGTGAAGAAGTTAAGCGTCGGATTATGTTAGGTTCATTTGCCTTATCTGCTGGTTCATATGATAAGTTCTTCAGACAAGCAAGTAAGGTTAGAACTTTAATTTGCCGCGACTTTGATAAGATCTTTGAAGATAATGATGTAATTGTTGGCCCAACAACTACTGAACCAGCATTTGAAATTGGTTCAGAAGTTAAGGACCCAATTAAGATGTACAATAACGATATTTTGACTATTTCTGCAAATATGTCTGGTGTTCCAGCTGCTAGTGTTCCTGCAGGTTTAGTTGATGGGATGCCTGTTGGTTTACAAATTATGGCTAAGAGATTCGATGAAGAATCTGTTTTCCGTGTTGCTGACTTTATTGAACGTAACAACAAGTTTTATGAAAAGAAACCAGCTGGATTGGAGGATTAATTAATGAATTTTAAATCAACTATCGGTCTTGAAGTTCACTTTGAGTTAAAAACAAAGAGTAAGATTTTCTCTCCATCACCAGTAACTTATGGTGCAGAACCTAACTCAGAAGCTAATGTTATTGATTGGGGTTACCCAGGTGTATTACCTAAGCTTAACAAGGAAGTTTACCGTCTTGGTTTGATGGTTGCCTTAGCTACTCACTCAGAAATCACACCAGTTACTCACTTTGACCGTAAGAACTACTACTACCCAGATAACCCAAAGGCTTACCAAATCACTCAATTCTTTGAACCACTTGCTAGAAATGGTTATGTTGAAATAGAAGTACGTGGTAAGAAGAAACGTATCGGTATTCACGAAATGCACATCGAAGAAGATGCTGGTAAGAACACTCACGGAACTAACGGATTTTCATACGTTGACTTAAACCGTCAAGGTGTTCCACTTCTTGAAGTTGTTTCTGAACCTGATATGGAAGATCCTGAAGAAGCATATGCATACCTTGAAAAGTTACGTAAGATTGTTCAATTTACTGGTGCTTCTGACGTTAAGATGGAAGAAGGATCAATGCGTGTTGACACTAACATCTCAATTCGTCCAGCTGGTCAAAAAGAATTAGGTACTAAGGTCGAAATGAAGAACCTTAACTCATTTGAACACGTACGTTTATCACTTGCATACGAAGAAAAGCGTCAACAAGAAGTACTTTTGTCAGGTGGTAAGGTTCAACTTTCAACTCGTCGTTTTGACGAAAATAGTGGTAAGACTGTGCTTGAGCGTGTTAAAGAAGGTGACGCAGACTACCGTTACTTCCCAGAACCAGATATTGCGCCATACCACATTAAGCAAGACTGGATTGATGAAATTAAGACCCAACTTCCTAAGAGTGCTGATGAACGTCGTGAAGACTACATCAATAAGTTAGGACTTAAGCCATACGATGCTGACGTTATTTTGCAAACAAAGGAAGCTAGTGACTTCTTTGATAAAGCAATGAAAGCTGGTGCAGATCCACAAATGACTGCTAACTGGATGAACACGCAAGTTAATGGATACCTTAACGAACATCACGTTGAACTTAAGGACATTAAACTAACTCCAGAAAACTTGGCTAAGATGGTAACCTTAATTAAAGATGGAGTTATTTCATCTAAGATTGCTAAGAAAGTCTTTGCTGAAACTGTTGCCAACGGTACTGATCCTAAGAAGTACGTTGAAGAAAATGGTATGGCACAACTTTCAGATCTTTCAGTTCTTGAACCAATGGTTAAAGAAATTGTGGATAATAACCCACAATCTGTTGAAGACTTTAAGAATGGTAAGGACAGAGCAATTGGTTTCTTAGTTGGTCAAATCATGAAGCAAACACATGGTAAAGCTAACCCTAAGATTATTAACCAATTACTTAATAAGGAATTACAAAGTCGTTAATTTACTTACTAACAAAAGAAAAAAGGTGTTTTAAATGATTAAGAAAGCAAGATTGATATATAATCCTGTTTCAGGTCACGAACAGATGCCTAAAAATGTTGCAGATATTTTAAATATCGTTGAACAAGCAGGCTATGAAGCAAGTGCTTATCGCACAACTCCAGAAGCTTTTTCTGCTCAACATGAAGCTACTCGCGTCGCTAAAGCTGGTTTTGATTTAATCATTGCTGCTGGTGGCGATGGAACGATAAATGAAGTAGTGAATGGTGTTGCAGGACTTAGCCAACGCCCCAAATTAGCAATTATTCCAGCAGGGACAACTAATGATTTTGCTAGAGCTTTGCGAATTCCACGTGATAATTTAGTTGAAGCTGCAAAAGTAATTTTGCAGGGAAAAACTAGAAAAATGGATGTTGGTCAAGCAATAAGCGATAATGAAGATAAATACTTTGTCAACATTGCGGGATCAGGTTCATTGACTGAGTTGACATATGGAGTTCCATCAGAGTTAAAAAGTGCAATGGGATATGGAGCCTATTTGATTAAAGGAGCTGAAATGCTTCCTAGCATAAGTAAAAGTCATATGAAATTAAGTTATGATAATGGCGTTTATGATGGCGATTTGTCCATGTTTTTACTTGGAATGACTAATTCGATTGGTGGCTTTGAACAAATAATGCCGGATGCTGAATTAAGTGATGGGCTTTTTCAGTTAATTGTGATTAAGACTGCAGATCCTTTGGCGTTGTTATCATTAATGGTAATGGCCCTAAATGGAAAGCACGTTAATGATCCAAATATTATTTATACAAAAACACGATCTTTAAAAGTAGAAATGATTGATAATGGTAAAAAAGTTCCGTTTAACCTAGATGGTGAAATTGGTGGTTATTTACCTGTTACTTTCAAAAATCTGAAACAACATATTGAATTTTACGTTGGTAAATAAAGCTAACAAAAATGACCTAGCTCAGATGCGAGCTAGGTCATTTTTAATTATCAAAACTAATTTTGATAAAAAGTTTCTGCGACTGCGTGTGCAATTGCAATCTTAACATGTTCATATGAAAGTCCACCTTGAATGTAAAGACGATATGGTGGACGAAGTGGTCCATCTGAAGATAGTTCGATTGTGGATCCTTCAGTGAAACTTCCAGATGCCATTACCACATCATCTTCATAGCCATCTTGGTGGTATGGAATTGGATCAACGAATGAATTGAGTGGAGAGTAGTGTTGAATTGCACCACAGAATTTAACCATTGGTTCTGGCTTACCAAAAGTTACAGTTTGAACGATATCTGTTCTTGGATCATTCCATTTAGGAGCAACATCCATTCCCATTTCTTCACATAAGGCAGCTGTAAAAATCATACCCTTGATTGCTTGTCCGGTAGTATGAGCTGCCATGAAAAATCCTTGGTACATATCACGTAAGTAGCCCCAAGTAGCCCCTTCACCTTTACCGGCTCCAGGAACATTAAGACGTGAACCAGCACCTTCAATTAAATCTTTACGTCCAACTAAGAAGGCACCGCCTTTAACAATTCCGGCACCGGCGTTTTTAAATAGTGAGCCAGCAATTAAGTCAGCACCGTAAAAAGTAGGTTCTTCACATTCAGAAAATTCGCCATAACAGTTATCAACAAAGATATTTACATCTGGACGAACTTCTTTGATAAACTTAAGCATTTTCTTGATTTTTTTCATGGTAAAGCTTGCGCGAACGGCATAACCAAGTGAGCGTTGAATAGCAATTACTTTAATCTTAGGGTCTTGCAAGTCCTTCTTAGCTTGTTCAAAATCAACCTCACCATTTTCAAGTAATTCAGTTGCCTTAAAGTTAATGCCCCATTCTTTCATGTTGCCAGGCTTGTTTCCAGCTAAACCAATAACTTCTTGAATAGTATCATAAGGAGTACCAGTCAAGTAGTATAAAGTATCACCAGGTCGAAGCATACTGAATAAACCAACAGCGATAGCTTGAGTGGCGGAAGAAAATTGTGAACGAACAAGGGCATCATCAGCTTTAAAGTAATCAGCATAAATTGCTTCTAACTTGTCACGGCCAATGTCATCATAACCGTATCCTGTAGAAGGTACTAAGTCCTCTTCACCAACGCGATGTTTTCTAAATAATTCTAATACTCTTTGTTGGTTGTGAAGAATTTGTTCATCAATTTCGGCCAAGCGTGGAGTAATCATTTGATCCACTTTATCAATCTTTACTTGTAATTCTTCGGGTAAATTTGCTTTCCAAGATAAAACCATATCTATCTCCTTATTTTAAAACTTCAACTTCAACATTAATTTTACCATTTGATGCTTGTTTCCAGTAGACACCTTGAATTTCTGGAACAAAACCTGGGAAGTTTTCCATTGCTCCAACTAAAACTTCAAAATAATTTTGATCAACTTTTTGCCATTTTTCACCAGGAGCAACAATGAAGACACCTGGTGGATAAGGCAAGGCGCCTTCAGCAGCCACTTCGCCAACAACATCTTTTAAATTAACTAATTTGCTTTCATTGTGCATAAAGAGATTGTCAGCCTCAGCCGGAATCATGGTGTAGCTTTGCATGTTTTCTTTTTCAAATAGTGCTTTTTGTAGTTTAAAAGTTTGATGACTAGCGTAATATTTATGCATTTCATTGCAGAGCTTTTGTAAGGTGTAGCCTTGATAACGTTTAGGATATTGCATAGCTAATTTTGGCACAACTTTTTCTAGAGGAGCATCTTCTAAGTAGAGCTTTTCAAATTCTAAAAAGGCATTTACCAGAGCATCTAAATCTTCTTGTCGATCACCTGGAGTTAATAAGAAGAGTAGCGAATTTAAATCATTTTTTGCTCTGATAATTCTTTTTTCCATTAAAAATTCGGCAACAACTGGACCGGGAATTCCATCTGCTTGGTATTTGCTATTAGGAATATCGATTCCTGGTGTAATTACAGTGATTTTCATTGGATCAAGCATCGCTTCGTTAGCAGCAATGCGGTTAAAGCCATGCCAAGAAGCATTAGGTGAAAGATTCCAATATTTACTGTTAGTCATTAAGTCTTCTGTTGGAATCTTAGCAAAATTATCACAAACTAAGGGCTTAAATAACTTAGATTTAGCTAATAGCTGTTTGCGCAATTCAATTCCCATGCGTAAAGTGTCATTCCACCATTTTTTATTTCCAGGGCCACTGACTAGGTAAGTATTAGCAACTAGAGAAGCATAGATAGGATAAGAATAACTTGAAGTGACAAATTTTAAGTAGGCATGGTTGAAGTGCTTGTGGTCAACATAGCGCTCTTGTCCCTTAATGTGACTGTCTTTTTTTAAGATTTGGGAAGTTTGCGCCATACCAGCTTGCTGCTTATGAAGTGATTGTGTAACTAAGATTCCTGGATCTTCTGGACCTAAGTCTAAAAGGAGGGGCGATAAGTGTTCCATAATGGGTAGAAACTCTTCAAAACCGCCCCAAGCACAGTCAAAGAGAATGTAATCGCAGAGATTACCAATCTTGTCTACAATCCACTTAGCATCATAAAAGACACCATCATAAGTTTCTGCTTGAACTACAGCCATTCTAAATGGTCGCTTTTTCTTAGCTTTTTCTGGGTCGATTTTAGCGGCTTCTTTACGTAAATAGTCTGCAGTTAAGCATTCAGGATCCATTTCACCAATTAAACCAAGTGGGTTACGATCTGTCTTAATATATACTGGCTTAGCTCCGCTCATCACTAAGGCACTATTATAAAGAGACTTGTGATTATTGCGGTCAAACAGAACTAGGTCATCTTTTCTTAAAACAGCGCTTGCACAAATTGAGTTAGCGCTCGTTGTACCGTTAGTACAGAAGTAGACTTTGTCAGCGTGATAAGTTTCGGCGGCCTTTTGTTCAGCTGTTAGTGGGGAACCATCATGAGTCATCATGTCACCTAGTTCAGGAACTGTGTCACTCGTATCAGCATACATTAAGTTCTTACCGAAGAATTTATTCATGATTACACCAGCAGGATGCTTTTCATAATATAAACCGTTGTGGTGCCCAGGAGTAGTGAAGCTAACCGGCTTATCTTTAGCGAACTTGACTAAGTCCTGAAGATAAGTTGGAACTGTTTCTGTCACGTAGTTATTTGCAGCTGAAAGGATTTTCTTTCGCTCGCTATCAGTAATTTCATTTTTAACTTTAATAACTGGAATCGGTAAGCCAGATTCACTTTTTATTTTTTCTATCCTAGAAATAGCAGCAGTATTATTTTTACTTACTACAAAGGCTGCAATACTAGCTGGATTAGAAATATTAGTTAGTGAAATTAGTTGCCAGTTGGGTAGAGACTCAAGCTTTGTACTTGAGTCAACTGCAATATTTAAGAAATCCATAAACCCTCCCGAGAAAAAATTCTCTAAACTATTGCAATTTTAAAAAAAAGCATATAATCTAATGAACGTATATTATTATCTATAATGTGATTATATAAGTAGAGCGAGGGTAGAACAAGTGGGAGTAACTGGTTCTTTCATTGTTTTAAAGCCACCAAATAATTCGTTTAAGTTGTAATAATAGGATTAATTTGGGAGAGAAAAATTGAAAGAAGACGTAATAAATTTAGATTTAAATAAAAAGCATTATCTTACTTGGCCAGTTATCGCTTTGATTGACTTTGTAACGATTATCAGTTTTGAAAATATTTTTTATCCATTCCAAAACCAAGGACTTTCAGTTGTAATTTCTTGGATTTTCTTACTATTTTCTTATGTTATTCCTTATGCTTTGATTTCAAGTCAAATGAGTTTAACCTTTGATAATCAAGAAGGTGGACTGGCATCTTGGGTTAGAAGAAGTAGTAATGATACTTTAGGATATTGGACTTCATGGATGTACTGGGTTCAAAGTGTTCCTTATATTGTTGACGTATCAAACTCAGTAATTGTTTCATTCAGTTGGATTATTTTTGGTGATAATTCACTTGATAAGAAAATGTCGACTTTTTGGTTTGGAATGTTAACTTTTGTCATTATTTTGGCATTTATCTTATTAGAAAACCGCTTGAGAAATTCTTTAGAAATTCTATCTCTAATTGGTGGTGGTGCAATGTTTATTATGTCAATGCTCTTTGTAGCACTTGCTGCTTGGGCTGTTATGCATGGTGGACACAAGATTGCAACTCAACCATTTAACTGGGGTGCATTTAAGCCAAGCTTTAGTTTGAATTACTTCTCAACAACTGGTTTGCTTATTTTTGCTATGTCAGGGGCAGAACTTGCTGCACCATATGTATCACAAATGAAGAATCCAAAACGCGACTTCCCTAAGGCAATGTGGATGTTAGCAATTATGACAGGATTCTTAACTATCTTTGGTACTTTGGCTTTAGCAATGTTCTTTAATGCGCATCACATTCCACATGACTTTAAGATGAATGGTCCTTACTATGCTTTCCGTTTATTAGGTGAAAGTTTAGGTATGGGTAAAGTTTTGATGTACATTTTTGCTGTTGTGCAAGCAATCTTCATGATGGCTCAATTAGCGGTCTTGCTTGATGCTTCAAGTAGAGTCTTTGCTGGGGATGTTGCTGATAAGTTTATGCCTAAATGGTTAACTAAGAAGAATAAGAATGGTCGACCAATTCACAGTTACACTTTTACTGTTGGTTTGAGTTTATTCTTATTGCTTTTAACCGGTACTTTGCCTAACATTAACACTATTTATAACTGGCTTTTGAACATTAATGGTATCATTTCACCATACAAGACTTGTTGGGTATTCTTTGCCTTCGTTGCAATGAGAATGCATCAAGAAAAGTACAAGTCAGATTATGTCTTTATTAAGAATAGAACTGGTGCTTTAGCAGTTGGTTTTTGGTGCTTAATCTTCACCTTTATCTGTGCTACTTTAGGATTTGTTCCTCAAAACGTTGATTTTGGTACAGCTGAATTTAACCACCAATTAATATTGAATATAATTACTGTAATTGTGTTATTTGGTCTTGGTTACATCTTGCCATGGATGCGTAAGCGTGAAAAAAAGCGCGAAGAAAATAAATAATAACAATTGGTAAAATTTATAAAAAATGGTAAATAAAATCAAGTTTTTCAATTTAGTGAAGCTTGATTTTTTTATTTTGGCGTCAAATATATTAAGATAAAACTCAAATACTTTTAGATAAAGGATTTGAGGAATATATGGAGAAAAAGCAACGAATAATTATCTTTTTTAGTTTGCTTTTGATATTATTTGCGAGCTTAAGCCTAATTTTTGGGTTAAAACAAACGAGTAAAAGTCCGCTGCCTAATGCTACAGCTACTGTATTTTTCCACGGCTATGGCTCAAGTAAACATGCCGAAGAGCAGATGGCTAATTATTTAGTTAAGCATAAATACGCTTCTTCAATTGTAGTAGCTGATGTTGATTTTCAAGGAAAAGTAAAGTTTACTGGAAATTTAGCTGCAAAAACTAAGAATTTTATCGTTGAAGTAAATTTACAAAATAATAAAAGTGCCAATAATATGACTTATAGTCAATCAAGTAATTATGTAGCAAAGGTTTTATCTGGTTTAAAGAAAAAATGGAAAATAAATAATGTTAACTTAGTTGCCCATTCAATGGGTAATTTACAGGTGATTTATTTTATTAAGAATCATGGAGATAGCAAAAAGTATCCTAAAATTAATAAGTTAGTTGCAATTGCTGGCCACTATAATGGAATCATTGGGATGGATGAGCCAAAAGAAACTAATCTAGAGGCTAATGGTAAACCAAAGATGATGAATGATACTTATCGTGATTTATTATCGGTGAGAAATACTTCCCCTAAAAACATCAAGGTCATGAATATTTATGGTAATTATAAAAATCATGGTGATGGATCCGTAAATAATAATTCGTCTAAGTCATTACGATATTTAGTTCAAAAACGTGCTAAGTCCTATGAAGAGCAAGAAATTCGGGGTTATGGTGCACAACACAGCCGACTTCATGAAAATAAAGAAGTCGATCAAATACTTCTGAAATTCTTAAAGTAGTTATATAAACAGAAAAAATCCGCTAGAACAGTTAGTTCTAACGGATTTTGTTTTATTGATAATTATTAGCGACGATCGTTAACACCGAAGATTTCTAGTAAGAGCATAAATAAGTTGATGAAATCAAGATACATATTTAATGCACCCATAATGGCTAAGCCACTATCAGAAACTTGATCACCATATTCAATAAAAATTCTCTTTGCGCTGTTAGCATCATATGCAGTCCAGCCAGTGAAGATAAGTACACCAATGTAAGAAAAAATATAAGCGCCCGCACCACTCTTAACGAAGAAAATGTTAACTAGGGTTGCTACAATGAACCCAATCATGGCAGCTCTTAAGTATGAGCCCCAGCTACTTAAATCTTTTTTAGTAAAAGTACCAAATAAAGCCATCGCTGCGAATACACCTGCTGCAGATAGAAAAGCAGAAGTAATAGTTGTACCAGTATAGTAGCTAGCAATGATAGAAAATTCAACACCGTAAACTACTGATAGGAACATTAGTAATGTAAAACCTAATGTAGGATTTTTTGCTGCTTTAAAACTAATTCCTAAGCAAAGAGCAAAAGGTAGAAAAATAATAACCCAGAACATGGCTTGTGGCATGTTCATAATGGCTGAGCGAAAAACAGTCATTGTTAAGTATGAACTAACAGCTGAAACTAAGACAGCTATTAACATAAAGCCGTACATCTTAGTTAAGAAGCTATTAATAGCAGTGACGTCTTGAATTTTACGTCGTCCAGAATCTTGTGAGAAGTAATCCATATAAAAGTTCCTTTCTATAGTTAATTACTATATTCACCACTAATTGTATCCAAAAAAGTGATTTTAGACAAAGAATTGGCACAAATTAGTAAAGTTATAATAATCAAAAAAAGCCTAACATTAATGAAGTGTCTCATAATGTTAGACTTTTAAATATTTATTTCTTACTCCACTTAAGTCCAATTCCAGTGAATCCACTCAAGATTGAGAAGATAGGTGATAAAAGACTAAAGAAAGTAAATGGTAAGAAGGCTAAAACAGGAACTCCTAATGTAGCAGCTGCAAATGAACCAGCAACACCCCAAGGAATCAAGTAGTTAATTACACTACCACCATCTTCAAGTACCCGGCTTAGGGCAAGTGGGTGTAGGCCTACTTTATCAAAGGCATCTTTAAAAGCACGACCTGGTAAAATTACTGATAAGTATTGTTCACCAACGAATAAGTTAATACCAATTCCAGAGAGAATAGTGACTAAAATTAAGCTCCCTGTCTTTGGTAGACGTTTAACAAGAGGTTGCATTGCCTTTTGGATAATGCCAAATTTCATTAATAATCCACCAAGAGATAAGGTGGAAATGATTAAAGCAACTGTTGCCATCATTGAACTGATTCCACCACGGGTTAAAAGTGCATTAACTTGGGCGTTGTCAGTTTTTGCAATAAAACCATTAGTTAGTAAATCAGTTAACTTTGGAATGGTCATTTTGCTATCTTGAATAAATATCATGATGGTTGTCAAAATGATATTAGAAAATAAAGTTGGAATTGCTGGGATTTTTTTCCAAGCACAGATAAACATTAATAAGATTGGAAGAAGTGCCCACCAAGAAATAGAAAAGTTGTGGTTCAAGGTTGCAATAGTTCTATTGATTTTAGTTAAATCGATGTGCCCACTATTACCTAAAATTGTAAATAAAATTAGAGAGCCTAAAAAAGCAGGAATTGTCGACCACATCATATTTTTAATGTGGGCAAATAATTCACTTTCAGCAACAGCACTAGATAAGTTAGTTGAATCAGAAAGTGGTGACATTTTATCGCCAAACACTGCACCGGAGACAATTGCTCCAGCAATTAAGGCTAGATTTTGGCCCATTGATGCTCCAATTCCTAAAAAGGCAATTCCGATTGTTGAAATAGTAGTAAAACCTGAACCAATAGCTAGTCCGACAATTGAACAAACGATAAAGACTGATGGAACAAAAAATTGCCCGCTAATCAAATGAAAGCCAAGGACCATAATTGATGGAATAATACCACCTTTAATCCAAACAGCAATCAAAGCTCCAATTAAAATAAAGATAAAGATGGGAATGATAGCAATATTTATTCCTTCTTTGATTCCGTCATGAATATCATCCCAAGAAAATCCGCGCAATTTTGCCCAAAAAACGATTAACGCTGCGACAAATAATACGGGAACTTCAGGATTTATTCCAAATTTAATTACACTAATTCCTAAAATAGCTAGTAATAGAATTAAAATAATAATTGATTCTCCAAAACCAATTTTCTTTTTCATAATTTTTCCTCCAATAAAAAAGTCCCTGCTGCTATTAAAGCAACAGGGACGACGCTTGCCGTGGTACCACCCAATTTCTCCGTCAGTAACGGACTCAAGTAGCAGGTGATAAAGGACCTGCAAGACCTATTAGCAAATTAAGTATTTCGTTAAACTTAGCCTGTCCGGCTTGCACCAACCGCCGGTTCTCTGAACGCTGAACTAAGCAACTACTGTTTTATTAATTGAAATTATAATATATTGGACTGAATTAAATGTCAAATAAAAAGTTAAAAAAAGATGATATTTTGTTAACGAGCAATAGAGTTAATTTTCTAGTATCATAGTAGTAGCGATTTTAGAAAAGGTAGATATCATGCAAAAAAATCAACTTGTTAAACTTGAAATAACTGATCTCTCTTATGAAGCGATGGGAGTTGCCCATTTAGATGGGATGACGATTTTTGTTAATAATGCTTTGCCAGGTGAAGTAGTTGAAGCTAAAATCTTGAAAGTAAAAAAGAGTTTTGCTTTTGCTAAGATTGAAAAACTTATCAAGCAAAGTCCTGATCGAGTAACAATTAAGCTGAATCAATGGGTTCAAACAGGGCTTGCTAGTTTAGCTCATATTAAGTATGATAAGCAACTTGACTTTAAGCGTCAGCAAGTTATCAACTTACTGGAAAAAGCGCACTTGAATAAAAAAGTAAATGCTACTGTGGCTAGTCCAGAAGAAACAGGCTACCGTAATAAGGCCCAAGTGCCAGTACGGAAAGTAAAAGGTCAACTTGAAATCGGCTTTTTCCGGAAGCATTCCCACGATTTAGTTCCAATGGAGAACTTCTTTACCACTGATCCAGAAATTGACCGGGTGTTGGTAGCAACACGCGATATTTTGCGCAAAAATCATATACCAGCTTATGACGAAGTTAAAAATAAAGGTGAAGTTCGCTATCTTGAGGTGCGTAGAAGTAAGGCTAATGGCGAAATGATGGTCATCCTAGTATGTTTACACAAGGACTTTCCACAACTTGCCAAGGTAGCTGATGAAATTAGTCAAATTTCAGACGTTGTTAGTGTAATTTTGAATCATAATCCGAAGAAAACGAACGTTATTTTGGGGAAACATGACTATTTACTCTCAGGAAATCCACAAATTGAGGATAAAATTGGGGATGTGTGCTTTAAGATTTCTGCTCAAAGCTTCTTCCAAATTAATTCTTTGCAAACACCGCGTCTTTATAATTTAGCAATTGAAAAAGCTGGCTTAACTAGCGATGATACAGTGATTGATGCTTATTCAGGGATTGGGACAATTGGCTTGAGTGTTGCTAAGCATGTTAAGAGCGTTCGCGGAGTTGAAATTGTTAAACCTGCGGTGCAAGATGCTAAAGAAAATGCATTGCTCAATGGAATTGAGAATGCTGATTATGTGTGTGGCAAGGCAGAAGAATTGATGCCATCTTGGGTAAGTGAAGGGATGAAGGCGGATGTTATCTTTGTTGATCCACCAAGAAAAGGGTTGACACTTGAATTTATCGAAGCTAGTGTGAAAACTAACCCACAAAAAATTGTGTATATCTCATGTAACCCAGCAACAATGGTGCGTGATTTAACAATGTATCAAGACTTAGGTTACGACTTTGAAGAAATTACACCAGTTGATATGTTCCCACAAACTCCGCATGTAGAATGTGTGACTGTGCTTGAGAAGAAATAAAAAACAAGTCCAGCTGGACTTATTTTTTATTTAATTAGTGAGGTAACTGCCATGTCATCTATCCTTTAAATGTAGCATCAATTCTTGATTTTCAGAAAAAAGTTCTTTAATTAAAGTTTGATTCTCAATGCTAATTTGAAGAGTTTTATTTTTGTCTTTTGTTAATTGTAAGCTTAAAGAGTCACTTGACTTAAAATATCTGGATTCATCTTTTAAATTTGACATGAAATCACCTGGTAAGTAATTATTATAATAATCGCCTACTAGAAGTAATCCATGAAAAGTATAAGCCATTGAAGATTGGAATAAATACAAATGTATACTAAAACAAAACAAAAGCAAGTTGAAGATGTTCTCTTAACTCAAATTGTAGTTACATCAGAAGTAAATAATATTTTTAAATATAATGACAAAATATATTCAAGTCAATCATATGAATCAGGTCTCGATCCTGATATGTCGGATTTTGCTATAGCTTTCTATGAAATTATTTACAACAAAAAAATTATAAGTAACGGTCAGATTATTGATATGAACTTTGCTGGGGATACTATTAATACTGGTATTTATATGAAAGGCCAAAGAAAAAAGGTAAAGTTAGAAAACCGGCATTGCTTAGCTAATTTTTGGGTAATTCCCTATGTCCATGGAAGAAAAAGGGAAAAACCAAAAAGAGATTATTGGGACTTATATTTATCCTATGTTAAAGAAAATATATCTGCTTATGATAAAAATTTTGAGCAGAATCATGATTTTAAAGACTTTAAAGTGACTCAATTTATTCCTGAAAATGTTAATTCCAGTACATTAATGCATCAAGAAATATCAATAAAAAATAGAGCTAAGTTATTAGCAAAATCAGATGTTGGTGATAAATTATGGCTTTATTTTGCTGACAATTCTCTTTTATAAAATAGGTGATAAAGATGAACCGAACAGAATTATTTAATTACATCAAACAAACTTATCAAACTCATCCTGAGTATTTATGGAAAAAGTTCCCTAACTATGCAGTTTTTCGTCACCAAAGTAACAATAAATGGTATGCAATTGTTATGGGTGTTGAAAAGAGTAAATTAGGTCTAGATGGTGATGAAAAAATTGATATTCTTGATATCAAAATAGATCCTAAGCAAGCTGAATTTTTATTAGAATTACCTGGTTTCTTGCCAGGTTATCACATGAATCATCGAACTTGGTTGACTGTTTTGCTTGATGGAACGGTACCTGATGAGCAAATTGCTAAGCTATTAGCAGCTAGTTTTCAAGCGACTAAAAAATAATTGATATTAAAATAGAGAGTTAACATTAACAAAATAAAACTCCACAATTATTAGATTCTATATCTAACAATTGTGGAGTTTTTTAAATCATAATTGAATATTTAAAGCTGTTTCTTTTGATGCTTTTTAATAATCAAATATTCACTAATCATGACTATAAACCCTAATACGCTAATTACTATGCCCAATTTTAAGCCTGGCATTGTATGCTTTAAAGTAATTTTATGCTTTCCTTTTGGTAAATCTAAAGCGATAAATCTATTTAAAGCTTTTCCAACTTTTACAGGCTTTCCATCACTAAACGCTTTCCAGCCAGTAGTGTATGGGATAGTTGTAATTAAAGATTGACCTTGTTTGATATTGATAGTTCCTTCAACTTGATTATTTGTCCATTTGGATAATTTTAATTGATTCTTTTGTGCATAAGAAATTGTCTTATTAAGAGATTGTTTATTGAGTAAGTAAAGTTGTGGAATAAAAAGATTACCTTTTTCATTTCTTTCTCCCATTTGAAATTTTAGAGTAACCTTACCATTTTTAGGGACTGAAATTCCAAGTGGTTGATAAGTTACAGAGTTTATGTTTAGTAGCTGATTATTTAAGGTTATCTTGAAAATTTTAGAATAATTATAAAGTTGATTATTATCTAAAACAATATAACCAACAGAATTTGGCTTAGCAGTATAAGTGAAAGTAACAGACGATGGAGTAGCTTTCTTTTTTACTTGATAACTTAATTGTTTTTTAGATGTTTTCGTAATTAAGTTGTCACTTGTGACTTGTGCGGTGATTGGTTTGGAGAAATATGTATGCTTTGAGTTAGTGAGTGAATTTAAGACTCTGGTTTGATTCTCAAGAGGGTGGTTGGCAGTTAATCGTAAATTATTGGCTTTATATCCTGCAAAAGCAATTGGAAAAGTATTACATTTATACGCAACATTTTGCTTATTTTTTAGCCAAATTTTATTATTAGCTAAATCGTTACGTAAGCCATAATTTTTGAAGCCTTCAGTATAACCAGTTAATCGATTAGTAGTTATAAACGCTTTGATATCAAAAAGAGCGTCAGTAAGTTGTGTACTAGAAAAGTAGAAGTAGAAATAACCATCTCCTGGTAAGCCTAATAATGAATAAAATTCACTAATTTTAGGATCATTGTTTGATGAGAAAACCTCGGCTCCACGATAATTAAAAATATAACTCTCGCCACAATTATCATTTAGTAAGAAACTTTTAGCTAACCGATCCGTTTTAGCTGATTTAGGTAACTGATTAATGAAAGATTGAGTTTGAGCAATATAATCAGTTATTTTAACCGAAGGCTGTTTAACATTATTCCAAAAAATTGTTGCTGATGAAAAAATTTCAAATATTAAAAATATAGCAGGAATCCATGCATTTATTTTATTTTTATAATAAATAAATATTAATAAACCAGATATTATTGAAAATACAAGGACCAAAATACAATCTGTTGAATTAAGCAAAAGTAGCTTGCTTGATCTAAAATAATAAATTACTAGGAATATAGCAAAAATAGATATGGATATTTTTAAATTATTTCTTGAAATATTGTTGGCAAGTTGATAACTTGCAAAAAATGCAATAATAAAAGTAATCAAAAAGCTAAAACGATATGCAAAGGCTACGGGTGGTTGTCCTCCATGCCAAAGTAAATAGAGTTTCTCTGATAATAATCCACTAGCAGTAAAAATGCATAAAAATAGACTGGCAAGTCTAGTCTTGAGAGCAATCCTTCCATTAAAAAAGAAGCAGATTGCCAAAAATAGCGTAATAGTTCCTACAAAGCAGAGTGGAAGTTGTAAACGGAGTGGCAATTGTAAACTTCGAGTAGAAAATAATACACTAGCTGGTAGTTCTTGCCATATGTGAAAGAAGTTAATGTTAGGATTAGGGAGCGAATAATTGAGCTTGTTTTCCAATAAATTAAAAGCAGTTGGTATAATGCTGACACCAGAGATGGCGCCAGCGGTTAAAGAAGCTAAAATAAAAAGACTAGAATTTTTAATTAATTCTTTTAAAGTAGATGTGTTTAAGTATACTTGATACGCAAAAAAAGCAACTAAGAATAAACAAACCATGTAGGCTGTATAGTAGTTAGCTACAATAGTAATTGCAAGAAGCCAAATATAAGGAAAACTAAAACGGCCTTTGCTTAATTGAACGACAAAAACTACTAATAAAGGTAGAAAAGCAATGGCATCAAGCCACATTAAATTCCCTATATAATTAATTACATAGGATGATAGTGAGTACGCAATAGCTAAACTAATGGCCCAAGGATCAGCTAAGTGATGAAGTTTTTTTGTCATCCAGCAAAAACTAGCACTAGCAACCATAACTTTAAGTAGGATTACGGTATATAAGGCTTGTGGCAAAAACTTAGTTGGAAAAAGTAGGACAATAAAATTAAAGGGGCTAAGAAGATAATAACCCCAGTTACCTGCGGTATTACCGCCTAAACCATTAGAAAAGCTAAATGAAATACTAGATAAATCATGAAGTATGGTATGTTGATAGGACGCAAAAAAGGATATATATTGATTAATCAAATCACCAGAATGAATAGTTCCACCCATTAGGAAATTAGTGCCGCCAATCCAGCTAGCAATAAAAAATATAAGACCAGCAAGAAAGCCGGCAAAAATCCAAGTTCTTTTTTTCATAAAATAAAAACCTCTATAAAGTAATGAATATACTAGTACATTCTAACATGTAAGTAATAGCTTTTATATGAAGAGTTTTAAGGAGAATAAAAAGCCATACTCAATAATGGAGCATGACTTTTTATTTATCCAAAATTATCTAAATCGTTAACAGCTTGTTCCCAATCATTAGTTGCTTGATCAAGTTCAGCTTGAATTTTTGAAAGATCTTCTTGAAGTGGCCCTAATTTATCGAAATTAGAAGCAATTTCAGGATTGGCCATTTCATTTTGAATGTCAGCTTCTTTTTGCTCTAATTCATCGATCTTAGCTTCTAAATCATCAACTTTTCTTTGTAATTTTCGCTTTTGTGAATCAAGCTTTTTTTGTTCCTGATAAGATAACTTATTTTCACTAACTTTTGTTTCAGTTTTAGCGGCTTGTTCTGGTATTTGGTTAACAGGTTTATTTTTCTCTTCTAGATAATATTCATAATTACCTTCATACAGCTTCGCATGGCCAGCTCGAACTGAAATAATCTTATTAGCTAATTGATTAATAAAGTAACGGTCGTGAGATACAAATAAAAGTGTTCCATCGAACTTACTCAAAGCTTGTTCAAGCACTTCTTTTGCTTCAATATCTAAGTGGTTAGTAGGTTCGTCCATGATTAAAAAATTATCATGCTCTAAGGCCAAAACCGTTAAAGTTAACCGAGCTCTTTGACCACCTGATAATTGACCAACCACCTTGTCAATGTCTTTAGCTGTAAAAAGAAAACTTGCTAAAATTGAGCGAACATCTTTTTCTGGCATCGATTTATGGCGATCCCAGATTGTATCAATTACCGTCTTCTTATAATCGAGTCCTTGCAGTTCTTGGTCGTAGTATCCGATATCTAAACTAGCCCCATACTTAATTGAACCAGATTTAATTGCGAGTTTTTTCATAATGGTCTTAAGTAAAGTAGACTTACCAATTCCATTTGGGCCAATAATTGCGATACGGTCGCCTTTATTAACTTGGAAAGAAATATTATTAACCATGGTTTTGTCAGGATAGCCAATAGTTAAATCTTGCGCAATTAGCACTTCTTTTCCTGAAGGGCGATCAGCTTTAAAGTTAATCTTGACCTTACCACTATGCTTAGGTGGATCAATTCGCTCCATTTTTTCTAGCTGCTTACGTCGACTTTGAGCACGCTTAGTTGTGGAAGCGCGAACTAAATTCTTTTGAATGAAGTCTTCAGCAGCTTTGATTTCTTCTTGTTGCTTTTCATAAGCAGCTTCTTGTTGCGCATCACGTAACTGGCGTTCAGCTAAATAATGAGTATAATCGCCTTTGAAAATTGTCAATTTACCATAACGCATTTCAAAAATTTGTGTTGCCAAATGATCCAAGAAGTATTGGTCGTGAGATACAGTTAAGATGGCACCATCGTAATTTTTCAAAAAGCCTTCAAGCCAATCCAAGGTGTCTAAGTCAAGGTAATTGGTAGGTTCATCAAGCAAAAGTAAGTCAGGCTTTTTAAGAAGTAACTTAACAAAGCTAAGTCTGGTCTTTTCACCACCAGATAGTGAGCCAATTTTCTTTGTCCAGGTATTTTCTTTAAAGTTAAAACCATTTAGGACGCTTTTTATATCAGCTTGATATGTATAGCCACCATTTTGTTCAAAATCAAATTGCATTTGATCATAGCGTTTGAGTAAGTCGCTATCTTCAGGATGATTAGCAATCTGTTCTTGCATTTTGGTTAAATTCTCACCTTGCTTGATAAGAGGTGCAAAAACAGTAATCATTTCGTCCCAAATACTTTTATTTTCATCTAAAGCATTTTCCTGGGCAATATAGCCAACATCGATATCTTTATTGACCGTAAATTCACCTTTAGTTGATTCTTCTTCACCAGTCATAATTTTCAGAAGCGTGGTTTTTCCTACTCCATTAGGTCCCACTAGACCGATTCTGGCATTATTTTCAATTGAAAAATTAATATCTTTAAATAAAGTTGTTGCCCCAAATTGTTTTTCAAGGGCATGTCCTTGTGCAATAATCATATAATTCACCTGTGCAATATTTTACCATAGGAAATGTGAAGATTTCACTTACTTGTTATACTCAAGATTAAATTTGTGAAAATATTACTTGCATATAAACCTTAAGTGTAGGTATCATATTCTTGATTGAAAAATTTTCACATTCACAAACTTGAATGAAGAAGGGTTCTTTGATGGATAAAATAAAAATTCCAAAGGCAACAGCGCGTAGATTGCCACTATATTATCGTTACTTAATTTTATTGAATGAAGAAGGAAAAGAAAAAGTATCCTCAACTGAACTCTCAGAAGCAGTTCAAGTTGATAGTGCTTCTATTAGACGTGACTTTTCATATTTTGGTGCATTAGGTAAACGTGGCTATGGCTATGATGTCAAAAGTTTATTGGGATTTTTCAAAAAGATCTTGAATCAAGACACTTTAACTAATGTTGCTTTAATAGGGGTAGGGAATTTGGGCCATGCCCTTCTTAACTATAACTTTAAGCGTAGTAATAATATTAGAATCTCTTGCGCATTCGATATAAATTCAGATTTAACTGGCAAGATTGTTAGCGGTGTGCCAGTTTATGATATGAAAGATATGATTGAACAAATTAGAGAGCAACAGATTACCATCGCAATATTAACAGTTCCTCAAACAAATGCCCAAAAAACTGCTAATGAAATTGTTGAGGCAGGAGTAAGAGGAATTATGAACTTTACTCCTGTTCGCTTGTCAGCTCCTGCAGGAGTTAGAATTCAGAATGTTGATTTGGCAACTGAATTGCAAACTTTGGTCTACTTTTTAGAATCAGATAAAAAAATTGAAGATTAAGCAAATTAATGGTATTACTTGCTTAATTAACTAAATAGGCTCTTTGTCAAATCCTGTTGATAAAGAG
>NZ_AYYU01000021.1 GCF_001436455.1 Lactobacillus jensenii DSM 20557
TATTTACACAAAAAATTTGACAGTTTCCAATAACATCTTTAGAACAAGCAATTAATGCCATAAATTCATCTTTATTTATCGTTCTTTTTTAATCTTTAACCCGGATTATCCACTTTAAAAAGTATATAATTTTAATTAGATTTTGCAATAAAAATCTGATTAATTCAAAAACTTAATATACAAAAAAGGCTTTAAGTATGTAACAACATACTTAAAGCTTTTTTAGAAGTCTCCTGCAGTTGAGAAGATATAATCTTTATTATGAAATTTCATAGATAGAATCAAACCAATACCAATCATGTTACCTATTAGGGCTGATCCACCTTGGGAAACGAATGGTAATGGAATACCTGTTAGTGGGAGCAAATCAATGCTCATCCCAACATTTTCAAAAACATGGAATAAAATCATCATAATAATTCCAGTTGAAATATAAGAATAAAAGGCATTTCTTGTGTCAAAACTAATCATGACCATTTGAATTATCAAATACAAATAAATCATTATTAATACGACACCACCAACAAAACCAAAGCTTTCACCTAACACAGAGAAAACCATGTCGCTACTTCTAACAGGAACATAAACACTTGATTTTCCAAATCCTGAACCAAAAATTTGTCCAGATCCAATTGCTTTCATACTTTGCCACAGCTGGTAAGCACCTGATGAAGTATCACCTGATGGATCAAGCCAGGAATTGATTCTTTCAAATTGGTAAGCTTTAAAGAAATGTCCTAAAAAGGCCTGCCCCCAATTAGTTGTAACTAATAATATCGTTGTGGTCCCTAGGACTGCAATTACAATAAATGTAGGTAAAATTATTTTCCAAGTTATCCCTGATACTAATATTACCCCACCAACGATTGCAAAGAAAACCAACATTGTACCAAAGTCATTTTGTAATTTTAACAAAACGGCTATTGGTGCTAGCCAACCAAATATTTTTCCTAATAATATCCAGTCATTTCTCCAAGTATGGCCATAATATTCATTATGATCTTTAACTACTCTTGCTAGCATCAAAATAAAGGCTGGCTTCATAACTTCTGATGGCTGAAAAGTTAGTGACCCTAATTTAAACCAACTTTTCGCACCATTGTTAACAAAGCTGCTTCGGTCATAGAAGATTAAAACCAAGATTAAAAGTACTATTCCCAGTCCATAAGCATAAGGGGCTATTTTAAAAAGCTGATCTGCATCAAATTGCATAATAACAATTACAATTGCAATCGACAAAATATACCAAACTGCCTGTCCAACAACTGCTTTAAAAGGCGTTCCTAACGTAGAATCGTTACTTGCAGCTATCCAAATTGCGTAAAAGCTAATAATTGCCAATAAAGCAATTGCTCCAACAATTCCCCAAGCAACTCGATCGTAAATATCAGTCTTATTCTGTAGTTTTGCCATTAATTAATCACGACCTATTTTATTTTTCATGAAGAGCAAAATATGAAAGTAAATCATTGATACTACTTTCTAAACTCTTTGAAAAAAGAACATTATTGCTCTTATTGGTAGTTGCGCGATAACGACCTTCCACTTTTTCAATGATACCAATAGCTTTTTTATTTGGAATAATAACTTCCCAACTAGGAATTGACTTTCCTTTAAGTTCATTTACTTCAATTGAAATATTTTCAAGCTTTTTAGACATAATTACTCCTATTTAGAATGAAACTTTTTGGCAATAATTGGATCCTCATAATTTTCTGGATGAGGATTTCGCCTTAAAGTAAAGTGGTCCGGAACTGGATCAACTCCACCACGAACAAAGGGATTGCATCGAATTATTCTCGCAATCCCCATTATTAAACCCTTTAACGGCCCATGTTTTCGCAAACTATCAATCATATAACTTGAACAAGATGGATAGTACCGACAAGTTGGCGGAAAGATTGGCGAAATAAATTTCTGATAAACACGAACCAAAAAGATTAATAATTTTGACAATATTCTCACCTAACGGCCTTGGTGCTTTTCAATATTCTTAAGCAATGCACCAGTACCTAAAGCAACTGCTTCAAGTGGAGAATCGGCTATTAATACAGGAACTTGTAAATAATATGAAATTAATTTATCTAAGTTTGCAAGTAAAGCTCCTCCACCAGTAAGCATGATACCACGGTCAATAATATCAGCTGAAAGTTCAGGAGGAGTTTGTTCTAATACTTCCTTAGTTGCGCGTACAATTGACATTAAACCATCATGTAATGATTCTTGAACTTCAATTGCTGAAATAGTTGTTTGCTTAGGAAGTCCTGCAACCATATCTCTACCACGAACAGTAATCTTCTTTTCAGGATCAGGTTCAAATGCACTACCAATTTCGATTTTAATTTGTTCTGCAGTTCTAGAACCAATTAATAAGTTACGATTATTCTTTATGTAACTTACAATTGCTTGGTTCATCTTGTCACCAGCCCATCGTAAAGACTTGGCAGTTACAATCTCACCCATTGATAAAACGGCAATATCTGTTGTTCCACCACCGATATCAATTACCATATTTCCTTGTGGCTTAAAGATATCAAGACCAGCTCCTACTGCTGCAACTTTAGGTTCGAAATCCAAGTAAACACGGCCACCACCTGATTTTTCAGCAGCTTGAATAATGGCCTTTTGTTCGATTGATGTAACGCCAGTTGGAGCACAAATTAAAATGTTAGGCTTAGCCATAAAGCCTTTAACATTAAGCTTTTCAATGAAGTAACTAAGCATTGCTTCAGTAATATCAAAATCAGCAATTACCCCATTTTTTAATGGGCGGATGACTCTAATATTTCCTGGAGTTCTACCAACCATTTCATATGCTTCCGTACCTACCGCTACAACTTCATTATTTTCTGTGTTAACTGCTACTACAGAAGGTTCATTTAAGACGATACCTTTTCCTGATACGTTAATTAATACATTAGCTGTACCTAAATCAATTCCGATGTCTTTTGCCAATAGTATATCCTCCAATTTTATATCACGAAAAATTATACCATACTTGGGCTCATCTTGCCTGCTTGATTATGATTGCTTTATTAATTATTAAAAAGATTTGTTAGTGTTAAAGAATAATCCATGAACGCGATAAAAAATTGCCCTACTAAATAACCTAAGCCAAGTGCTAAAAAGATATATAAAATTTGTTCTTCAAATATTTTCTTTATTTTGAATAATTTACTCAAATCTAGACATTTAATTGCCTGAAAAGCCAAAGCTGTCGTTACAAAATATATAAATAAACTTAAAAGTGCATGTAAACCTAATTGTTGCATAAATTTCTCCTTGATAAAGAAAAAAGCAAGCGCTAGGCGTTTGCTTTTTCAGTTATTTTTGTTGTGTACTTTGATGAACATTAATTCTGTTAACAGCACGCTTTAAAGCTACTGATGCTCTTTCATATGAGCTTTCATTATGACTAGCTTTAGCTTCCTTTAAATGTTGCTCTGCACGCTTTTTAGCAGCTTCTGCACGTGACAAGTCAATATTTCTTGCACGTTCAGCACTATCGGCGATAATCGTTGCGACATTATTTGAGAAATCTATATAGCCACCGTTTACAGCAATATGATCAACACGATTATTTAATTGCTTTCCTCTTTTGACTCTCACATCACCGATAACAAGCGGAGTTAGGAATGGAGTGTGATTATACATCACTGCTCGTTCTCCATCTACAGCTCTCATAACGACAATGCTTGATTTATGAGAATAAATCAAACCATCTGGAGTCACAACATTTACTGTCATTAATTTTTCAGATTCTGCCATAAAGCATCACCCTACTTTTCTGCTATTAAGGCCTTAGCTTCTGGGTCAGATGGAGTTACACCCATCTTTTCTGCCTTTTTGATTACATCTTCAATTGGTCCAACACCTCTAAATGCATCTTCAGGCAAGTCATCTAAATGACCATCCAAAATCAACTTAAAGCCTTTAATAGTTGCTTTAACAGGAACGTATGAACCTGGTACACCAGTAAATGTTTCAGCAACAAAGAAGTTTTGTGAAAGGAAGAATTGAATCTTACGAGCACGCGCAACAATCATCTTTTCTTCATCAGACAATTCATCCATACCAAGAACGGAAATAATATCTTGTAATTCATGGTAACGTTGCAAAACATGTTGTACACGGGTAGCAACTTCGTAGTGTTCTTCACCAACAACTTCAGGATCCAAAGCACTTGATGTTGATTCAAGCGGATCAACAGCTGGATAGATACCTTGTTCAACCAAGCTACGTTCAAGGTTAGTAGTTGCATCAAGGTGGGCAAAAGTAGTTGCTGGAGCGGGGTCAGTATAGTCATCGGCTGGAACATAAACAGCTTGAATAGAAGTTACAGAACCCTTCTTAGTAGAAGTAATTCTTTCTTGCAATTGTCCCATTTCAGTTGCCAAAGTTGGTTGGTAACCAACAGCACTTGGCATACGACCAAGCAAAGCAGAAACTTCTGAACCAGCTTGAGTAAATCTAAAGATATTGTCGATGAATAAAAGAACATCTTGACCTTCAACATCTCTGAAGTATTCAGCAATTGTTAACCCAGTTAATGCAACACGCATTCTGGCACCAGGTGGCTCATTCATTTGACCAAAGACCATGGCAGTTTTGTCTAAAACGCCAGATGCCTTCATTTCAAAGTATAAGTCGTTCCCTTCACGAGTTCTTTCACCAACACCAGTAAATACTGAAATACCACCATGTTCTTGGGCAATATTATGAATTAATTCTTGGATAATAGTAGTCTTACCAACACCGGCACCACCAAATAATCCAACTTTACCACCACGAACATATGGTTCAAGGAGGTCAATAACCTTAATACCAGTTTCAAGAATTTCACGGCTGGTAGTCAATTCAGAATACTTAGGAGCTTCCTTGTGGATACTATCGCGACGGTGATCAGCAGGGAACTTAGGACCGTTATCAATTGGGTCACCTAAGACGTTAAATACACGTCCTAAAGTGTCATCACCAACAGGTACAGAAATTGGTGCACCTGTATCAACAACCTTCATTCCACGTCTTAAACCGTCGGTAGATTCCATAGAAATGGTTCTTAAAACACCATCTCCAAGCTCAAGTGTTACTTCAAGTGTAATTGTTTCATCATCTGATTTAATAACATGCAAAGCATTGTTAATATCAGGTAAATTTTTGTCAATTGGGAATTGTACATCAACAACTGGCCCAACGACTTGAACGATTTCACCTTCACTCACAATATCTACCTCCTTTTCTTATTATTCTAAGGCATTAGCACCACCGATAATTTCACTTAATTCAGTGGTGATTTGTGCCTGTCTTGCACGGTTCATTTGCGTAGTTAACCTAGAAACTAAATCACTTGCATTATCTGAGGCACTTTGCATAGCTGTCATAGAACTTGCATGTTCAGCAGTTTTGGCATCTAAGATAGCACCATAAATTGTTGAACGCGCAAATTGTGGTAGCAATGACTTCAAAGCAGTATCAATATCTGGATCGATATCATACTCAAGTTTTTCATGTGCTTCAGCTTCTTCACTACCAATATCTAAATCAGAAATTGGCAACATTTTTTCAACACGGAAAGCTGATGATAAAGAATTAACATGGTGCGTATAACAAACATATAATTCATCATATACGCCATTTAAATACATTTTTATAGCAGTTGAAACAATTGGTAATACTTCATTAAATGATGGGACATCACTTATCCCTGAATTTTCATAAACAACATTCATATTGTTTTTCTTGAAAAATTGGGCGCCAACTCTACCAACAGCTAAAACTTTAACATCTTTATTTTCAGCCTTAGAATCTTCAAACAAACCCATCATGTTCTTAATTACAGTTGAGTTATAAGAACCAACTAATCCACGATCTCCAGTTATTACTAGATATCCTGTAGATTTAACTTCGGATCTTGCTTGAATCAAATCAGAAACAATGCCTAAACCAAATACATTTGTATAATCAAGTTTAGCAACGTTTTTTGAATTAACAGGTACATTTTCACTCTTTAAATGATCGACAATTTGAGCACTCATTAAGTGTGAAACTGTCTTTTTCAAAGTGTCATTATAAAGTGTGTATCCTTTATCCTTCTTTTCTGTTTGATTAAGCTTTGCTGCAGAAACCATCCGCATTGCTTGGGTGATTTTACCAGTTTGTTTAACTGACGCAATTTTTTTCTTTAATTCAAGTAAAGAAGCAGGCATAAATTACCTCCTAGTTCTTACTTGTTGGTGTGAAGCCTTCGTTGAAGCTCTTAATAGCTTCATTCATTTCGTCTTCATCTGGCAAATCTCCAGTTTCACGAATTGTCTTAAGCAAGTCTGAATGACTTGATTCAAAGTTAGAATCAAGTTCACGTTCATATCTTGCAACATCTTCAACTGGAATAGAGTCAAGGAAGCCGTGAGTTAAAGCATAAAGAATCAAAACTTGTTTTTCAACAGGAAGTGGTTCATGTAATGGTTGCTTCAAGACTTCAACAATTCTACGTCCACGATTAAGTTTTGCTTGAGTAGCTTGGTCTAAGTCACTACCAAATTGAGCAAAACTTTCAAGTTCTCTAAATGAGGCAAGGTCAACACGTAAAGTACCTGCAACCTTCTTCATCGCTTTAATCTGTGCACTACCACCAACACGAGAAACTGACGCACCAGCATCAATGGCTGGACGAGTACCAGCAAAGAATAAATCACTTTGAAGGAAAATCTGTCCGTCAGTAATAGAAATTACGTTAGTTGGAATATATGCAGAAATATCTCCAGCTTCAGTTTGAATAAATGGTAAAGCAGTTAGAGACCCTCCACCAAGCTTATCGCTAAGTTTGGCACTACGTTCAAGTAATCTTGAGTGAATGTAGAAAACATCACCAGGGTATGCTTCACGACCAGGCGGTCTACGGATTAACAATGAAAGTTCACGGTAAGCAACGGCTTGTTTTGATAGGTCATCAAAGACAATCAAAACATCCTTACCATTGTACATAAACTCTTCACCCATTGCTGTACCAGCATAAGGAGCGATGTAAAGTAGTGGTGCAGGGGCACTAGGTCCTGCTTCAACCACTATTGTGTAATCCATAGCGCCGTAGCGCTTTAATGTTTCAACTTGACTTCTAACTGTTGATTCTTTTTGACCAATCGCAACATAGATACAAATGACATCTTGTCCCTTTTGATTCAAAATAGTATCAATTGCCAAGCTAGTCTTACCAGTTTTACGGTCACCGATAATTAACTCACGCTGACCTCTACCAATTGGAACCAAGGCATCGATAGCCTTAATACCAGTTTGAAGTGGCTGGTTAACTGATTGACGATCCATAACGCCAGGAGCCTTTGATTCAATTGGACGGGTCTTATCGGTTTTAATTTCACCTAAACCATCAACAGGTTGACCTAAAGGATTAACAACTCGACCAATTAAAGCTTCCCCAACAGGGACTTCCATAATTCGTCCAGTTCTCTTAACACGGTCACCTTCCCTAATGTTGTCATATTTACCTAAAATGATAATACCAACATCATTAGTTTCTAGGTTTTGGGCAATACCGTAAGAGCCGTTTTCGAATTCAAGTAACTCATTAGCCAAAACATTGTTTAAACCATGTGCTCTGGCAATACCGTCACCGACGTAGGTAATAACACCTACTTCGTCGATATCGAGTTTGTCATCGAAGTGTTCAAGTTGTTTCTTGATCAATGAGCTAATTTCTTCCGCTTTGATGCTCAATGGTTTCACCTCTTTTAAATATTTTCAACTAATTGTGCACGAATTTTCTTTAGCTTGGTTTTTACACTGCCATCAATTATATAATCTTCAACTTCCAAAATAACCCCACCGATAATTGATGGATTAACTTGGTTAGTTAATTTTAATTCTTTGAGATTATACTTTTTGGCATAAGCTTGACCAAGTTTTTGTAATTGATCATCGTCTAATTTAACTGCACTAATAACCTTTCCAAAAGCAATATTATTAAGCTTGTTATAGCGCATATTAAATTGATCAACGATATCAGGTAGCACTGCAAATCGACCATAATCAAGTAATAATTCTAAAAATTGTTGTACTTCTTGAGAAAAATCAGCACTAATATTTTTCAATAATTGCTTCTTTTCTTCAATGCTGTATACAGGTGAAGATAAAACTTCGCTCAAACGAGGATTATCCAAAACTGCTGATTTTAAAACTTGCAACTCACCATAAACATTGTCTAAAGAATTAGTATCTTGACAATAGCCGAATAGGGCAGCACCATAGCGTGCACTGATTTCTTCTCTACTTAATGCCATTATTTATTCAACCCCTTAATAAATTGGTCGACTAAATCTTTTTGATCTGCAGCAGATAAGTTCTTAGCAATAACCTTTTCTGCGATTTGTACTGAGATATCAGCAACTTGTGCTTGTGCTTCATTCAAAGCATCACTCTTAGCTTGAATCGCATCAGCTTTCGCCTTTTCACGGATATTTTTAGCTTCTTCATTAGCTTGATTCAAAATATCCTTACCAGCTGCTTCAGCATTAGTTTTTGCAGTAGAGAGAATTTGCGTAGCTTCTTGTCTAGAACTCTTTAATTGTTCTTCACGTTCACCAGCCAAAATTTCGGCTTTTTTGCGTTCATCTGCAGCCTTATCAATATCTTCAATCACTTGTTGACGACGCTTTTCCATCATATCAGTGACTGGGCCCCATGCAAAATGCTTAACAGCCAATAATAAAATTGCAAATAAAACTAGGTAATATATGGTGTCTCCCAAATAAAGATCAGACTTTTCAGCGGCAAACAAAATGTTAGTCATATACTGCCCTTCTCTCTAATAAATTCCTTCTAACAGATTAACCTAAGAAGAAGATCAAGAAGGCAATAACAACTGCCAAAATAGGAACAGCTTCGATCAAACCAACACCGATAAACATAGTTGAGCGTAATTCAGATGCGCTTTCTGGTTGACGAGCCATACCTTGGATGGTTGTACTGATAACTTTACCGTTACCGTATGATGCAGCAAGAGCTGCTAAACCTGCGGCGATAGCAACAGCTAAAAACTTCATAAAATAACCTCCGAATATAAACTATTCTTGTGTAACCTTCTTACCAATATAAACCATAGAAAGAGTTACAAATACATATGCTTGGATAGAGCCAATGAAGACTGAGAAACCTTGCCAAATAATGGTCAAAGGTGCTGATAAAATAATGGTTCCAATTCCAAAACTGTGAGCGAAATCATTACCAATCAATGTAAGCAATACTTCACCAGCATAAATATTACCGTATAAACGCAATGACAATGTTAAGAAGTTAGTAAATTCTTCCATTACGTTAATTGGCAAGAAGAATGGCAATGGCCGAGCGTAATTTTTTAAATAGCCAAAGGTTCCAAACTTCTGAACGCCAAAGTTATACGATAACAGTAATGTCATCATTGCCATGGTCATGGTAATAGTTGGATCAGCTGTTGGTGACTTTAACAACATCAATCCACTCATATCTTTGACTTCTAGGAATAAACCTAATTGGTTTAACCACCAAATGAAAAGGAATAAGACAAATGCATAAAGGGATAAATGCTTTTGTGCATCTTCATCTTCAACATTGCTTTTCACAATTCCATCAGTGAAATCAATAATGTATTCAAGAACATTTTGCTTTTTACCTGGTCGTAATTCAACTTTACGAGCTAACCAAAAGCACATCCCAAATACAATTAAAGCTACTAAGGTCCCACCTAATATGTTGCTGACATTAAAGGTAAGCCCAAATAACTTGAGGATTTCGGGTTTCTCCATAACTTCGTGACCTCCTTTCCTGTGCTGAATACCTCAAACACGATATTCATAATACCACCAATTCGCTATCTTTGTAAAAAAATGAAAGCGAATTAGCTTAAAAAAAAGTTATACATATTTAATTTATTTGTTTATTTGGTACCAAATAAACGATCTCCAGCATCCCCTAAACCTGGGAAAATATAACCATTATCCATTAATTTTTCATCTTCAGCTGCAGCATAAATATCTACATCTGGATGAGCTTCTTGAATATTCTTCACACCTTCTGGTGCAGCTACTAAAACAGCTAAGCGAATATTTTTGGCACCACGTTTTTTAAGAGCTTCAATTGCCATATTCGCACTACCACCAGTTGCAAGCATTGGATCCACAATGATTACATCACGTTCTTCAATGTCTTGTGGCATTTTGAAGAAATATTCATGTGGCTTCAAAGTTTCTTCATCACGATACATACCAATATGTCCAACTTTAGCAGATGGAATCATTTGCAAAACTCCATCAACCATACCTAAGCCAGCTCTTAAAATTGGTACAATAACTAACTTCTTACCAGCAAGTTCTTTTTGAGTAGTCTTGCCAATAGGAGTTTCAATTTCCACATTTTTCAGTGGTAAATCACGGGTCATTTCGTAAACCATTAATCCACCAATTTCACCAACGATTTGTCTAAATTCGTTAGTACCAGTGTCTTTTTTACGAATGATGGTTAACTTGTGTTGAATCAATGGGTGATTCAAAACTGTAAATTTTCCCATATTAGCCTCCTAAAATAAAATACCAACATCAGTAATATTTTATAAAAAAAAGCTAAAGGTTTAAACCTTTAGCTCTGAATTATTTTTAATTTTTATAATGATGCCCTGCGGCAGCTTTATTTAGCCGATTCATGTAAGCCAGGCTTTTTTCGCCTTCATCAAAGCCTTGAACATAAATCGTTTTAATTTCATCTTCATCATCAAAGAATCTAAGTGCACTAAACAAGTTATGATCTGCATCTTTTAAGTCTTTACCTAAGCTAAATTTATTCTCTGCTGGTAAATCAAGCTTCTCTAAGACACTATCAAGAGCAGCAACGGCAGTATCTGACTTAAACTCAATTTTTCCAAAATCATTTGTATCATCTACAACCCAAACTGGAGCATTTGGTGCATAATGGCGATACTTCATCCCAGGAGCCTTAGGAATCGCCTTATCAGAAACTTTGCCAGTATTAATTAATACTTTTTCTCCTAAAACTTCACTTAACTCTTCAGGTGTAATTTGACCAGGACGCAAAACAATTGGAGTTTCAACTGATAAATCAATAATTGTTGATTCAAGTCCCACTTCAGTAGCACCACCATCAATAATCGCACTAATTTTACCTTTTAAGTCATGATAAACATGCTCTGCAGTTGTTGGAGAAGGCTTAGTCGAAGTGTTAGCTGAAGGGCCGACAATTGGATAACCAAGTTTTGAAATTAATTCATGAGTTAATTCATCATTTGGACATCTAAATGCAGCAGTCTTTAAACCACCAGTAACAGCATCAGGTAAGCTACCTTCTTTAACTAATAAAAGAAGTGTTAAAGGACCTGGCCAAAAGTGTTTAATCAACTTTTCTGCACGTTCAGGAACAAACTTAGCATAGCGCTTCATCATGTTTTCATCACTAACAGTAACAATTAAAGGATTGTCACTAGGACGCCCTTTAGCCTTATAAACGTTCTTAACACTTTCTTCTTTAGTTGCGATTGCACCAAGGCCATAAACAGTTTCAGTTGGAAATGCAACTAATTCACCTTTTTTTAGAAATTCAACTGCTTGATCAATTTGATCTTTCTTCAAAATTTGTGTTTCCATTATTTTTGCCACTTTCCATATACCATTCTTGGCTTACCGGCTAAATCATCCTTAAATTCAATATCAAAATCCGGTAATTCTGTTGCAAACAGCTTAGCCAATTCATCTTTTTCACTAAAGCCAAATTCTAAGAAAAACTCGCCCTGACTAGTTAAATGTTTACGGATTTGCTTAGCAAATCTGCGATAAAACTCTAAGCCATCTTCTCCACCAAAAAGAGCTTCTTCAGGTTCATTTTGTAAAACATTGCTATCCATTAGATTCTTTTCTTCAGGTTTAATGTATGGCGGATTTGAAATAATCAAATCAAATTTTTCTAACCCAATTAAGACATTCGCCTTACGAACTGTTACATCAAGGGCAAATTTTAAGAAATTCTCTTCACAGATTCTTAAAGCAGAATCAGAAATATCACTAGCATATAAAGTTAAATCTTTAATATCTTTTTTGGCAGCTTCTTTAGCTAAAGCGACCATAATTGCACCTGAACCAGTGCCAAGATCTAAAATCTTCATCCCATCATGCAAATGTTTCAAGGCCCATTCAACTAACTCTTCAGTTTCAAAGCGTGGAATAAGCACTCCTCTTTGCACCATAATCTTATAACCTAAAAACCAGGCATAACCAAGAATATATTGCGGTGAAACATTTCTGGCTAGTTTTTTGAAGTCTTTTTGAAGTTGCTTTTCTAACTCGCTACTTACTTCAGTATCTTGCTTTAATTTAAATTCACTTGGAGTTAAATTAGCTCTTTCACTGACAAGATAAGTAAGATCATCAACACTTGCTTCAGGGGCTTTTTCTTGTCCTAGTTGAACTAATTGCTTTAATGTTTTAGGCATTATCTTCTGCCAACTCCTCTAATTGCTTAGTTTGGTAATGAACAATTAATGCTGAAATAATTTCATCAAGTTCACCATTCATAATTCGATCTAATTTGTTTAAAGTCAAACCAATTCTGTGGTCAGTTACTCGGTTTTGAGGATAGTTATAAGTTCTAATTCTTTCTGAACGATCTCCAGTACCAACAGCGTTTTTACGCTTTTCATCATAACTTGCTTGGTTTTGACTTTCATAGTAGTCATAGACACGAGATTTCAAAATTTCCATGGCCTTAGCACGGTTTTGTTGCTGACTTCTTTGATCTTGCATTGCAACTACGATACCTGTTGGAAGGTGGGTCATACGAACGGCACTAGAAGTTTTGTTAATGTGCTGACCACCGGCACCACTAGAACGGTAAACATCAACTCTGATATCTTTTGGATCTAAGTCAATATCTACTTGTTCATATTCTGGCATAACAGCAACTGTAGCTGTAGAAGTATGCACACGACCTTGAGATTCAGTTACTGGAATTCTTTGAACACGGTGAGCACCATTTTCATATTTTAGTTTTGAATAAACCTTGTCACCAGTAATCATGATGGCAACATGCTTGTAACCACCAACTTCTGTTGTTTCTTCATCAATAACTGAAATCTTCCAGCCTTGAGTTTCAGCGTATTTTTCATACATTCTGAGCAAATCACCGGCAAATAATGAAGCTTCATCCCCACCAGCAGCCCCACGAATTTCCATAATAATATCTTTATCATCGTTAGGGTCTTTTGGAAGCATTAAAATCTTGATTTCTTCTTCAAGGTCAGCAACTTCTTTTTCTAAGTCGCTATTTTCTTCCTTTGCCATTTCAACTAAATCTGCATCAGATTCACTTTCAATAATTTCTTTATTATCAGAAATTGTCTTTTGATCTTCTTGATACTTGCGATACTTTTGGACAACTTCACGCATATCTGCTTCTTCTTTTGAAATTTCCATATAGCGCTTAGTATCATTAATTACTTCAGGGTCAGCCATCAATTCTTGAATTTCTTCATAACGAGCTACTAACCCTTCTAGTTGAGCCATTACCTTATCCATTTAATTCTTCCCTTCTTTTACAATAAACTTAATCTTCTCTTTTTTGACCAGGATAATTATAGTGAAAACGACAAACTGGGTAATATGATTCATCGCCACCAATTTGCAATTGTGCTCCTTCATATACAGGTTTTCCATCTTGAACACGAATTACCATTGTAGCTTTGCGACCACAGTAATGACAAATAGTTTTCATCTCTTCTATTTTATCAGCATAAAGAAGCAAATACTTGCTTCCTTCAAATAAATTATTTTGGAAATCATTCTTTAATCCAAAAGTCATTACTGGAATATGCAAATCATCTACTATTTTGGCACATTCTAGCACATGATGTTTGTATAAAAATTGTGCTTCATCAATCAAAACACAGGCAATAGCTCCATCACCATTTGCAATATCTTTTTCATTTTGCTTTTTTACATATTCAAAGATATTCATATCATCTTCAATTGGTGTAGCTTTACTATTCAAGCCAACTCTAGAAGCAATAATGCCCTTACCACTTCGGTCATCTTTACCACTAGTCATTAAAGCTATTTTGCGACCTTGCATTTGATAATTGTGAGCAACCTTCAAAATTTCAATTGTCTTGCCACTACTCATAGTTCCATAACAAAAAAATAATTGTGCCATCTTTTTTCCCCTTCGAAAAAGTTCCTCTAATAGTATAGAGGAAAATTTAAATTTGTGCAGTCTAAGCTTTTAACTATCGTTTTACATCCATTCATATGATATAGTAAAAAATAGTTCGAAATAAGAGGGATTAAAGACATGAATCTAAAATCTGGTATTGCAAAACTTTCTGGAAAAACATCACATTGGGTTTTACACAATATTTTTAAAGGTGGGACAAGTTTCCCTGGGAAACTCGCAATGAGAATCGACCCTAATATTTTAGCAAATCTTGCTAAAGATTATGAAACAATTATTGTAACTGGAACTAACGGGAAAACCATGACCACTGCTTTAATTGTTAATGCGCTAAAAGAAAAATATGGTGAAATTTTAACAAACCCATCTGGTTCAAACATGCAACAAGGGATTATTACTGCTTTTTTAAGTCATAAGGCTAAACGTCATGGTCGCAAATTAGCGGTTTTAGAAGTTGACGAAGCAAATGTTAAACGCGTAACCGAACTTCTTCACCCTAAAGCATATGTTTTAACCAATATTTTTCGCGATCAAATGGATCGTTATGGTGAAATTTATACTACATACGATAAAATTATTGACGGTATTAAGCTAGCTCCTGATGCAGTAGTAATTGCTAATGGAGATGCAAGTATTTTCTCTTCAGTTGAACTACCTAATAAGAAAGTCTTTTATGGTTTTGAAACAAAAGCCGATGAAATGACCAATGACTTTAGAGCAAGTGTTAATACTGATGGAGTTTTATGTCCAAGATGTAATCATATTATTCATTACCATGCTATTAGCTATGCTAACTTAGGTGACTTTTTCTGTCCTAACTGTGGATTTAAGCGTCCAAACTTAAGTTATAAGCTGAAAGAAATCACAGAAAGAACACCTAACTCAATTAAATTTAGAATTGAAAACACTGAATTTTCAATTGGCATTGGTGGTACCTATAATATCTACAATGCTTTGGCTGCATTTAGTGTAGCTCGAGAATTTGATGTTAGTGAAGATGAAATTGCCAGTGCTTTTGCTAAGAATAAGCGTATCTTTGGGCGACAAGAATTAATTTCTTATGCTGATAAAGAAATCAACCTAATCTTAGTTAAAAATCCTGTTGGCTTGAATGAAGTACTTAGCTTACTAAATACTGAAAAAAGTGATTATACATTAGCTACGTTATTAAATGCTCATCACGCTGATGGAATAGATACTAGCTGGATTTGGGACGCTGATTATGAAGGCTTAGATAAAACTAAAGTCAAACAAATACTTGTTGGTGGTGAACGTCATCACGATATGGGCTTCAGACTTGAAGTTGCGGGCTTTGATCCAGGAACTATGGAAGTTACCCCAGACGATAATACTTTGCTAACAAGAATTAAAGAAGCCCCAACCAAAAAAGTCTATATCCTAGCCACTTATACAGCAATGCTTGCCTTACGCAGCACATTATATGATCAAAAGATTTTGAAAAATAAGATTAATTAAAAAATAAGTCATCACAAAAATGTGATGGCTTATTTATTTTCTGCTAGAAAACTATCGACAATTCTCTGACGCATTGTCAAAAAGATTTGATTATGACCAGTTGGATGAACACGATTAGTCAGTACTATCATCGCAGTTTGTTTTTGACGATCAATCAAAATAAAAGTTCCGGTAAAGCCAGTATGAAAAATTAGCGGATGTTGATCTTCAGGATCAAACACTAAATCCCAGCCCCATGAACGGGGATGCACTTTTTTAGAATTTGATTTTATACCAAAAATCTCACTCGTTAATTCTTGGCTAAATGGTAAAAGATTATTTCTTCCCAAATAACCAAAAGTTAATTTTATAAGATCATCAATATTTGAAAATAAACCAGCAGAGCCGCAACGTTTGCCTAATACTCGCGCTTTAGGGTCATGCACAACTCCTTGTAGCAATTGTCCATCTACTACAGCTGTGGGTACACAATCAGCCTTATTTGCCTTAAAAGTTGTATATTTTAAACCTGCGGGCTTAACTACTTCATCCATAATGATATCTTGGACACTTTTATGATAAATTTGCTCTAAGACCAATCCCAACAAAATAAAATTAGTGTCTGCATAGCGCATTTTTGTTTCAAATTCATCAGTAACTGGTAATTTTTTTATCGCCTCTAGCAAATCACTAGCTGGCAACTGATCCCGATTTTCAATCCAACCTCTAATACCACTTGTATGAGTTAATAGGTGAAATAAACGTACAGGCTTATCTTTAAATTCGGGTAAAAAATCACCAAGTGGCTCATTGAAGTTTAGCCTACCTTCTTGATAGAGCTTCAAAAAAACATTAGTTGTCCCTAAGACCTTAGTTAAACTTGCTAAATCATATTCAGAATATGGACTCAATTGCTTAGTTTCTGGATAAATTTCACTAAAACCAATTGTCGCCTTAAATACTTGATTATTTTTAATAAAAGCATAATTAACACCAGGAACAATCCGTTCTGATACCATACTTTCGATTAAATATTGTGTTCGAAAAAAATCGCTCATAAACTATCACCTTTATTTAGAATACGTTGTTTTAGATTTTAAAACAACTTGACAGCATTATAAAATATGAGGATAATTAAGACTGTTGAAATTGCCCGTTGGTCAAATGGTTAAGACGTCGCCCTCTCAAGGCGGAGTTGCGAGTTCGATTCTCGTACGGGCGATTAACTGGGATATAGCCAAATTGGTAAGGCAGTGGATTCTGGTTCCATAATGTTTCGGTTCGAGCCCGAATATCCCAATCACTAGTGCTGTTGTGTCAGTCTTGTGAGAAGCTGACATGAGATAAGGGCAGCACTTTGTGCAACAATTGCGCAACAAAAAGGCAGAAGCATCAAAGCTTCTGCTTTTTTGTTTTTATAAAATAAAAGATGGCCAAATAAATGGCCACCTTTTTTAGCTGTTACTTTACATTAATGACATCCATTGCCATCTTTACCGCAGCAATGGTATACCAGACCCACAATTGCCTCAGCAAGCATCCCTCCTGCCATCCAAGCCATTGCATACATCATCCATTTCATCATATGTGCCATATCTGTGAATGAAAGATATGTATAAAAGGCGGTAATACCATAAACTACTACCCAGACTATTTTCCATGCAAGTCGAGCATTTATAATGCTTGCGCTGTGAGTCATTTTATTTTCCATGAGTATACTTCCTCTCTGTACTCTATACCTACATTATATTGTTAGTTTAGCATTAAAGAAAGCGATTTCATGTTTTTTAATTTCTATTTTTTGTCTACTTTTGTAAACAATTGCCAGTAACAAAGCATAATCAAAATAGCAATAAAAGTCACAAAGATAAATGCTACTTCACATCCCTGTGCCATTAGGATTGCTTTACTTCCATGTCTTGTACTTTGTGAAAAAGAAATGATTGTTGCTAAGACACTTGTCCCAATTGAACCAGCAAATTGTTGTCCAGTTTGCATGATTGCAGTAGCATCTGCATGTAGTTTTTTGGGGCTAGATTCAATTCCAACTGTCAAAGTGTTATTAAATGCCATTCTCATTCCACAAGCCATTATGCTGTAAATTAAGCAAATTATCCATGGATTCAGCACCATCCCAAATAATGCAAGTAAAATAATCGCCACAAGTAATAAGCTTCCACCTAAATAAAGTGGCAATTTTGCACCCTTTTCATCATATAAATGGCCAAAATAAGGCGTCATTAAGGAAAAAATCACGCTACCAGGTAATAACATTAATCCCCCAGCTAAAGTTGAAGCTCCATTTACAATTTGAACATAATTAGGCAAGACAAAGCTAACTCCAATATTGATGAATTGAATTAAGAAAAAGGCCAACATTGCATATACAAAGGCCGCATCTTTAAAAATTGCCAGGTTTATCAAAGTCTTTTGACTATTTTTAGATAAATGAATAAATAGTCCCATACTTAAAATAGCAAAAACTAAATATAGAAAAAATTGAAGATCAAATCCACTACTTAAGTGATTAATCATAAGTGTAAAATCAACCATAAACAAGCTAATGACAATGTAACGCACCCAATCGAAACTAGGATGACTAACTTCATGATATTTCCCTACAACTCGTAGTCCAATTAAAATTACAATAATTGCTAAAACGCTTGAAATTGAAAAGATTACTCGCCAGTTGAAATAATATGCAATAATTCCGCCAAAGCTTGGCCCTAAACTTGGTGCCATTGCTAAAACCAAGCCAGCTAAGCCCATATAAAAGCCAATCTTCTCTCGTGGCATTAATTCTGTTACCAAATTAAACATTAAAGGTGTCGCCAAGCCCGCACCACAGCTTGAAATAATCCGCCCTAAAAGCATAATTTCAAAATTACTACTAAATAAACACAATAAAGAACCAATTAAGAAGCTACCACTTGCAAATAAGAAAATAGCTCTCGCTGTAAAACGTTTATTTAAATACGAAGATGAAATCATTAAAATAGCAATTGCTAATAAATAACCAGTTGTCGTCCATTGAATTGTATCAAGACTAACTTTAAAGTCTTTCATCATTTCCGGAAAAGTTACATTTAAACTTGTTTCCGTTAATATCCCTAAAAAAGCTAAGACGGCCACCATCAAAATTGCAGTCATATTTTTTCTCTGTGTGTTCACAAAATACCCCTTTTCCAATAAAAAAGAGTAGAAGCATAGCTCCTACTCAAAGTAATATAATATTACCGACTCAGATTAAAATTATTCTAACAAATTAAAGACGCTTAGTTAAGTCGTCGTGCAAATCTTCATAACCAGGTTTGTTCAAAAGACCAAACATGTTACGCTTGTATGCTTCAACACCTGGTTGGTTGAATGGGTTAATACCGTTTAAGTAACCTGAAATACCTACAGCTAATTCGAAGAAGTAGATAAGGTAACCTAAAGTTAATTCCTTTTGATCTGGAATGTTAACAGTCATAACTGGTACGCCACCGTCAGTATGAGCTAAAACAACACCTTCATAAGCACGGTCATTTACATAATTCATGGTCTTACCAGCTAAGAAGTTAAGTTGGTCAAGGTTTTCACTATCACTAGGAATCTCTACATCAAAACGTGGGTTTTCAACTCTAACAACAGTTTCCATTAAGTTACGACGACCTTCTTGGATGTATTGACCAAGTGAGTGTAAGTCAGTTGAGAAGTTAGCACTTGATGGGTAAATACCCTTTTGGTCCTTACCTTCTGATTCACCCATTAATTGCTTCCACCATTCACCAAACATTCTCAAAGTTGGTTCATAGTTTTCAAGTAATTCAGTAGTGTAACCTTTTCTGTATAAAATGTTACGAAGTGCAGCGTATTGGTATGGTGAATCCTTAGTTACATCTGTATCAGTGTAATCTTCACGAGCTTTAGCAGCACCTTCCATTAACTTGTCGATGTCGCCACCAGCAACAGCAATTGGTAATAAACCAACAGCACTTAAAACGCTGAAACGACCACCTAAGTCATCTGGTACAACAAATTCTTCGTAACCTTCAGCATCTGCTTCAGTCTTAAGAGCACCCTTAGCACGGTCAGTAGTTGCGTAGATACGCTTATTAGCTTCTTCTTTACCGTACTTTTCAATTAACTTAGCCTTCAAAATTCTGAATGCGATTGATGGTTCAGTAGTAGTACCAGACTTAGAAATAACATTAATACTAAAGTCCTTGTCACCTAACCAATTAATTAAATCAGCAAGGTATGAACCTGAAATTGAATTACCACAGAATACTACAGTTGGATAACCATTGTCTTCTTTACCATAAAATGCGCTATTCAAGAATTCAATAGCAGCTTGGGCACCAAGGTATGAACCACCGATACCAATTCCGATTAAAACTTCAGAATCTGATTGAATCTTCTTAGCAGCCTTTTTAATACGGGCAAATTCGTCCTTGTCATAATTAACTGGTAGGTCTAACCAACCTCTAAAGTCGCTACCAGCACCTGTACCTTGACGAAGTTCTGAATCTGCGGCATTAACCATAGCTTGCATTTCTTTTAATTCATTGTCGTGAACAAAAGGAGCTAATTTACTTGAATCAAAATGAACTAAACTCATATCTCGTAACTTCCTTTTTATAAAATTTTACTAACACTTCTATTTTAACAATCTTAGTTTGTGAAAACTACTACAAGTTTTTTGAATACGTAACTTTTTTTATAAAAATATATACTAAATATCCAAAAATAGCTCCAATAGTATTAAAAAAGACATCATCAATATCACTTACTCCAGTATTTAGGCCAAATTGCATAGTCTCGATAAAAAGTGATAACACCATCCCTGCAAAGACTGTCTGCAAGATGCATTTTTTCTTTTTGATTAAATTTGGAAATAAGAAACCAAAAGGTATAAAACACAAAATATTTCCGAAAGCATTGTAGACGAAGTCAAATAATGTTGTCCCTTTAGTTAATTTCCAAGTTTCCTTAAAAAAGATCAAATTAATATCGCTTAAAGGCCGATTCCAATCAAAGGTTAGTTGCCAAGGGAAATAACTTTCACGAAATGTAGTCACTGCTAGTAAAAACATCACATAAAATGTAAATACCCAAACTAAACTTTCTGATAAGTGACTTCGCCTTCTTCTAATCAACAAAAGCCAAAGCAAACGTAAAAAAGCAAAAAGCAAAAAATAAAAGATTGTTTTATCTAAACTAATTATGACAAGTTTTACCAGGGCAAAATGATTAATATTGGTAGCTAAATGTTTCGCCAAAAAGCTGTATAAGGGTCCTAAAAAAATCATCATTCATTAGTCCTTTCTTCTCTATCACTACCATTATACATATAAACTTTCTGTCTAATTCTTAAGAAAGTTACAAAAGATTGTCGAATTAAGCTGAAACATTTAAAATATTAGCTATTAAGGAGTATCTATCGTGAGGAAAATTCAACATTTTAATTTCACCTGGATTCAAAAAAGAACTGGCTTTTTAGCTCTTCTAACAATCCTATATACAATTAAATATATCTTTGCTGGATATGTTGACTTTAACTTGGGTTTAAGTGACCCCTACCAGCACTTTATAATGTGGACCAGTCCGATTGCTACTAGCATATTATTACTAAGCTTGGCCTTATACATTAAAAAGCCAATTGCTTCTTATGTAACGATGCTAGTAATTGATTTTGTTAATACTGCTCTACTTTTTGCTAATGTTATTTACTATCGTCAATTTACGGACTTTTTAACCGTTAAGACTATTGCCAACACTAGTAAAGTATCTCAAGGTCTTGGTAAAAGTGCCGTTTCTTTACTTCATTTTGATGATATTTTTATTTGGTTAGACTTGATAGTAATTATCTTGTTATTAATCTTCAAAATCATCAAAATCGATCAAAAAAAATACAGTTTCTCTAGTTCCTTTGCTGTTACTAGTTTCTCCTGTTTTTTATTGGGGCTCAACTTTTTCTTGTCAGAAACTAGCCGGCCTCGACTTTTAAGAAATACATTTGATCGCGTTTATGTTGTTAAATATCTAGGCATTACTAGCTATACAGCTTATGACAGTATTAAGTCTTTACAATCTGGCACTAACTCTAAAGTAGCCAATGCAGAAGAATTAAATAAAATATTAGCATTCACTAAAAAGAATTATGCCAGTCCTAATATTCAATATTTTGGCAAAGCTAAAGGGAAAAATGTTATCATCATCCACCTTGAAAGCTTCCAACAATTTCTAATTAATCTAAAAATCAATGGTAAAGAAGTTACCCCGTTTTTAAATTCACTTTATAAAGATAAGAACACTCTTTCATATGAAAACTTCTATAATCAAGTTGGCCTAGGTCGAACAAGTGATGCTGAAAACATGCTTGAAACTGGAACTTATGGTATTTCTGATGGTTCATTATTTACTAGCTTAGGTTCTAATAATACCTTCCAAGCAGCTCCACAGATTTTACGACAAAGTGGCTACACATCTGCTGTCTTCCACGGAAACATTGCAACTTTCTGGAATAGAAATGATGTTTACAAAAATCTGGGTTATAATTACTTCTTCTACAAAAATTACTATTCAAATAATAAAGATGATTCAAGTGGTTACGGAATTAAAGATAAACTTTTATTTGCAGAAAGTATCAAGTATTTAGAACAAATGCAACAACCTTTCTATACTAAGTTTATTACCGTCACCAACCATATTCCTTTTGATTTAGATGATGAAGATAAAGATCCTGATTTTAAAACAACAAATACCAGCGATGCAACTGTTAATGGCTATTTCTTAACTGCACATTATCTTGACTCTGCTTTAAAAGAATTTTTCGATTATCTAAAAAAATCAGGTCTCTACAAAAACTCTATGATTATCATCTACGGGGATCACTATGGATTATCTAGTTCCGACTACAATGCTATTTCTAGTATTTTAGGGAAAACTAGTGACTGGTCTAGTTATGATACAGCTCAATTCCAAAAAGTTCCATTTATGATTCACATGGATGGCTTGAAGGGCAGTGTAAAGCAAGAATATGCAGGCGAAATAGATGTTTTACCGACAATTCTTCACTTACTTGGAGTAAATAACAAAAATTATATTCAATTTGGTACTGATATGTTAAGTAAGTATCACAAACAAATTGTCGTCTTCCGTAATGGTACAATTGTAACGCCTAAATATACTATTATTAACGGTAAAGCAAGCAACGGAAATGTCTATAATACAAAAACGGGTGAGCTGATTAAATCCTTTACTATCAAACAAAAGAAGGAATTACAAAAATTAGTAAAATATGAAAGAGAAAGTTTACATTATTCTGATACGCTGAATAACCGAAACTTACTACGTTTTTACACACCAAAAGGCTTTATCCCTGCTACTCCAACCCAATTTAACTACATAACTGAATTTCAGCAAATGATTAATTTGCGAGAGAAGCTAGGAAAGGCATCTACTTCACTATATAGTCAACATAAAGGAACAACAACTAATCTCTATCAAACTGATGCACCAGAACTTAAAGACCGCACTAACGAGATAACTACAATTCCAGAAAATATTTCTGGCTCTGCCAGTTCAACTAGTTCTAGTGTAACAAGTCCTAGTAATCAATCCTCTTCAAGTCACAAGTAAACAAAAAGGATAAGTACATTATAAATGTACTTATCCTTTTTTAGTTATAAACTACTTCTTCTCAAAGTATTGACCTTTATTAACTTCAAAATACTTCTTGAAACGGCCAACGTAGTTATGGAACATATACTTCATCAACAACAATCTCATAAATGAACGATCATGCTCATAAAATACAGTAGTGCCATACTTACCCGCTTTTATCAAGCTACTTGCTTCGCGCTTAGCTTCATTGTCAACTGCATATTCAGTAAAAATCTTCTTAGGCACTCCTAACCACAATACATGGTCCTTGCCATCCTTATTAGCATATACAGTTTCACGATTAGTCAAGTCGTCTTCTACATAGTCATCAACATACCACTTAGCTAAATTACAATTATTCATAGTTACATAAAAACTTGAACGACCTTGACGCAAGTTTATTTCAAAAAACTTAAACTTGCCATCACGTTCATCATATTTAATGTCAAAATTAGCCATACCAGTATAATTAATCTTTTCAAGGAAGCTTTGAACTTGATCATACAAATCTTGATTGTATTCTGGCAAAATTGCCATGTAGTTACCAATAGACTGTGGAGTTGGATCTTCAAGTAAAGGATGACCCAAGCACATCATTTTTACCTTATGATGCTTATCAACATAAGCATTAAGGACACGCATATGTGAGTCATCACCTGGAATGAAATCTTGTAAAATCAAGTCAGCCTTGTAACCATGAGTATAAATCTTAGTTACAATATCTTTTAATTCAGCTTCTGATTTCAAAGTAAAAGTCTTCTTACGACCTTCAAATTGACAATCAAGCCAGGAAACAGGATCTTCTGGTTTCAATTCAACAGGATAATTAAATGGCATTGTTAAGTAATTGCCAGCCTTATATTCATCTATTGTAATAATCTTAGTACCTGGATAAGGTAAACCATATTTTTCAGCATATTCATAGAAGCCTTCCTTAGAAATCAACTTCTTCAAAAGGTCATACTCAATATAAGGCACAATGAAAGCTTCTGAAAGTTCAGCTTTATGTTTAGCCAAAAGTTCAGCATATCCGTCACCACAGGCAATTAAAATAACAGGTTCATCATGTCTCTTATATTCTTCAATCTTCTTTTTCATGACATTCATGAATTCAGGATCTTCGCTAAAGCCAGGATATAATTTAACATCAACAATTTTAGAATATTTAGTAGCAGCTAAAGGGCTGCCTGCCCAAGCTTCAACCTTAATACCATAAGCTTCATGAAATGAACGGGCCATTCCGTATACATTAATATCACTACCAAGCAAAATTGGCGTAAATTTTTTTGTCATTATTTAAATACTTCCTTTTGTCAAAATTATCACCAACAGGTAATAATACATTTAATTATTTTAAAACAGTCCAATTCATATGTGAACAGTTGAACATCGTTTTTTAAGAATATTTATGTAATAAAAATCCCCAGTTTGGAGAAATATCCAAAACTGAGGATTTAATTAAAAGTACGAAGAGAATTAATCTTCCTTGCGTTTCTTAGCCAAACCTAATGCTGTTAAACCTAATGCAAGAATTCCTAAACCAAGTTCACTTGCAACAGATTTGTGCGAACCAGTTTGAGGTAATCGATCAGCATTAGTGCCAAGTTTTACTGTATTTTTCTTAACAGTTGGTTTTGCAGGAGCTTCTTTACCATCAAGCTTGTTGAGTGCTGCATTCAACTTAGCTAATGCAGCATCAACATCTTCTTGACTAGCATTTTCGTCAGCCAATACAGTTTGTGCATTAGCTAATGCATCTTCATACGCCTTCTTAGCTGCTTCACTTGCATTGAGGAAGACAACAGATTTATGAACATCATTACTTTGTGAAGCTGCTTTTTGCAAGGCAGACTTATCAGTAAGTTGTCCATTAAGTGCCTTGATAGCTGTTTCAATTGCTTCTCTAGCAACCTTGAAATCATCATCACTTGCATCTCGTTGTTCAAGTAAAGTCTTAGCCTTTGCAACAGCATCCTTTAATGCTGACTGTGATTCTGAATCTGAATTGTAGTAAACATAATCAGGATTTGTTCCATCAATTTTAGCATTTGCTTGTTCGATAGCTTTTTGAAGTGCAACCTTTTCACCATC
>NZ_AYYU01000022.1 GCF_001436455.1 Lactobacillus jensenii DSM 20557
GGATACAATCGTTGTTCATCAGCGTGAGTGCTATTGCCAGCATCCCCGCTACCACTGCTTTTCATCAAATCGTCTGTCATTATTTTTCACCCCACTTTTCTCTTAGTTCTTCTCAAATACGCTAATAAACTTGTCCAATTGTGCCCGTAAATCGTCATCATCTGTTGTTAATTCTTTTAACATTCCTAACAGTTCTTTTTTATTTTCGGCAATCTTTTGGTTAACTTCTTCAAGTTCATCAGCAACTTTTCCAAGGTCAACTGGTGGTTCTGGTTCAAATGTATCTACATAACGTGGAATGTTTAAGTTGTAATCATTTTCCTTAATTTCATCAAGTTCTGCCTTGTGAGCATACTTATCTACATCTTCACGCTTAAGGTAAGTTGAGATAATCTTATCAATATTTTCTTCAGTTAATTTGTTTTGGTTCTTACCCTTTTCAAATTCACGACTAGCATCAATAAAGAAGATATCTTTATTTTGACGATTCTTCTTAAAGACAAGCACAATAGTAGGAATACTTACACCATAGAACAAGTTAGCTGGCAAGCCAATTACCGCATCAAGGTAGTTCTTTTCAATGATGTTTTGACGGATTACTCCTTCAGCTGCACCACGGAACAATACACCGTGTGGAAGAACAATTGCCATTGTTCCTTCTGGTGATAAGTGATACAAACCGTGAAGAACGAAAGCATAGTCTGCCTTAGTCTTAGGTGCTAACTTACCATATGCTGAAAAACGAGGGTCCTTTAACTTATTTTCATTATTGTCCCAGTGAGCTGAATATGGTGGGTTTGCAACAACTGCATCGAAGTTAGTCTTAGGACGGTCAATGCCTTGTGCATCAAGTCCATCTGGCCAGTCAGCTTCAAGCGTATCAGCATTAGACAAGTGAATATTAGTGAATTCAACGCCATGCATCATCAAGTTCATTCGTGACAAGTTGTATGTAGTAGTGTTCTTTTCTTGACCATAGAACTTAACAACACCTGGCTTCTTACCACCAGGAACTTCGCCTTGAACAGTAAGTAATAATGAGCCTGAACCACAAGTAGGGTCATATACTTCGAATTCTTCTGGTTCGCCTTTCAAATTAGCAGTTACTAACTTAGCTAGAACCTTTGAAACTTCAAATGGAGTATAGAATTCCCCACCCTTTTTACCTGCACTAGCAGCGAATTGACCAATCAAATATTCATAGATAGTACCAAGAATATCTTTACCATTTTCGTCTTTATATTCAATTGTATCTACTAATTGAACGATCTTACTAATTGACTTGGCACGGTCATTAGTATTGCTACCAAGACGAGAATCTCCCAAGTTAACATCATTGAAGACGCCACGGAAGTCTTGACTAGCAGTCTTATTGTTAGCTAATTCAGTGTTCTTAGCGAAGTGATCAAGTAAATCTTGATAATCACTTGGAATTACTTCTTTATCTTGAACACGTTTAATTAATGAAGCCCAAGTATCATGAGGTTCAATTGCATAACCTAAACTTGATGCAATATCTTCTAAATAATCCGCTAAATCGTCCCCACTAGCTTCACGAACATAAGCATCATTAATACTTTCACCATCTTCGATATCTAAAATATCGTTTTTCTTTAAATAGTCTTCTTGGTGTTCAGATAAGTAGCGATAAAACATGAAAGCCAAAATATAGTTTTTATATTCTGAGGCATCCATATTTCCTCTAAGTTCATTAGCCATGGCCCATAATTTTGTTGTAATATCTTTTTCTGACATTTATTCTCTTCCCTACTTCTAATTTTCTCTCTTAAGTTCATCTGCCAATTCATAAATAGCATCAGAAAGTGAATTACGGTATTTTATCTTTGATAATTTAACCACTTTTTCATCTGTTGCCCGTTTTTTATAGATTTCAGCAGCATCTTTTTTAATTGCATCAATTTTCCCAGAATCGTTTAAGTCCTTTTTCCCAAGACGATGGTTAGCAAATATCGACTTAAGTTCATCAGTATTTATTACATCAGTAATTCCCCACTTAATTCTGAATTGATAAATAATATCATCAATTCCAGCTTCATTAGCTTGAGAAATTACTTCATGAACATCTTTCACGTGATATGGCCACTTTTGACTTTCAGCATCCCTAGGATATTGCTTATTAACAATAGCCCTACTAGTCCGTTCAATTTGCTTGGCATAAGCTCGATTATCCATTGATAAAGTGAATTCTCTAATCTTATCCTGAGCTTTACGAATACCTTCTTCATCACCTTCATGAACCTTATTAATAAGTTCTTCAATTAAGTGAGTAAGATAATCATAATTAATTACGACTTCCTTAATATGAGTCATGCGTAAATCGATATCAGGCATTTCTCTATTACGGTCATGTAATTCTTTCTTAATCAAATTTGGTAAGACAGTAGTAATCATCTTTTCATCATTTTCACTTATATCCATTTTTTGTAATAACTTTTCTGGATGATCGTAATCGTACCCTATTTCATTTCCTTCATCATCTGTACCAAGATCATATTGCTTTAAAACTTCTACCTCTTTGTTATATTTTCTTAGAAGTTTATAAAGTTCATCCTGATCTTCTTCTGATTTAGGTACTTCTTCCAATGTCTGATTAGTTAACTCTTTTATTCTATCTACTGTCTTTTTTACATTATCTAATTGTTCATTAAATGATGGTACAGTAACAGGATTATCTTCTGGCTCTTTATCTAGCAAATCTTCTTGACCAAAGGCCGAAGACTTATTTGCATAAATTGACAATGCCTTGTTCATCAACTTCTCGTTTTCAACTGGCCAACGATAGTTAACTATTCTCCCAAACGGCTTAGTCTGCATATCTGCAATTCGGTTGGTTCTTGAATATGCCTGAATCAAGCTAGCATTTCTCAAGATTCGATCAACATATAAGGTATTAAGTCCTGGCGCATCAAATCCAGTCAATAATTGGTCGACAACAATAACTAAATCTAAGTAGTTCTTATCAAAAGCTGTTTTATTTAATCTTGAAACAACATCAGCAGTATATCCTGCAATATCGTCCATTCCAAACGATGTACCAAATTGCGCATTATAAATATCCACAGCTCTACTTAGGTTCTTATTATTTTCAACCATATTATCATCATTACCAGTACTTTGTGAGAAAGTAACAGCAACTTTTAGAACGAGGCCACCGTTTTTTTGATGTTCAGCATTAACTCTTTGGAATTCATCATAATACATCATAGCCATTGGAGTACTTGCACGATTACCACCAACGTGTGTTGTCAATAATGCATTATACTGACCGTCATTTGAGCGATTACGCCAGTTCTTAAAAATATCTTCGACAACTAACTTAACGTGCTCTTTATTTTCATCATAAAAAGTTGGCCCAATTGCATCATCAATATCATCAGGCTGCAAGTTTTCAATTTTATGTTTGATATCTGCTTCAGTCCATTTGGGATATCTTTGGTGGTAAAACTCAGGCAAGTAGTCACTCTTCATCTTGTCTTCGTCAATAGTCGTTTGGAAGTCGACCTTAAAACGTAAAACATTACCATCACTAATAGCTTCTCTAATAGTATAGATATGAAGTGGTTCACCAAAAACATCTTTAGTTCTTACACCATTTGCTGTTGTATCATCAAACATTGGTGTACCAGTATATCCAACCCAAGCTCCTTTTTTAAAGGCCTTCTTTAACAGACTAAATGCATCCCCACCAGTTGAACGGTGAGCTTCATCGACAATAAAGACAATATTTTTATCTGGATCTTTAAAGCTGTCGCGCTTAACCAATGTTTCAAGTTTTTGCACACTTGTAACAATAATGTCACTACCACGTTTACGTAACTTATTCTTCAAGTCCGTAGTATTACGTGTATCAAGCACATTACCCCAATCATCTTCACTAGCTTCTGGATCATAAGCATGATATTTTTCCATTGTTTGTCTAGTTAAGGCAATTCGATCGACTAAGAAGACAACTTTATCAACGTTAGGCAAGCGACTAGCAAGCCAGGCTGTCTTGAAACTAGTAATTGTCTTACCTGAACCAGTTGTATGCCATACATAACCAACTCGGTTTTCACCATATTCAAAGTCCCAGTGCTTAAGCTTTTCAATAACTGCTTGTGTCGCATATACCTGGTATGGTCGCATAACTTTAAGCATCTGATTATTAGGCGTACCATCCAAAATCATATAACTAGTTGCCATTTGGTGCGCCATCGGAATACTCAAAACAGTATCTGCAAATTCAAGCCAATTATTAACTTGTGTATTATCTTTTTTACGTTGCCAGTGAAAGGCAAAGTCTTTATTAAATTTATCAGCTGTAGTATTTGCCATGTACAAGCATTCATGGGGTGACATTGCCACTAAAATTTGAACAGTTGAGAAAATATCACTATATTGTCCTTCTTCAATGTATTGATGCATTTGATTTAGGGCTTCATTTGCTGAAATACCATCTTTCTTTTCTTCAATTTGAATGATTGGTAAACCATTAATAAGAAGTGTGGTATCAAATCTACGTTCTTGTTTGCCATGAATTACCGCTGGTCTTTGAATTTGATTTACTACTTGATAAACCGTATCTCCTGCACCAACTTGCTTTTGATCAAAGACCTTTAAAAAGACATGGCGTCCATCATCTAAGTCAATTTCAATTTGACTAATGCCATTTACTCCATATAAAAATTGTCCAGCTTGATAAGGTGTCTTCAAAGCTGAAATTTCTTTCTTAACTTGAGCAAATTCATTTTCTGATAATGGGCCATCAAGTTTATCTTGATTGTGTTGCTCCAAAATCTTTTTAAAGTTTTGCCAAAGTGCAGGGGTAGTTTTTACATCTGACAAATATTGCCAAATTTGCTTTCTACCTTGCTTTCGCAAACTATCAATAACATAATTTTGGCCTGGTTCATTAATTTCATACTGAGGAACTTTCCCAGTTGATAAGTATTCAATTAAGGAGTTTTCAAATACATCCTCTTTATCGTAAATCATGAATAACCTACTTTCGTTGTAATTAAACTATAGTTTATATTATACAAGAAAGTTACCTTAATAAAGCTACTACTTACCCAACTTCCCCCTCATCATCGCAAAAAAATTCAAAAAATTTGGCGTGTTTTGCTTCTCCCATTCGTTATATATAGTGTAAGGCAATTGCGCGCATGACTTACATAACTTATTTATAAGGAGTATAACTATGAATTTTGAATTACTAGAACAATCAGTCCAATACACTTTTGCTTCAGAAAGTTACACAAACGGTAAATTAACTCGCACTATGAAAAACGTTGCTAAAGATGCCTCTGCTAACACTCTAGCTCAAGTAGGCCAAGCTCTCAGCAGTTTACAAGGCGATACATTATCTGATGCCATCTTAATCCAAAAGCAAAACATCAAGTTAGTCTAATTATTTACATAGTAAGGAGCCAATATCATGTCAAAAGTTTTAAAGTTAGTTTTTATTAATAGTGAAGACAAAAACACCACTTTATCAGTGCCAAATGCTAAAGATGGCCTTGATGAAGCAACCGTGCGTCAAGCGATGAAGACCATCACTGATGCACATGCATTTAATAAGGATGGGGTTGATGTGTATAAGTCTGCTCGTATGGCTAAATACGTTGAAACAACTACAAACAACTGTCTTTGATGACTCTAAGTCTCATCAGAATTAGTCAATTAATCGCTACCGAAGTAAAAAAATTAATCAGCATTATAAAATAAAAGAAGCACCTAACCGGTGCTTCTTTTATTTTATATATAGATTAATTAATTCATTTCTCCCTAATGAATTAACTAATCTCCCCCCCTATTTAATTGTGTGTTGCCCCCATAGCAGCAGTTAATAACAATTATTCTGTTTATTATTTAAGCAAAACACATAAGCATATTCAATAGATTTTTCTATAAAATAACACAATTTTTGCTTATTTATCAACATTTGTAAAAAATGTTATTTAACTTGCATTATTTCCAAAAAAGAAGTAGCCAACAACTGGCTACTTCTTTTTCTATGAATTTTAATTAAGCATCAATTTCTTCGATGTCAACTACAATAACATCACCGTTTTTACCAGTCTTAGTACGTAAGTCTTCAATTAAAGCTTGATCTTCTGAAACATGTGCAGTACCAATTACACGTACGTTAGTGTGGCTAAGTACATCACCAACTACAACAGCAACTTTACTACCATTCTTGATGTTGTCCCATAAGTGTGCGTGCGTTACTTCAACCCATGCTAAGTGACTGTCATCAACTACACGTAATGATTCCTTAGGACCAACTTGTGGCATACCATCTTTACTTACTGATGATACGAATGCAAGCTTTACATTAAAGAATCTTTGTTGTTCTGCTGTTAATTTAGTACTTTCTAATTTCTTCATATTAATTCCTTTCCTTCTGCAATAAATTATAGAGCTTTACTCTGTTTTTAGAATAGTCCAAAAAATCGATAAAAACAATTTATTTGCTTAATAAATAACAAGAAGTTTTTTAACAGTCAAAAAATGATAACGTTTTATGAAGTCATGTTATTTAATGACACTTCTAATTAATCGGCCAACCTCTTCAGCAGCTAGTGCAATGTCTTTCGGCGCATCTTTAATGGCTTGTTCAAGGCTCTTGGCACCACTCGGAGTTGAGAAGATTGCATCGATTACCTTATTTTCATATAAGCTCTTCACCCCTGGCCCAATATTCCCTGATAAAACAATAACTGGAGCCTGTGGAGCTACTTTTTTGGTTGTTAGAGCAACACCATATGGCGTTTTGCCGAACTTGGTTTGAAAATCAGTACTCCCTTCTCCAGTGATTACCAAATCTGCACCCTTTGCTTTTTCAGCTAGTCGAGCAAAATGCGTTACTAAGTCAATTCCTTTTTCCATTTTAGAATTAGTAAAAGCTAATAGACCAAAACCTAATCCACCAGCTGCGCCACTACCAGGAACCGCTTCATAATCAAGCTCGAGGTCTTTTTTGACAACTTGGGCAAGATGGTGCAGATTTTGATCAAGGATTGGGATCATTGCTTCAGTTGCCCCTTTTTGTGGGCCAAAGACAGCTGTTGAACCTTGCGGCCCTGTTAGCGGATTAGTTACATCACTAGCAATATAAATTTTGGTCTTTTTAATTTGTTCAGGAACCTGACTAAGATTAACATGTGCTAGCTGCTCTAACCCTTCGCCACCTAGCTTTATTGCTTGGCCATTTTTATCCAGCAGTCCAACTCCAAGAGCCTGGGCCATTCCACTGCCGCCATCAACAGTCGCACTCCCACCAATTCCGAGAATGATTTGCTTAGCACCATGGTTTACAGCATCGACTATCATTTCTCCTGTACCATAAGTAGTCGCCTTCATAGGATTCATTGTTTCTTTATTTACATATTGAATACCACTTGCGGCCGCCATTTCAATAACCGCTGTTTCCTTATCGCCTAAAAAGCCATATTTTGCTATGACAACTTGATTCAAGGGATTATGAACTTGAACTTGAAAATAGCAACCACCTGTAGCGCTCACCAAAGCATCAACAGTTCCTTCTCCACCATCAGCCATCGGTACAAGAGTATATTCAGCTGCTGGAAAGACTCTGCTAAGCCCCTTCTTCATCACATTAGCTACTTGCTGAGCAGTCATACAGTTTTTAAAAGAATCAGGTGCGATTAAAATTTTCATATTGATTTTTCTTTCTGTATTGAATTTATTTTTATTTTAATTTTAACAAAAAAAGCTCCGAAACAAATCGGAACTTTTAAGTTATAAATGATTAAGGAGTATATAATAGTAGATTTAGTTAATTCTTCTCTTAAAAAGAAGTTTAGAAGCGAGTAATGATAATAAGCCTAAAGCAGTAAGCAATAGAACAGATTTAGTACCAGTTTGTGGCAAGTTTTGGACTTGCTTCTTAGTTGGTAAATTCATTGCTGAAGTTGCCTTGTGTGAAGAGGTTCCTGCTACATTAAGAGTCTGCTTTTTCAAATCTTCTGAGGAAGTAGAATTGGCTTTATTTGAATTTGAAAGAGAAGTAGAATTTGTACTACTTGATAAAAGATTTGAAGATGAGCTACTTGCAGATTTTTGTTTAGAATCTTTTGATTCTGTAGTTTCAAGGATGAAGTCCTTGCTCTTATTTCCACCTAAGTCATAACGAATTGAATAACCCGTTGTTAGACCAGGAACTTCTACGCTATAATTGACACCTTTTTTCAAACCATCAGCTTCTGTGAATGTTACAATACCTTGGTTGTTTACCTTTTTAGTTAAAACTTCTGTTGAACCATCAGTTAAATTGCGTAATTTTATTTCAGTCCCTTCACTTAATGGCAAACCATTAGTATAACGAGCATTTACTGTATAAGTTAAAGGCAGCTCTGCTCCTGGCAAGTTTACTGTGAAAGTTTTTGAGATATTAGAGTTGCTAGAACTCAGTTGTAAAGTATAATTCAGCTTTTGATTATTAACAATAACTTCATAACTAGTGCCAGTTTTTAGTCCATCTGTTGCATTAAACGTTACAGCCCCCGAAGCATTAACAGTTTTAGAAATAGTTTCGTTATTTGCTTGATTTTTTAATTGTACATAACTACTGGACTCAATTGGTAAACCATTTGTATAGCGAAAGATTCCTGTAAAACTTACTCCTGAATTTACTTCTGTTGTTGAGGATAAATCATCTGCTTTGACAATCGAATTTTGATTGGTTCCAACTAAAATAGCTCCTGAAACCATCAAGCTTACTAATAATAATTTTGATTTCATTCATTTTCCTTTCAACTATTTACTAATTTCGACAAATTCTGCTCTTTTTTGTAACTTAGGTGAATATTTCATTAACCGAAGTCTTTCAGGGGTATTACGTTTATTTTTACTAGTAATATAAATACGTTCACTAGTTTGTCGACATTCCAAAATAATATTATTTCTCATCATCTTTTCCTTTCTAGAACTTTCTTGTAAACAAAGTAGCAATTTTAAGTGTTCATAATTTTAATCCTCGCTTGCTAAATATAAATCTTTATAGAATATCGAATTACTTTTATTTTGTCAAATGTTTTGGAGTAAATTTTATTTTTTTGCTACTTAAATAGCGGTATTTCAAGAATTATAAAAATTAATTTTTAAGTTATAAGTATTAATAAACAAAAAAATAGNTTTTATTAAATAAAGTATTAAATTTTATTCAACAGTAACACTCTTTGCCAAGTTACGTGGCTTATCAACATCCAAGCCCTTATCTCTAGAAGCGTAGTAAGCAAGAAGTTGAGCAGGAATAACAGTCAATAGTGCTGACATGTAGTAATTAATTTCAGGTAATACAATGTCATCTGTACTATTAGCGAATTTCTTACTTACGATAGTCACAATGTTAGCACCACGAGAAACAACTTCTTGAATGTTACCACGAGTTAGTTCTGCAGTAACAGGATCATTGATTAAAGCAATAACTGGTGTACCATTTTCAATTAATGAAATAGTTCCGTGCTTAAGTTCAGCTGCTGCGAAGCCTTCAGTTTGAATGTATGAAACTTCCTTTAATTTAAGTGCAGCTTCAAGAGCAACCGCATGATCAATTCCACGACCAATATAGAAAGCATTTCTTGACTTAATTAAGTACTTATCAGCAATTTCCTTAAGCTTTTCTTTACCATCAACAAGTTGTTGAATTCCTTCAGCAGCGATTGCCAAGTCATGATGTAAGTTCCATTCTTGAGCTGCTTTAACGCCAAGCTTTTCACCAAGAGCCTTAGCAAGGACTGCTTGTACAGCAACTTGAGCAGTGTATGCCTTAGTTGAAGCAACTGCGATTTCTGGACCAGCACCTAAAAGCATAGTGTAAGTAGCTTCACGAGATAACGTTGAACCTTCAACGTTAGTCATGGTCAAGCTTGGAATACCACGCTTGTTAGTTTCCTTTAAAACAACACGTGAGTCAGCAGTTTCTCCAGATTGAGTTAAGAAGATAAAGAATGGGTTCTTACTCATCATTGGGAAGTGATAACCGGCTTCTGAAGCATAACCCACTTCAGTAGGAATGCCAGTGTAGTGTTCAAAAAGTGCCTTACCCACTAAACCTGCATGGTAACTAGTACCTGCTGCAAAAATGTATAAGCGGTCTGCCTTAGAAATTGCATTAACGATTTCTGGATTTACCTTTGTGTTACCAGCATCATCAAGATAAGTTTGAGAGATGTGACGCATTACACCAGGTTGTTCATCGATTTCCTTAAGCATGTAGTGTTCGTAAGTTCCCTTAGATGCAGCGTTAGGGTCAATATCTAACACCTTAGGTTCACGTTCTACTCTTTCACCTTCAATTGTTTCAATAGTGTAAGAATCTTTAGTAATGTCACCAACATCACCATCTTCAAGACTTACAAAAGTTTTAGTTTGGTCTAAAACTGAAATGGCATCTGAAGCAATAATATTGAAGCCATCGCCTAAACCAAGCATCATTGGTGACTTATTCTTAGCAATAAATACGTGATCTGGTTCTTGATCGTCAACAAGTAAGAATGCATATGAACCTCTAACTAACTTCAAAGTTTCTTTAAAAGCAGTAAAAGCATCTAAGTTCTTGTCACGTGCAATTTTGCTAATTAATTGAACGATAACTTCAGTGTCAGTATCTGAATGGAATTTAACACCTTGTAAGTATTTATCTTTTAATTCAGTGTAGTTTTCAATAACACCATTGTGTACTAAGTAAAAACGCTTAGTTTCATCAAAATGAGGGTGAGCATTATCAATAGTTGGCTTACCATGAGTTGCCCAACGAGTATGACCAATACCTACCAATCCATCTTCATCAGGGGTTAACTTTTCTTTTAAGCTTGAAATACGGCCAACTGCCTTAGTTAAATATTCATGTCCCTTTAAATCATTTAAGTAAATGCCTGCAGAATCATATCCACGATATTCCAAGTTAGTTAAACCATTTAAAATAATATTTCGTGCAGCCTTACCAACAACACCAACGATACCACACATAGAAAATTCTCCTTTGGTCTAGTTCAATTTTACTTTATCGGACTAGTTTATTTTTATTGTTACAAGTGCAATAATAGCCTTTTTTGGCAAAGTGGTCAAGAAATATCTCATTAAATTGGTATATCTTTAAGTGAACCTAAAAGATAAATTAAAGAACTAGTAATATATCTTCATAGATACACATTTTATAATTTTACATAAATTATTTACAAGAAAATATTTTCCAAAGATTATTTTATTTGTTGCGAGAATTAAATACTGATAAGATACCATTAAAGTATTCTGATAATTTTTAACTTTAGGAAGGAGTTATTATGAAGATTCTTGTTACAGGTTTTGATCCATTTGATAATGATAAGATTAATCCAGCCATTGAAGCCGTTAAACTTTTACCTGACTCAATTGCTGGCGCGGAAATTATTAAACTTGAAATTCCAACTAAATTTAATGTTAGTGCTGAAGTTGTTAAAACCGCAATTGAAAAATACCAACCTGATTATGTTTTAAATATTGGCCAAGCAGGCGGACGCTTTGCTATTACTCCTGAGCGAATTGCTATTAACTTAGATGATGGCCGCATTGCGGACAATGCTGGCTATCAACCTCTAAACGCTACTATTCATGAAGATGGTGCAACTGCCTACTTTACGCAATTGCCAATTAAGGCTATGACTCGTGCTATCCGAGCAGCGGGGTTGCCAGCAGCAGTTTCTAACACTGCCGGCACTTATGTCTGCAACCACATTTTTTATCAAGTCCAATATATGCGTGAGAAATTCTTCCCTAACATCAAAGCCGGATTTATCCATATCCCATTTTTACCTAATCAAGTTGTTGCGCGACCTGAGACACCTGCCCTTTCTCTTGAAGATGATGTTAAAGGCTTAACCGCCGCAATTAGAGCAATTGTTGAACGTGATAGCAAGGGCGATATTGAAACGGTCGAAGGCACAATTCAATAAAGTATATTCATGCAAAACATTTGAACTCAGTTTTTATAAAGTTACAATAAATAAGTAAGCTTTTAGAAAAGGAGATTATAACTTATGAATCAACATCCAGACTTCTTATTAAATCAAATCCATGGTCCTCAAGATGTTAAGCAGTTAGACTTAGCTCAAATGAAGCAACTTGCTTCAGAAATTAGAACTTTGATTCTTGAAAAAGATGCTGTTCTAGGTGGCCACCTTGGTCCTGATTTAGGAATTGTTGAAGCTACAATTGCTTATCATTATGTATTCAATGCTCCTAAAGATAAGATGGTATGGGACGTTTCTCACCAAACATACCCACATAAGATGTTAACTGGACGTGCGCTAGCTTGGCTTGATCCAGAACATTATGAAGATGTAACTCCATATTCTAATCCTGATGAAAGTCCATATGACTACTATGCTGTGGGCCACACTTCTACTTCTATTGCTTTAGCAACTGGAATGGCACGCGCACGTGACTTGATGGGCGGCAAGGAAAATATCATGGCCTTAATTGGTGATGGTTCTATGACTGGCGGTCTTGCATATGAAGGTCTAAACAACGCCGCAATTGAAAAACATAACTTAGTAGTTGTTGTTAATGATAACCAAATGTCAATCGACGACAATGTTGGTGGTCTTGTAACTGCCTTAAAGAAGTTGCGCGATTCAAATGGTCAAACGCCAGAAAATCCATTTACTGCAATGGGCTTTGACTATCGCTATGTAGCAGATGGTAATGATATTGAAGATATGATTGCCGCTTTTGAAGCGGTTAAAGACGTTGATCATCCAATTTTGCTTCATATTAACACTCTTAAGGGTAAAGGTTATGAACCCGCAATTAAGGATGAAGCCAACCACCACTGGGTTTTACCATTTGATTTAAAGACTGATAAGACAACGGTTCCTGCACCTGATGGCCCAACTGCTGCTTCAGTTGCTTTAGATGAAGTTATTAAGCGAATCAAAAACGATGAAAAAGTTTTGGCAATTAACGCCGCAATTCCTGGTAGCTTCGGCTTAGACAAAATCAAGCAAAATTATCCAGAAAATTACGTTGATGTTGGTATCGCTGAGCAAGAATCTGTTGCTTTTGCAGCTGGTGCTGTTAAAGAAGGCGCTGTTCCGGTATTATTTGAAAGTTCCACATTTTTACAAAGAGCCTTCGATCAACTTTCTCATGATGTCGCCGCAAATGACCTTCCAGTTGTCATGCTCGTAGCTGGTGGCGGCATTTCAAGTAATTCCAAGACACACTTAGGAATTTTTGACCAAGTGATGGTGGGAAACTTACCAAATTGGATTTACTTAGCACCAACAACCTTAAATGAAGAAAAGGCAATGCTCAACTGGGCAATAAACCAGCGTAAGCACCCCGTTGCCATCAAGATACCAACTAAACCAGTTCCAATGGGCGAAGAAGTTAGTGCTGACTTTGATAAGATTAAGTATCAAGTTAAGCCAGGTAAGGATGTCGCAATTTTAGCCTTGGGCGACTTTTACACTTTAGGTCAAGAAGTTGCAGAAAAATTAAACGCTACTTTGATTAACCCAGTTTCAGCTAACATTTTGGACAAGGATAGCTTAGATAAGTTAGCTAAGGAGCATGAGTTAATTGTAACTTTAGAAGATAATTCACTTGATGGTGGCTTCGGGCAAAAAGTTGCCAGCTACCTCGGCACTAACAAAGTATTGAACTTTGGTCAAAGATGCGAATATACTGACCAAGTGCCACTTAAGCAGATTTATCAAGATAATCACTTAACTAGTGAACAAATTATTGCGGACATTAAAGTAAATTTGAATGATTAAAATAAAAAAAGCCTCGGAATTTGATTTTCCGAGGCTTTTTTATATTATTTGAGATTTTGATGGTATTTAGTTACTTTTACTCAAGATAGCTTTTATCTCCTTCTTCTCGCCCTTTCTCAATACCTCGTTTTTCAGCTACTGCAGTCTCTTCCTTAATATATAGGGATTAGTGCTTTTTTCTGTGGAAATTACGCAAAATTTCAATTCCTTTAGCTTGATGCTTATTAGGCATAAAGCTCTTTCGCATAGCTATTTGCATATATGCCCAAAGTTTTTGCTCAGCAGTCAGATGAATCACATGCACTAAATCATTATGTTTTATGCTTGATTCCATCACTAAAGCGATTCCCATATTACGCTCAACCAAATCAATCAACAGCTGCATTGTTTGAGCTATATAAATAATATTGGGTGTAAAATCGCCAAATTCTCCTATTCGATCAAGTGATTCTCTAGTCAAATAAGTGGATTTTCTAGCAATAAATTTTTCATTTCTTAGTTCACGTGCCTTTATTTCATTTTTATCAGCCCAAGGATGCTTTAGACCAGTAATAATTACGAGTTCAGTTTTATCCAGTGTTCTAATAAAGTAATTAGGATCATTAAATGGCACAATCCAAGAATAGATAGCAATATCACTATCTCCTCTTTCTAAATCTGAAAAAGCTGCAGTTGATCTCTCAAACTTTGGATCAAGCATGTCTGAAATTCCAGCATTATAAAACTTTTCAATAATTTCTGGCATATAAATACTACCTGCTACACCGGAAAATGAAATTCTAATTTTACGATCATTAGCATGACGAACATCATGATCTAAGCTAGCTATTTCACTTAATAGTTTTTTAGACTTGTCATAGAGCATTTGACCAGCAGATGTTAATGTTATTTTACTTTTTTTATTTTTCTGAATAATTAGTGGATCTTGATAGTGTTGCGCCAACTTCCTAACAGCTGATGAAATTGTTGGTTGTGTGACGTCAAGCTCCTTGGCAGCTGAAGTATAAGATTCTAATTCAACTAATTTACAAAAATATATCAAGTCTCTTTCATTCATAATTTATAAATTCCTTTTATAAATCAAACTTTTTATATTATAAATCTTTGCTTTAATAAGCAAATTATAGCTTATATATCAGCACTTATGGCCAATATATTCATTATTTTTTACTTTTAAATATTTTTTGTTTATTTATAAATAGTATTCTATATTATCTTTGAAAACGTTTTAGAAAGAGATGATACTTATGATTTATACTCCCTCAACTAGATGGGATGCTCAATTTGATGTCATCGTCGTTGGGTTTGGGGGCGCTGGTGCTGGCGCTGCTCGATTCGCAGCTGACAACGGCGCGCACGTTCTATTAATTGATTCCGCTCCTGAAGGCCATGAAGGTGGTAACACAAGATATTCAGGTGGAGCCTTTGCTTGGGGACTAGACAGTCAAAAATTAGCTGATTATTATAAGCAAACCTACTACCCATTTAAATATGATGTTCGAGCACTGGATTGCTTTGTCAAAAACATTACCAATATGAAAGAATATGCTAAAAAGTATTTTGATATCGATTCTGTCGCAACTGGACGTCGACCAAATGGAGAATATCCCGAATATCAGAATGCTAATTCAATGCAATCTAGAAGCATGAACAAAGGTATGTATAATGGCTTCTTCTGGAAGTTACTTAGAAAAAAAGTTTACGAACGCCTAGATATGATAACAATTTGGTATGAATCTCCAGCGCTTCATTTAATTCAAGATGCTGAAACTAATACTACATTAGGGGTTCAAATTAAACGTAAGGGCCAAATCCGTAATATTCGCGCTAAAAACGGAGTTGTCCTTTCATGTGGTGGTTTTGAAAATAATCAAGATATGGTGCAAACCTATTTAGGTCAAGGCTCATTAGCTCCAATAGGTACATTATATAACAAAGGAAAAGGAATTGATTTAGCTATCGAAGCTAATGCTCGCTTATGGCATATGTCAAATTATGATTCCCATGGACTTTCTCTCAGAAATGGAGATTCCAGAGAAAAATTTGCGTATATGATTAATTGGAAATCATTATTCAATGGAAGCATCTTCGTAGCCGGAGATGATGGAACTCGTTATTTCAAGGAAGACGAAGAAGATCGTCATGGCTATAAATATAATCACGGTAACTGGATTATGATTCCTAATCAAAATCATCCTCACATCGTCATGGATCAAGCTCAATATGAACAGTTAAGTAATGATACCTCTGCTAAATCCGCTCAAATAAAAGAATTGATTTCTTATGCTATTAAGGCAGATTCTATCGAAAAGCTAGCTAAGCTAATTGATGCTCCGCTTTTGCCACAAGCTGTAAAAGATTTCAACTTCTTAATCAGCGAAAAAAAGCGTGATATGTTCTTAAATCGCGACCTTAATACCATGCGAGCATTTGAGGATGGGCCTTACTATGCTATTAAAGTTAGACATAATATCTTGCATACTCATGGTGGAGCTCAAAGAAATGAAAAATGTGAAGTTATTGATATGAATGGAAATCCTATTCCTCATCTCTATGAAGCAGGTGAATTAGGTGATATCTTTGCCACTAAATATTTAGGTGCAAATAGTATCGCTGACTTATTAATTTCTGGAAAAATTGCCGGTGAAAATGCTGCTCGTACTAGAAAATTAGATTCTGCTGTTGATGCGATTACTGGTGCATCATTAATCCCAGAATTACATTCCGATGCTCAAATAACAGCAACTAATTATGAAACGAAAGAAAATCAAGCAATTGGTATTAGTAGCAATGGTATCAGCGACTTTCCAATTGTAGTACGAGTAACTGGAAATAAAAATAAGCTTGAGAAAATTGAGGTTTTGCAACAAAAAGAATCTCCTGATGTTGGTGGACTTGCAATTCCTAAATTAACTAAAGCAATACTTCAAGATAATACAGCAGACGTTGACAGTATTTCCGGCGCAAGTGCAACCAGTGGAGCTCTGAAAGAAGCAGTAAAAGAAGCCTGGAATAAGTTAGATTAAGATTTTATTTCTTGAATTATTTCCAAGCAAGCTTTCTGAAATTCATTTGGAATTGCATTTTCACGTATACCTAGGCATTGATAAACATATTGTTTTTGACTAGGAACCAGTGGAACAGCGACCACACCTGGAATATTTTTAACAGTAGAATTCATCAAATATGCAACACCCATATTGTTTCTAACTAATTCTAGTGTTGCATCAATGCTATCGACAATCAGCCTTTTTTGAGGGTGAAAATTAATTTTTGCAAATATTCGATCAAGTGCTGTGCGTGATAAAAACCGCTTATGGCGCATAATCAAAGGAATAGTACCAATCGTAAACAAATCAATTTCTGATTTTTTGGCTAGTTCAGATGATGCTGGAACAATCAATTGATATTCATGCTTTTGCAGGACAACTGATTTAATTCCTTTAATATATTCATCAGTTAATCGTGAAAAAATAATGGCATCGTATTTTCCTTCCAGAATATGACCTTCTAGCAAGTGTGAATTTTCCTGATATGTCTCAACATTTGCTAACAAGTTACCTTGATTAAGTTTAGTTATAATCGCTGGTAATAAAAGACTTCCTGCCAGTTCTGAATATGCTAGCTTAAATTGATTTTTGCTTGCTCTTTTAGCATCTACTTTCATTGCGGTTTCTATGCGAACAAGCTCTTTAGCTGCTCGATAAACCACTTTTCCAGCATTAGTAATATGTAGGCTAGAATTACTCCCCCTTTTTATAAATAGTTTCGTACCAATCCCTTTTTCTAGTCTTTTTACCATCGCTGAAATTGCTGGCTGAGTTATTCCAAAAAATTGTGCTGTTTTAATATAGCTTCTACATTCAACCAATTTTATAAAGTATAAATAATCTTTCGTTTCCATTGCTTTCACCATAAATAATTTTTATTTGTTAATAATTTAGCTTTATTTAATAGTTTATAACTAACTTTTTACAAAAGCACTCTATTTTACTTTTGTATATATACTGCTATTTATTAGCATTTAACAAATTAAGCGATTACAAATTATGGTTGACAATGATTAGCTTTACTGTTACTTTGCATTTGAAATTAACTAGTATAAATATTTTTTATTAATAGAAAGTGTAATAGATAATGAAAGTAAAAGAATGGGATGCAGATTACGATGTTATCGTTTTAGGTTTTGGCGGAGCTGGTGCAACAGCTGCAAGATTTGCTGCTGATAATGGAGCAAAAGTTCTCTTGGTTGACGCTGCTCCATTCGGTCATGAAGGTGGCAATACTAGATATTCAGCTCAACATGTAGCAATGGCCTATAATTTCGATAAATTAGCAAAATATTATCATAAGCTAGCTGCTCCATTTACTATTCCCGAAAAGACTTTAGACACATACTTACATGGTATGGTTAACATGCCTAAATACTTTGAAAAATATTTAGATGTTAAAGCCTTTCAATGGTCAAGAAATGTTAAGTCAGGCGATAAATTAGATAAAAAAGATCATATGGCTGAATACCCTGAATATGATGGTTCAAAAACATTTGATTTTGCCTTAGTTCATAATCGTGACTTTGATGCCGCATTATGGAAATTGCTCCGAAAAAAGGTCTTAGATCGAAAAGAAAATATTGATATCTGGCTTAACAGTAAAGCTAAAGATTTAATTCAGGATTCAGAAAAGCGTGCAATTATTGGCGTTGCTATTGAAAGAAATCATCACTTGTACTATATCCATGCTAAAAATGGCGTTGTACTAGCAACAGGTGGATTTGAAAATAACAATCAACTCCAGCAAAACTTCCTTCATATAAGTCATTTGACTCCTTTCGGAACTTTATATAACAAAGGTGCGGGTGTCATTATGGCTGCTAAAGTTGGCGCACAATTATGGCATATGTCTAATTATGAATCTTTAGGAGTAATTCCTGGATATACCTTTGCAGAGGATGAAGGTCATCGCGGTCGCCAAATCGGTCATTGGAATTTACTTTATTCTGGATCCATCTTTGCAATTGCCAATGATGGAACTCGTTTTATGAAAGAAGATGCCAAATTTAGACATGGTCACATTTATACCCATGGCGATTATGTCATTCCGCATGCTTATGACAACGCTTGGTTAGTAATGGATGAGGTTCAAAAAGAAAAAGTCGAAGCTGCAGAAAAAGAAGGTAAATTAAGATACCCTAACTTCTTAAAGAAATTAGTCTCTGCAAACAATGTTCAAGAATTAGCTGAAAAATTAGTAGTTCCTGCAAACAAGCTAAAAATGACCATTGCTAAATTTAATGATTTTGCTAACTCAGGAAATGATATTGAATTTTCAAGAAGTCCAGAAAATATGACAGCATTTAAGCCTGGACAACTTTTTGCAATCAAACTAGCACCAGCTATATTAAACACTCAAGGTGGACCAAGAAGAAATGAAAATGCTGAAATCGTAGATTGGTCAAACAAGCCAATTCCACATTTATACGGTGCCGGAGAATTAGGTGGTATTTGTATTAATCGTTATCAAGGAGGCGGTAATTTGGCTGAATGTTTGATTTTTGGTAAGTTAGCTGGACAAAATGCTGCAACCCCAAAAAGTGATACTGATGAAGTCATCATCACAAAACCTTTACCAAGAATTAATGATTTAGTTGATGGTGAAAAGAATCAAAATATCGAATTAGGTCCTAACCAATACTTAGGTTCAACCGAAGCAGGTATTGGAGGAAAAATAGTAGTTAGAGTTACTTATAGTGACCAAAAAATCAAAAATGTTGAAGTTCTAGAAAGCCATGAAACCGAAGGAATTGGAGCTAGAGCAATTAAAGAACTTCCAAAAACGATAGTTGAAAATAATTCAACTGATGTTGATGCTGTTTCCGGGGCAAGTACAACTACAAGAGCTCTTAAAGAAGCAGTAAATCAAGCTATTAAAAAAGCTGATAAATAATATTGGAGGAAAAATGTTAGATAAATTTCAATGGAAAAAATGGATTTTACCATTAGCACTTGGTATTATCATTTGGCTATTAACGCCATTTAAACCAGCTGAAATTAATATTCCAGCCTGGCATTTATTTGCAATCTTTGTTGCTACTATCGCAGCATGTATTACTAAACCAGTACCGATGATGGTATCTACTTTAATCGCAATAACAATTGCTACCTTAACTAAAATCTTCACCATGAAAGAAGTTACTGCTGGTTTTGGTAATGATACCTCATGGATGATTGTCATGTGTATGTTCTTAGCCGCCGGTTTTATTAAATCAGGTTTAGGTAAAAGAATTGCATATTTATTCGTTAATTTATTTGGTAAAAAGACTTTAGGTCTTGCTTATGCCTTATCAGCTGTTGAAACTGTTCTCGCGATTGGGATTCCAAGTAATAATGCGAGAGTAAATGGAATTATGTATCCAATTATTGATAATCTTTCAAAAGCTATGGGATCAAGCCCTGATGATAACACCCAAAGTAAGATTGGATCGTTTTTGGTCTTTAATGAATACGAGGTTAACATTGTTACTTCAACTATGTTTCTAACTGGTTTAGCTGGCAATATGATTGCGATTGGCTTAGCTAAGACACAAGGTGTTGAAATCACCTGGATGGAATGGTTCCTTGCAGCAATCGTACCTGGATTAATTTCTTTAGTATTAGTTCCATTTGTCCTATATAAGATTTATCCTCCAAAGGTTAAAGAAACACCTAATGCTAAATCATGGGCTGACGGTAAATTAGCTGAAATTGGTAAAATGACTCTTGCAGAAAAGATTATGGCTGCAGTATTTGTATTTGCAATCTTATTGTGGCTAGTTGGATCCAAGTTTGGAATCAGTGCAACCGAAGTTAGTTTTATCGCTGTAGCTATTTTACTTATTACTGGCGTTATTAACGCTAAAGATTTATTGAGTCAAGGATTTGCTTGGAATATTTTAACTTGGCTTTCTATTTTCATGTTAATGTCACAAAAACTGATGAAGTTAGGCTTTTTCCCTTGGTTCTCAAAGACTTTAGGGGCTATCTTACATGGTAGTAACTGGATTACAGTTTTAGTAATTCTATACTTAGCTTACTTCTATGTTCACTACTTATTCCCTTCAATTGCAACTCAAATTTCAGCTTTATATGCTGGTTTCTTATCAGTTGCACTTGCAGCCGGAGTCCCTCACCTAATCGCAGCATTAATGCTCGGCCTTTGCGGCTCACTTTATCTTTCAACTTCAACTTATAGTGCTGGTCCAGCTGCATTACTTTCAAGCACAGGATATGTTGCTAATAAAGATTGGTGGAAATTAAGTGCCATTATCGGTGTAATTCTCAACATAATTTGGTTAGGCGGTGGCCTACTTTGGACTAAAGTTCTTGGTATGTGGTAAAAAACTAATAAAACAAAAGCATTGGTAATAACAAAAGTTACCAATGCTTTTTTGTTGCTAATAAAACTTATTTAAGATTTTTGGAGATTATATCTTTAATCTCTGTATCACTGAGGCTAAAATCAGAATCAACCGAATCTTTGATAACTGAATATATTTCTACTTCACTTATTTTAACTTGAATACGTTTAAAGAATGTTACGAAAGTGCTTATTTTGTACTACCAAAAATTTCATCATTTGTGAAACCATGAAACTTATCATCATTAAACATCATAATTACCTCCATAAATTGCTTTTTCACAATAAATAGATACACTAAAAATACTGGTATTTTTTTGAGATAATTATTACTTATTTTTTAATGGACTTATAAAGTTTTTACATAATCTTTTGAAAAGTAAAAACAGGTGCAACACGCACCTGTTTTCTATATCAAAGTTTTTAAAAATACTGCTAACAGTCCACCACATATTGGACCAAGAATTGGAACCCAAGCATATGACCAATTTGCGGCACCCTTATTTGGAATTGGCAGAATTGAATAAGCCAATCTAGGAGCAAAGTCACGTGCTGGATTAAGGGCAAATCCGGTTGTCCCACCAAGAGCTTGACCAACAACCATAATTAATAAACCGACAATCAATGGCTTCAAACCTTGGGTAAAATCACCTAGATTTATCAAACAAAAGATAAATACAAAAGTTGCAATCATTTCTGATAAAAAGTTAAATAAATTGTTTTTAATTGCTGGACCGGTAGTAAAGATACCCACACAATTACCTTCATCAGCCTTAGTTGCCTTAAATTGAGGGTAAAAGTGAAGTGCAACAACTGCTGCTCCAACAAAAGCTCCCAAAAATTGTCCTGCTAAATAAGGTACAACTTGCCCTGCAGGGAACTTTCTAAATGCTGCTAAAGCTAAAGTTACCGCAGGGTTTAAATGTCCTTGTGATCCTAAACTAGCTGCAACATAAACACCAAAGGAAACTGCCATTCCCCATGCAATGGTGATAAAGAGCCAATTACTAGCATGACCATAGTTTTTCTTTAAGTTAACTGATGCACCACATCCAGTCCCAAGAATAATTAAGATCATGGTACCCATAAATTCGCCTAAGAAACCATTCATTTTAGTCCCCTTTCACTTTCAAATCCGCAAGTTGCTTTTCAATTGCATCAATTGGTGTATTAACTTGCAACAGAGAAGCGGCAACATATGCACTTTCAATCAGAGCAGTGTCATGAATGGTAATTTGCTTATCGCTCATTTCTTCTGCCATTTCAAGGTTCATGCGAGCACTTCCCAAATCATAAAAGGCCCAAATTTTATCGGCTTTATTTTCATCTAATGCCTCTGTAATCTTATTAATACTTGTACCAATTTCATTATCTTCAGTGCCACCAGCATAAGTAATTGAAACGTCTTTTGCTACTTGCTTTAACAGTTTGGGCAAGCCTTGTGCAATTTCTGGTACGTGAGAAACGATTAAAATTCCATATTCCATTATTCTTCCGCCTTCAATAAACTATTAAATAAATAACCACTTGAAACTGCACCTGGATCAAGGTGACCAATTGATCTTTCACCTAAGTAAGATGCACGTCCCTTTTTAGCTTGCATATCTTTAGTAGCTTCTACTGCTTCTTCAATTCCGTCTTCACTAATACTGCCATCTTTAATAGTTGGCAAAACCTTTTCCCAAACATCAACCATGGTCTTATCACCAGCTGTTGCTCCACCACGCTTCTTAATTCCAGCAAGAGCAGCTTCTAATAATTCACTAAGATCATCAGTCTTTGAACTAGCCTTAGCCATCTCCAAAAAAGCAGTTCCATAAAGTGGTCCACTAGCTCCACCAACTTTTGAAATGAAGGCCATAGCAGTTAGCTTCAATGCACTAGTCAAATCTTGTGGTGTCTTTAAATTAAAACCTTCTTCAACTGCACTGACACCACGGGCCATATTATTGCCGTGGTCGCCGTCACCGATTGCAGCATCCAATTCACTTAAGTAAAGCTTGTTTGACTCTACTTTTTTAGCAAATAAACGTAACCATTTTTCGTAAACATCTAAAGTTAATTGCATAATTATTTACCTCCTACCAAGCAACTGTTTCCACTGGCATATTCAAGTAGTCTAGCCATTTATCATCAGCAAGTTCAAACAAAGTTACTGAAATACCTGCCATATCAATTGAAGTCATGTAGTTACCAACCTTCATAAAAGCAGGTTTAATATTCTTTTGTTCAAGCCAATTGAGTACATCATTTGAGAAAATATATTGTTCCATTAATGGTGTTGCACCCATACCATTAATTAACAAGGAATATTTTTTGTTACTATCAAGATGTAAACTCTCATCAAGTTTAGTCAATAATTCATTACATAAGTCTTTTGATGGCTTAATCTTTTCACGGCGATATCCTGGTTCTGAGTGAATACCGACACCATATTCAATTTCATCATCAGCTAGTTCAAAACCTGGCTTACCAACTTCAGGAACAGTTGCTGCAGATAAGGCAACTGCAATTGTATTAATATGTGGCAAAACCTTTTTAGCTAATTCTTCAATTTCATCAAGACTTGCACCATTTTGAGCTGCAGCTCCAAGAATCTTATGCATAAAAATTGTTCCTGCTACTCCACGCTTGCCTTGAGTATATAAGCTGTCTTCTACAGCAATATCATCATCAACAACAATTGATTTAACTTTGATATCATCCATTTCAGCTAAATCTTTTGCCATATCAAAGTTCATCACATCACCAGAATAATTTTTAACGACCATGAAAACACCTTTTCCCTGGTCAGCAGCCTTAATAGCTTCATAAATTTGATCTGGAGTCGGTGAAGTAAATACTTGCCCGCATATTGCTGCACTAAGCATTCCTTTACCAACAAAACCAGCATGTGTTGGTTCGTGACCACTGCCACCACCAGAAATAATACCTACTTTTCCAGCCATTGTTTCTTTATCAGCTCGAATAACAGCTTCAGTTCCTGGAATTTGTTTTAAAATTTGCGGATAACTTCTTACTAAACCGCTAACCATTTCTGGAACAACATTACTTGGATCATTGATAATCTTTTTCATATGCATATCCTCGATTTCTTGTGCTTACTCTTTACACTTAAAATATTATCGTAAAGCGCTTACAAAAATAATGGACAAAAAATTAATTTTGTCCATTATAACTTCTAATAATTTTTAAACGTAAATTCAATTGCATTAACCACTTTTTTTGCAAGCTCATCATATTCTATTTCTGGTTCATGATATAAATTAGCTGTCATAGTATAAGTCATTCCCAAACAATAAGTTTCAACAAAATCCTTAGCCTTTTGGTTGTTACTTAGTCCCTTTTCTTCAAGGATATGAAAAAGCAAAGTAGTTAAGTGTAATGCAATCATTGAAACGATATCAACTTCAGTTTGAGACTTTAAAACACTACGATAAAATTTGGCATGAAGCTCTATATCGTAAAAAAGCAACATGATAATTTCTTCCCAATTTAAGTAATCGATATTATCATCAATATTTTCTTTTAAATTTGTTGATACGACATAGTAAAGTAAGTCATATTTATCTAAGAAATTGTCGTAAAAAGTTTGTCTACGAATATCGGCTATTTTCATAATCTTGGCAACTGATGTATGTCTAAAGCCATTTTTTGATACTTCATTAATAAAAACTTGGCTGATTTTTCTTTTTAGTCGATCAGAAATAATGGTCACCTCCAAGACATGTTATTGTGTATATAGTTTATTTTACAAAAAAACATGACTCAATATAATAAAAGTCATGCTTTGTTTTGAATTAGATGAAAATGTTACACTTTGAATATTCAAATATATTAATTCGCCAGGTTCAATAATATTTGGGCTCAAATCCTGAATTGTAGCAGTTAATACTTTTACCGTATTTTTTTCTCTTCTAGCTATCGCTGTCTCTTCTTTCATTCTCAATTCTGCCGTTCTCATAAGGTTTCTCCTTTTGAAGCAAAATTAGTTACTTTTACTCAAGATAGCTTTTATTTCTTCATCTGAAA
>NZ_AYYU01000023.1 GCF_001436455.1 Lactobacillus jensenii DSM 20557
TTGTCAAAACACTAGTCTTACCACTACCAGCTCCTGCCACTACTAAAAGTGGTCCTTCAGTAGTTTCAACGGCTTCTTGTTGTTGAGGGTTTAACCCTTTTAAAATCGTTTCGCGACTCATACATTTTTCCCTTTCACCAAATTAACACGTTTATCATTATAACGAAAAAAGACCTCTTCGTTAACGAAGAAGTCTAGTAAAAACAAAAGATTAATTGTCATATTTATTTAAATTAAATTGTTCAATTAAGTTAATTAACTTGGAAGCATAATCAGGATCTGTTGCATAACCATCTGTAACTAGTGCTTTAGCCTGGGTTTTATAATCTTTTGCTGCTAAAACATGTTGATATTGATCTTTGTTCCAAGTAGTACCATTTTGAAATAATCTAGCATGAGCTTGAATTGAAGATTCATATGAATCATAAATTTGGAAACTAGCTTTTACTGTAATCCATTTGCCATTAACATATTCTTTAGTAGATAAAATTTTTGAAGTATTGGGATCATTACTTTTTACGCCAAATAAATTATTATACTTTTGAGATAGTTCACTTTGGCCATAGTTACTTTCTAAACAAGCTTGGGCAATTGTAATACTTGGCAAAAGAGCAAAGCCTTGATCAGCTTTTTGAGCAATTGGCCCTATTTTTTTTATGAAATCTGTTTTTATCTTTAATTCCTTAGCTGCAGCCTGTTCTCTTGCTAGTTGTTCTTGTCTAATTAATTCATTATTGATTGCTTGTCTACGGTAATACCGAAAGCAAACAAACGCCACTACTAAGATAAGTAATACTCCAAAGACTTTAACTAAAGTTAGGGTTGTTTTTTTTACTCGAGATCCTGAACGTGCCATCTTTATCCTGATTTCTATTTGTACTGAGTTATTTTGATCAATGGTTTCAAAATTATAGGTGCCAATATTGCACTAAATATAGCTTCAAGTATACCATTAAAAGCTAAAGCCGAAGTTAAAAGAATCAGTAAATTTCCATTAGTATTTCCTAAATGAGCTAAAAGCTCATGATTGCCATTAAAAATTATGCTAGCCAAACAAATTACTAAAATTGTATTAGTTAAGGAACTTGTTAACCCAGCTAAGCTATAGTATAATTTTGTTTTTTTTAGAGTAACTAAGCCAGCTAAATATCCTGATAAAGCTCTAGGAATTATTGCGATAATTGGGTTTTGAAAAAGCAATAAACTTACCAAACTAGTTGGACGTATATACGCCAAAAGCATGCTAATTACGCCCCAAATAATTCCTAATCCTATTCCTGCTTTTGGCCCTAACAATACACTATATATTGCAATTATCAAAGGTATCGTTGTCACAGCTGGTAAACCAGGAAATAAATATATATTTCCGATATTAGGAATAAATAATTCTAACAATAGAAGTGCTAAAAAAATTGCACTAATCGCTAAGTTTCTAGCCTTTTTATTTTTCACCTTGAAATTCCATCCAAAATAATTCTATAAAAAAGATGCTTTCTTGTATAGTAACACTTCTTTTCACTATACATTTGATAAATAAAAAAGGAAGCTGCTTACACAACTTCCTTACTGTATGCGGGCGAGAAGACTCGAACTTCCACGATCTAAAAGCGATCACAAGATCCTTAGTCTTGCGCGTCTGCCATTCCGCCACGCCCGCAACACTCTTATTATGATACACGACATACCAACTTAATGCAAGTATTTTATTTTAAAAGTACTAATTTGTGACGACATTTTCCACAAACATATTTTTTCAAGTTAATTCTTTTAACTCGATAATAAAGCTTTTGACAATTAGTGCATTGATAAGTATATTTTTTCTTTCTAGTAAGTCCAATATCTGGCGTATATCTACTTCCACCTACATTCCTTAAAAGAATTTTGAAATCCCGATTTTGGTGCTTATATCCCATATGATGAACATGAAGGTAGTAGTGACATAATTCATGCTTAATAATACCAACCAAATCTTGTCGATATTCTTTCTTCAAGAAATGTGCATTGATTTCAATATGATGATCCCGTAAATGATAACGTCCTCCGGTTGTTTTAAATCGATAATTAATTTTTACTTGTCCAATAAATGGATAATCAAATGACTCTAGGGATATTTTTTGGATAAGATTTAGTAATTCTATTTCGTTCATAGTGTCTTTATTTTACAACAAAAAAGATGACCTCAAAGGTCACCTTTTTACTTAACTAATTTTTTAGCTTTTTTAAATAGTAATTCTCCCTGGTTAGAAGAAATATTCTTTACTTCATACCATGGAACTAACTTGCCAACAGTCGTATTCGGAATTTTATAATATGAAATAATTGGATCATCATGAGTTTGCAAACGAGGATTCCACCACATATCAGTATTTGGAATTTGCACATAATAAAATCGATTATTGTTTGCAATATAGGTCTTATTTTTCACCTGATATTCAATTAAGGCACTATTTCTAGTCTTCGCCACATTAATTTGATTTGCCTTAAATAAAATAAAACTTCCGTATAAAAATGCCATGCAAGAAATCAAAATGATAAAACATTTTCTAGTTAATGAATTTGAAATAGCGACTAAATAAAAGGAAAAAATTACCATTAAAATATAGAAGCAAAGCATACTTCTTGGACCAAAAGGCGATACAACAATATAAGGAATTATTGAAGCAAATGCATTTAAGACCAAAAATAGTGATATCCAAAATTCATCTTTATTCAATAAATTGTAATTGCAGAAGAATACTATTATTGATACTCCCAAACAAAGAATTACCAGATAATTAGATAAGCGACTTATTTTATTAAAAAGAACTATTTTATCACTTACTACTGCTAAAACAAATACTAATATATCAAATCCAGCTAACACATATGGTAAGTGGGAATTTCCACTTCTTTTTAAAATAAATAAAGAAACGCATAGTCCTAAAATAAAGATTAAAATATATTCTGATCTTAGCTGTAGCAAGATTTGAGGGATACTTGCGCCTAAACTATATTTATGAACCCCAGTATTTTTCCAGTAGCCTCTATTTGCAAACATAGCAATAGTTCCTAATAGAGAAAAAAAGAAAAAATAAAAGAAATCTTTTACTACACTCTTTTTTAAAAAGTTAGCTACAAAAATCAAAACAAGAGTATCGATAAGTATCGTCAAAGTTATAGGTTCTGACATAAAAGAACCAAAAAACAATATTATACAAACAGCTATTAAATTATAAAGGGGAAGCTTATTTACTTTAGAATCAAATAATATATACTTTGTTACAAGTAGCAATATTAAAATTGGAACTATTGACAAAGCATAGTTAAAAAATCCTGCTTTCCATCCAATAGTTTGAGCAAAAATACCTCTTGGCATAATTAAAATTGCAACAAAAGTTCCAATCATTAAATCCAAACGCTTAGTTAATGAATATATACTATAAATTATTATAGATAAGGTCATCCCATAAATAAGGGCCGCTAATATTGGATAATGCATTCCAATAATTGCTAATCCATCTCCTACATAACGTCCATCATAATTAAAAAACATTGGTCCTGTTAAATAGGAATATAGTGATTTTACACCGCCCCACCAATAATCATCTGCATTGTAGCCCAATAATAAACTAAGAACTGCAAAATATATAAAAACAACTGCAGTAAAAATTTTTAAATTCCATCGCTTTATTTTCATTTTGTTAACCTCTCATATTCAATCGTACCTAGCTTAACAAAATAGCTATACTATGTCCATGATATAAATAAAAGAGCAACATCATCACGTTGCTCTTTTATTTAATTATTCTTTTCCCATTTTTCTTTGTACAAGCTTAACTAGCTCAACAATAATTATCATTAAGCAGCCTGTTCCTAAAACGGCTAACCATTGATCCAAATCTAACTCTGTAACTTTAAATACGTTAGTTAAGAATGGCAATTCAACTGCAGCCATAATAATTGCAGAAATTACAATTGCCCAGTTAAACCATTTATTTTGGAAAGTATGCTTTCTAAAGATTGATTGGTGAACATATTTAGAATTAAATGCATGGAATAATTGGATTAAACCTAAGGTTAGGAAAGCCATTGTCAACGCATCTCCATGTTGAAGTTTAGGATCCGCAACATGTGGACCAATATGAAGCCCTAAAGTGTATACAATTAATACTAATACACCTTCTAAAATACCTTGATAAACAATTGAACTAGCCACACCACCACTAAAGAAGTTTGACTTTCTACCACGTGGTTTTCGATTCATAATACCATCTTCAACAGGTTCTACACCTAGTGCAATTGCTGGAAGTGAATCAGTAACCAAGTTAATCCACAACAATTGTACAGGTTGTAAAACGTCCCAACCCATAATTGTCATAATGAAAACAGTTATAACTTCTCCGACATTACAACTCATCAAGTAAAGAATAGCTTTTTGAATATTTGAAAATACTTTTCTTCCTTGCTTAACAGCTTCAACGATTGTTGCAAAATTATCATCAGCTAAAATCATATCACTGGCACCTTTAGAAACTTCAGTACCGGTAATTCCCATACCGATACCAATATCAGCTTGTTTCAAACTTGGCGCATCATTTACACCATCACCAGTCATAGCAACGATTTTTTCATTAGCCTGCCATGCCTTAACAATTTTTACTTTGTGTTCAGGACTCACACGTGCATAAACACTATAATCAGATACATGCTCCTTAAAGTAAGCATCATCCATCTTATCTAGTTCACTACCAGTTAGAACTCGTTTACTTTGGCCCTTTTCAATAATTCCGAGACGTTCTGCAATAGCTTGTGCTGTTACTTGATGATCCCCAGTAATCATCACAGTTCTAATTCCTGCTGCTTTTGCTTCTGCAACTGCTGCTTTTGCTTCTGGCCGTTCTGGGTCAATCATTCCGACTAATCCAGCAAAAATTAAATTATTTTCAATGTTTTGACTATTAACTTCTTCAAACGGCTTATCCACTTCTTTGTAAGCGAGTCCTAAAACTCTAAGTGCATTTTGAGCCATCTTTTGGTTAGCTAAAAGAATATTTTCCTTTTCTTTATCAGATAAATTACTTACTCGTTTTAGCAATTCATCAGGAGCACCTTTAACGGCAACATAATATTTATCTCCGTTTTTATTAACAGTACTCATTAGTTTTCTATCTGAATCAAACGGAACTTCTTGTACACGCTTTTTAGTTTCTAATAAATCAGCAACATTAATGCCCTTATCTAAGCCAAATTGAGTTAAAGCTGTTTCCGTTGGATCACCAAGTAAGCCATCAGCTCGTAGTTTAGTATCATTTGCTAATAACATAGTTTGCATAACATCACTATTAGCATCAACCACTTCGCTAGCATCATGTAACTGACCATCATAATATATTTTTTCAACGGTCATCTTGTTTTGAGTCAAAGTTCCAGTTTTATCAGAACAAATAATATCAGTTGCCCCTAATGTTTCAACAGCTGGCAACTTTCTTACAATAGCCTTATGCTTAGCCATTGTTTGTGTACCCAAAGCTAAAATAATAGTAACAATTGCAGGCAACCCTTCAGGAATTGCCGCAACAGCTAATGATACAGCAATCAAAAACATGTCAATCATTAAACTTGTTTGACTTTCATTAGCTGGATTACGCAAAATACCAACAACGAATACTAAAGCACAGATACCTAAAATCATCCAGGTTAAAGTCTTACCCAGTTGATTTAAACTTTGTTTTAATGGTGTATCTGTTTCATCAGCTTCGTTAATCATTGTAGCAATCTTACCAACTTCTGTTTCCATTGCAGTGGCAACTACAATTCCTTCTCCTCGACCATAAGTTACATTGGTTGAAGAATATGCCATATTAACTCGATCAGCTAACGCAACATCAGCTTTTGAAATTAATGATTTATCTTTTTCAACTGGAACCGATTCTCCAGTTAAAGCCGCTTCTTCAATTTTCAAGCTTTCAGTTGTAGTTAGTCTTAAATCAGCTGGAACAACATCCCCAGCTTCAAGTAAAACAACATCCCCTTTAACTAGTTCTGTACTTGGTACTTCAAGCACTTGCCCATCTCTACGAACATGTGCAACAGGTGTTGTCATTTTCTTTAAAGCTTCAATTGCAGCTTCCGAACGTGCTTCTTGAACTACACCTAAAATTGCATTCATCAAAACAACAAATAAAATAATTCCAGCATCAGTCCACTCTCCAGCAACTACACCGGAAACTAGGGCTGCTATCAACAAGACAATAATCATAAAGTCTTTAAATTGATCAATAAATCGAGCAAGCATACTCTTGCCCTTTTCAGTTGCTAAAGCATTAAACCCATCTTTTTCTAAACGTTCTTTTGCTTTAGCTGAACTTAATCCTAACTGAACATTAGTATCAAGTTCTTTTTCAATATTTTCAGGGCTTTGAGAATAATAATCTTTTAGCAATTTTAATACCTCCTAACAAAAAAGACCTATGTGCTTAACGCACATAAGTCTCACTAATTAAGATAAGCCCAGAAAGTTTTTCTTTCGGTTGTTGAGCTTATCGCAATTTACATTGCCGTTACTCCCTTATGATAGCTTTATTATAGGTAAAAAAAGCTTAAGTTTCAAGTTATCTATTTTTTATAAAAGTCATCAAATACTGTAATTGGTAACTCTCTCTTGTGCTTAGTCTTGTTCCACCAAGCTTCAATTTTTTCTGCAGCTTCCAGCTTCACTTCTTTGCCTTCAAGATAGTCATCAATATCTTTATAAGTTACACCCAAAGCTACTTCATCAGGTAAATCTGGAGCGTCTTCTTCTAAATCAGCTGTAGGTGCTTTAAGGTATAAATGTTCTGGACATCCTAAATACTTAAGCAAAGCTTTACCTTGACGTTTATCAAGTCTAAATAACGGAACAAGATCACTAGCTCCATCGCCATACTTAGTATAAAATCCAGTTATATTTTCTGCTGCATGATCTGTACCTACAACTGCACCACTATAAGCTCCAGCAATACCGTATTGAACGATCATTCTTTGACGCGCCTTAATGTTGCCTTTATTGAAATCAGTTATTTTTACTCCAGCTTGTTCAAGACTAGCAACAGTCTTATCAACTGCATCTTTTATATTTACGACTAAATCAACATCCGGTTTTTGAAAAGCAACTGCATCAGCGGCATCACTAGCATCGTTTTGCACACCATAAGGTAAGCGAACTGCGATAAATTTATAATCTTTATTACCTGTTTCTTGACGCAATTCTTCAATTGCAATTTGACAAAGCTTGCCTGTCAAAGTTGAATCTTGGCCCCCACTAATTCCTAATACTAAGCTCTTTAAAAATAGGTGAGCTTTTAAATAGTCCTTTAAGAAATCAACCGATCGTCTAATTTCTTTTTCTGGATCAATTTCAGGTAAAACATGTTCATACGCTATAATTTCTTTTTGCAATTTTTTCATTAATGCAAGCCTCGATTTCTAATTTTAGTTCTTATCTCACTAATTAAATCTATTTTACTTTCATACAAGTTCTGTGACAAATCCACAGGATATTCTTGCGGGTTAAGACTTCTCTTGTATTCATCCCACAAGTTTTCTAAATTGGACTGACAGAAAGCCTTAATTTCGTCAAGAGAACGTGGCTTATCAACATAATTTCCATCAATAAAAATATCTTTCAATAAAGGCTTGGCTGTAAAATCAGTCACCACTTTATTTATGTAAGTATATTGTTGATGGAACATAAATAGTGCATTAAAGCTTCTAGGATCTTCTCCTACTCTAGCAACCCAGTCCCCTTCATTCTTCCGATCACTATTTGCACAAATTCGCCAAACTTGTTTTTTACCTGGAGTTGAAATTTTAATTGCATTAGAAGAAATTTTTAAACTATCTTGCCAATTACCATTTTCATCTTCTATCGCTACTAACTTATATACAGCTCCTAATGCAGGCTGATCAAACGCAGTTATAAATTTGGTCCCAATTCCCCAAACATCAATTTTGGCACCTTGCATTTTTAGATTGGTAATTGTTTTTTCATCTAGGTCATTTGAAGCAAAGATTTTGGCATTTTTAAATCCTGCATCATCTAATTGCTTACGAACTTGCTTAGAGATATAAGCCATATCACCTGAATCAATTCTTACACCTAAGAAATTAATCTTGTCTCCCATTTCTTTCGCTACTTTTATAGCGGTAGGAACACCTGAGCGAACAGTATCATAAGTATCAACTAAAAAAACGCAGTCCTTATGTGTTTCGGCATATGCTTTAAAAGCATCATATTCATTACCAAATGCTTGAACTAAGGCATGAGCATGAGTCCCACTAGCTGGAATACCGAATAATTTAGCAGCACGCACGTTACTTGTTGCGTCAAATCCACCAATATATGCAGCACGAGTTCCCCATAATGCTGCATCGGTTTCTTGAGCACGCCGTGTACCAAATTCCATTAAACCATCATTACCAACTGCCAGCTTAATTCTTGCAGCCTTAGTGGCAAGCAAAGTCTGGAAGTTAACAATATTCAAAATTGTAGTTTCAACTAATTGGCATTGTGAGAGTGGTCCCTCAATTTGTACAATTGGTTCATTTGCAAAAACTAATTGTCCTTCTTCCATTGAACGAACAGTCAAATTTAGTTTTAAGTTTCGCAAATATTCTATAAAGTCATCATCATAGTCTTGAGTTTCTTTAAGAAAAGCCAAATCACTTTCACTAAAATGTAAATCATTGAGATATTGAACTATGTGTTCTAATCCTGCAAAAACCGCAAATCCATTACCAAATGGTTCTTTACGATAAAAGACTTCAAAAACAGCTTTCTTTTCACTAATACCTTCTTTGAAATAGGTATACATCATATTGATTTCGTATAAATCAGTATGCAAAATTAATGAATCATCTTCATCGATCTGCTTATAAAACATTATTTTCTCCTATTGCAATTAATAAATAATACCTTTCTTATTTTAACAAAAAAGGTCTGTGCTTGCGCACAGACTTATAAAGAAGATATCCAATAGTTATTATCCAGCAAATAACAGTTATCCAAAGCATAATGACGAACCAAAGAGGAGTTATGAATCTTAGATTGGCTACATTAATACCCTTTTTAGAATAAACAATTGGAACATTTAACCCTTTTGCATATTTGTTATTTCTTTTGCCATTTACTAAAAGAATGGATTGTTTATATACCACAATTGGTAAAATAATTTTTTCATTCCTCTTAGCTTTCCATTTTAACTGTAAAGAACCATTAGGCAACACTTGATGATTAAAGTTTTTATATTTGTCTATTATATATTTACCATAAGAAGATATAGCATTTGTTTTCTCATTTATTGGCAAATAATCAGGTTCAGAATTAATAAATAAAGTTAAAAATTTGTTTTTATCTGCTGAATGTAATGACTTCCTTATTGTTACACGATTAGCAGAGATATACCGTGGAAAAGAATAATTAATAACCATCTTATTATTCAAATAGTTAAGTGTACTATTTCGTTGAGAAAGTCGCCTTTGATTAAATTGCATCAAGGTAAATAAACAAAGGACTAATAGAATTATTTGTTTTGCGCCATTTTCTATCCTTACTTTTCGACTCAATAAAGATAAAGATAGGGATATTACTGATAAAAACAAAGGATATATAAGAATAACCAATCTTGTCGGTGCTTGGAAAGAATTTTGTAAACTAGGAAAATGCTTATCAAAGAAAGACCATGGAAATACTCTACTTGCCAACAAGATCAATAGCATACATAGCATTGTTATTTCAAAATTTAATTTATTACTCTTAAAATTATAAAAAGCAAAGAAAAATTGAAGTAGTAATAATACCACAAAAAGATAAGAAAAATTAGTTATAGAATAATCCCAAGAACTAAAATGTAAAACATGTTCATTTAATGCCACACCTACAGGCAGTGCTATTTTATTATTAAATAAGACAATTATTCCACCTATAACATTCAATGACAATAAAATAAAAATTCCTATATTGACACCTATTTTTTTTACCAACACAAGCTTATTTTTATGTTTAACAAATCCAATAATTGCAAAATACAATAAAACAGGTCCTAACATTAATAAAGTTAAGTTATGAACTTGTGCAACAACTGCCATCCAAATACCTAATTTAAAGTATGAAAGCTTAGACGGATTCTTAACGATAAAATTTATTCCCTCAGCAATTATCCACGGACAAAGTGCTTGTCCCCATGACATTAAAGTATTTCCTTGTATCCAAGTCGGAAAGTATCCACCTAATAAAAAAAGTGGCAATGTAACATAAGCATAAAGATATTTCACTTTAATTTTACGACAAAGATATAGGTATCCGTAACCTGCTAAATAATTTAATAAAAAAGTTGTAATTATTTGATAGATAAACCAATTTTTACATAGTAATAATAATAGTCCATTTAAATATGCAAATCCTGGTCCATAAACAGCATTTATAATTCTCCCAGATTGAGAAAAGCCATAATTAGTTTGAAAATAGCTAAAATTACCCGTTTTTAATTGTTGAAAAATATCAAAATATCTATTGTAATGAAAAGCCGTATCATTATATACAAAAACTGCTTTATATCTAATTTGATAATATGTCAAAACAAATGTTATTAACGTTATTATTAAAAAAGAAACTAAGATATTCTTTCTTTTGAAAAATTCTATAATTTTCATTGTAAAAATTTCCTCTTTTTACTACAAAACATCCAACCCTTATATATAATCAAAGCTATCCAACTAATTATAGATATCCAAAGTAGAATAATAAACCAAATTGGGCTGTTGAACTTCAAGGTAGCAATATTCATACCCTTTCGTGCTTGAACAACCGGAATTGCTACACTTTCAAACTTATATCTATCTTTTTTCCGATTTAAAAATAAAGTAGATTGTTTATACATAACTATTGGCAATAGTTTTTTTCCGGCTTTTTTTTGTTTCCAAATTAAGCTTAGACTACCATCCTTGTTAACTTTACGTACAAAATTATCAGTGTTTTTAACTACTTTTTGTCCGTATATATTAACAATCTGGCCAGAATCAATTTTTTTAGTAATTGGTAAATAATCAGGTTCACTATTAGCTAAGTCTTGGAAAAGTTTACCTTGGTTTCTAGACATCATATCTTCTCTAATGATTGTACGGCTTTTAGGGACTTTATATACCCAACTATATAAGACCACTACATTATTATCTAAATAGGCTAACGTATTACTATGAAGATAAGCCTGGAAATCAAATAAGGCGCTAATAGACGCGATAACTGCTAAACCAGTAATTCCCCATTTTAAAATAATATTTCTTAAATTTTTTCGTTTAGCTATTGAAGAAAGACTTATCGATAGCGAAACAAGTAACAAAGGATATGCTATAACAGTTAATCTACTTGGAGATTGAAAACTGGTTTTAAGAAAAGGGAGCAATCTTTCTGTTATTCCCCAAGGAAATGCTTTAGTACTCAAAAAGAAAAAACTAGCTCCACCTAAACCAAGCCAAAAATTTAATTTATTTTTATTAAAGTTAATTATTGCCAAACCTGCTGTAATAATTAAAACTATTAGCATCAAAGGGGTTATATGATTTCTTTGGACCAAATTAGGAGTTATATTTAATGCAATTCCTTTTAAATCGATAGGCACAGGCATTGCGATATTATTGGTCTTCAAAACTAACAAGGCACCAATTATATTAGCACTTAAAAATAAAAATATTATTACTGAGAATATTACATCCCTAAACAATTTCTTTTTTTCATTTGATTTTACAAAGGCAACAATAAATGCGGGGGTTAATGCCAATATTAGCATTGCAACAGTTAAATTATGAGTTTGCGCTGCTATCGCCATTGAAACAGCTAATCCTATTACATTTATTTGGTCTTTTTTGAGTTTAATCATCCTTATTCCATATCTGAGTACCCAAGGTACAATAGCTCCACCCCAAGCCATCATACTCTGTCCTTGAATCCAAGCAGGAATATATCCTAATTCCAAAAAAATGAACAAACCTAAATTCAAAAATGGCAAAGAAACTTGCTCTGTTTCTTTTGCCATTTTATAGAAACCAAAACCAGCTAAATAAATTAAAAGTATAGATGTCCCTATCTGAAATCTGAACCAAGTAGTAAATATAAAAGTTAATGAACCCATTATTAAAGCAAATAAAGGACCATATACAGCATTAATAATTCGTCCAGATTGATTAAAAGAGAAGTTAGACTGAAAGTAACTAATTTTACCAGTTGCTATTTGTTGATGAACTTCCCAGAATCTTCCAAAGTGAAAAGGAGTATCGTTAAAAATTAGCATTGAATGATTTATAACTTGATCATACAGATATGCAAAAATTATAACTGTCATAACCAAAAAAGGGCCTAACCATTCATAACGCTTGAAAAAATTCCCTATTTTATTCATTCAGTTTCCTCTAACTTCCTACGATTACTTATTATTTAAAGAGTTGAGCATAAAGACCTGCTTGCCATTTTGTTTTTATTCTGAGCTTTAAGAAAGTAACTACTTTGCGCTTTAATGGCTTTACTCCTTCCATCCAAGTACCAGTAAATACATGAATTGTCTTAGAATCCTTAGATGGATTACATAAAATACCATCAGGATAAACATGGATATCATCTTTCAAAACTTGTTCTTGATTATTAGGAATAGCACCATATTTTTCCTTTAAAATGTCAGAAACAGAAACGGTATTAACTCCTGCCATTTGATCTTGCTTATCAAATTCAAAATCACGTTCATTATAATAATCAAGCATATCCTTAATTAGAGGATGCCCTTTTTCAGCTCCAAAAACAGCTGTAAAGGGATTATCTTTGTTTTCAAATCCAACAAAACATTTATTTGACAATAAATCTTCTAAATTATCAAGGACTAGGACGTCAGTATCAAGATAGATACCGCCATGCTCATAAATTGCCTTAGCTCTAATATAGTCAGAAACAAAGGCCCACTTTTTTTGCTTATAAGCTTGCTCTACATATTTATTTTCATGGATATCAAAATTAGATTCATTCCATTCAACAATCTCATAATCACCTAGATGTTTCTTCCAGGTTTTCATACATGTCTTAATTTTTTCTGGCTTTGGATTTCCTCCAACCCAAACATAGTGAATAACCTTTGGTATCATTTATTAATTTCCTCAATTTCTACGTAATCTTTAATAGTAAAGAATTCTAATATCTCCTCATATTTTCTAATATCTTGTTTAGGTACTTGCCAAATACCTTTACCAGAAGAAATAATCTTCATAATTTGATAATAACCTTTTTCTAAAGTACCATTACTCAATTTTCGGTTAAAGATTCGAATGTCTGCTCCATGATAAATATTTGCTATTTCTAAATCTACCACTACATTATCATTTGGCGCATAATTTTGGCTAAAATCATAAATGGCATGAATATAACGATTTTCTAACGAATCTAAACGTAAAGAAATTATTTTGGGTGTTAAATCACTCAAAGATGATTTTTTCTTTATGTATATGACAGGATACAAACTATCACAATTTAATTTTCTCAATACTCTATAAACAAACGATTGCCATTTGAATTGAGGTATTCTCATTTCATGGACTAAGTGATGGAAAAATCTAAGCTCACCAGACAAAACATTTACAGCACCATCTTGTGAATTTAAATAATTTCCTTCAAATATGCGATATTTCAAACTGGTAAATATACCATTTGAAATACTCAAAATTTCTTTATTTTCATTATCAAACCAAGCCGGCATATTATTAGTTAAATAGTTCTTATATACTGAGTTTTCAAATATATCTTTTGTCCAAAAAACGACATCTACATAAGGATTTCTTCCAAACGTAACCGCTGCTTTTGCTAAAGTTTGTTTAGTAGGATAAAAACTAGCAGTTTTAACTAATCGAATATGCTTACCTTGCTCATTTACCTCTTCTAAATTTATAAAAGTTCCAACTACTCTTTGATTTAATAATGAAAATAAACCTTGCTTTAATACATATTTGGAAGCTAATAAATCATCTGAGTGTAAAATATGTACCACTTCTCCATTAATATGAGGTAACGCATATTTTATGGCATTTAACTGATCTTTATTTTCTTCCTTTAAATATTTAACTGGTATATTAGGATTTTCTTTCAAATATTTTCCAACAACTTCTTTTGTATTATCATTCGACCCATCGTCAACTAATATAATTTCCCAATTCTTATAAGTTTGAGAAATTACTGAATCAAGTGTTTGAACAATTGTATCAGCACCGTTATAACTAGGAATAATAATACTAATTTTGCTATTTTTACTTATATTTGAAGAAAAGCTAATTAAAATAGCAGTTAATAGAATGAATAATTCTATAATGAACCAAGGATTTATCACTTCTTGAGCAATTATTAAACCAGCTTGTCCAAATATACAAGTAAATAAAAGTAAATAAATAAGGACAGGGGTTAATTTAACTTTTAATTCTGAGCGAACCAAACCATAACTTAAAACTAATACTCCCAAAATAGGTAATGCTGTTAAAAATAAAGCTGTTGGTACAATAAAATAATGGTCTGTATTTAATTGACTTATATAAATTACTATTGAAATCAATAAGCTACAAATTAAGATTACGAATCTATCCTGGTAAAAACTAATATTGTGTGTAACTAAACTTTCAAATAAATAGCTAATTAAAATTAGTAATGTAATACCTAAAAAAATACTACTTGAAAATGGCTGCAAATTAACATAACCAATAAAGAAATTAATCAAAAGTAAAATGATATTTTTGGTATTCGGCCTAATAATCGTAAAAAAGAGATTAAAAAACAAATTTATAAAACTAAATAAAACTATTCTACTTGCAAAAGGCATCCCAAAAAGAAGTAATGTCAAAAAACAACTAATAGTCGAAATAGAAATCACTTTTTCTATAAACCATTGATTTAACTGAGTTAATAAATTTATATTAATAAAAAGAAGAGCTGCTATCAAAGCCACAGTACATTCAGCTAAAAAAACAACCTGATATGATGGTAAAAAAAGTCCAATTAAAGTTAAAAATAATGGTCCTAATCCAATATAGTAAGCAAAAGCTTTTGTATAATTACTTAACATTGTTAAATTTCTCCATAAGCTTTTATTATAGTTTCCAATTGATTAGCTAAACTAAAATTGTTCATTAAATATTCTTTCTCTCGTTTAGCCATTTCTTTTAATTCAACACTTGGCATCAAGCTTGCCTTAAGAATTTGTTCTTTAATCATATCTAAATCACCAATTGGACTGATAAATCCATAATCTGCACTCGGAATCATCTTTTTAATGTCACCAACTTCAGTTGATAAAAGTGGGATTAGATTGTCAGCTGCTTCTAAAAGAACAAGCGGGAAACTTTCAGAATATGACGTAAGCACAGCTAAATCACATCTTTCATATAAATGAGTCAGTTCATCATGATTTACAAATCCATGAAAAGTAACTTGATTTGAAATATTTAATTTTTGAGCTAGATCTTTTAAGGTATCAAGTTCACTACCATCTCCAGCAATATGTAATCTAATATGCGGATCATGTAAGTCTTTAAGAGCTTTTAAAAGTAAATCTTGACCTTTAACCTTTTCGCAACGCGCTACATTAATCAAATTAAAATAGGGATGATCATATTTAGCAGGCAAATCCGAACTTTCGTGAAAAAAGATACCATTATAAATAATATGGATTTTTTTATTATCTATACCTATTTTATTAGTTAATAGATTAGCAAAATTCTGAGTAATAGCTAAAATACCATCTGCTTTTTTTAAGGCTTTTAAGTTTAGCTGAGTAAAAATCCAACCCATAATTCCACGCCCTTCAAAATCCAATAAGGGATTGGAATGAACCGTAATTACCCACTTAGCGTTTATTTTCTTTCTTATCAAAGAAAGATATAAATTGGCTCTTGCCCCATGAGTATGTACATAGTCAAAATGATTTTCATTAATAAACTGAGCTAATCTTTTCAAACCAGTTAAATCATATCTACTTTTGGTCTTAAGTACATGTGTCTTTATTCCTTTAGAGATAGCCTTTTGACTAACTGGTCCATCTGCTAAAGTGAGTAACTCAAAGTCTTGGCCTTCTTTTTTAGCTTCAGTTAATAAATTAATAATATGAAAAAGGCCACCACCCTTTTCAAGTCCAGCATTAATATGCAGAACCTTCATTATCTTCTTCCTCTCTTGCTCCTATAAACCTCTTCAATAAATCTAGGCAATGCCAAAAATCTCTTAAATCGGCTTGGTTCCTTCAAAAAACGATATACCCATTCAATATGTAAATCTTGCCATACTTTTGGTGCCCGTTTAGCATGTCCTGAAAAGACATCAAAACTTCCCCCAACACCCATCATAACGGCTGGTAATTCTTTCTTTCTCAAAATATCTAGTAATTGCTCTTGTTTAGGATACCCCAAAGCTGCAAAAATCATATCTGGCTTAGTTTTAGTAATATCGCGGGCAATAATATCCAACTTATCTTTAAAATACCCATTTCTTAGCCCAGCGACTTCAATATTAGGATATTCGCTTTGAATTCTCTTACCTAAATCAGAAATCACTTCTTCTTTAGCTCCAATGAAATAAACTCTTTTTTTTCGCTGATTTGCCACATCTAGCAACCAGGTAAAAAGATCATACCCTGTAACTCGTTCTGAAATTGGTTTATTTAAAATATTGGCAGCCTTTATAATACCTATTCCATCTGCTGTTACAAAATCAGCATCTTGATTTATCAATTTCATAAAAATCGGATTTTCATTCGCAGCCATCACAATTTCCGGATTCGCAGTAACAATAAAAGTAGACTTTTTATTGTCCAATCTTCTACTAATTTCGTTCTTATACCCTTTTAAACTATAATTATTGAACTTAACACCTAAAATATCTACTTTTTCTGGCATATTATCCATTCCTTCTAAGAAATTTATTTATTACATTTAGAATGTCCTGATTAAAATCTAGTTTTATCATAAACATTAATCCTAAATAAATAAGCATAACTAGTATTGACTTTAAAGTCATATTGAAGAAAGCACTAGTTAAAAGCTGTGGGATTAACATTCCAATACTTAAACTTACTATTCCAATAATAAAATATTTAGGAATATCTTTAAATACATATTTAAATTCATAACCATCTCGAACAATCCAGATTCTTAAAATTAAGACAATAACTTCTGTTGTCAATATGCTTATTAAAGCCCCTGTTGCACCAAAATGATGGTCTAATATGATACTTAAAAGCACTTCTAATACCGCTCCAATGCAGACTGGTATTGCATAATCTTTATCTCTTTTATTTGCCAACGCAAATTGATTAGCAAATACTCCGCCCATCGGAATAAAAATAATAGTTAATGTGAAGAAAAACATTAATGGCGTCATAGGAATATACTTTTCTCCAAAGAAAAAAGGTACAAACTCTTTAGTATTGACCATTACAATTACGGAGAATAAAGTTCCTAGCATAACTGTAGCTTCTAATGATTTTCGTAAAATCTTTTTCTGTGCTTCTTTTCCTTCACTAGCCATTTTAGGCATCATAACCAAAGTAATACTTGTAATGACTCCCAAAATCATATTTGCAATTCTTTGAGAATTATCATAATAGGAAACTTGGGTAGTATTCTGGAAGAAATTTAAGATTGGTTTATCTAATGAAGTATAAATTTGAGTTGCAATTTGTGGAATTAATAAAGTAATAATAGCTTTACTGGTTGCCTTTAACTTATAAAAATACCTAGTAGGCTTCCCGACATAATTTCTGATATTAAACCAAAAAACAAAAGAACCTAGCATTGTAGAAACCGACATAATTAACATATATTTATACAAATCACTAGGTCCTTTAACTAGTATTAAAATTAGTAAAACACTAATAAGTTTAACAATAGTATTTCTAAGTACAACTCTACCAAAGTCTGCTAATCCTTGAAAGAACCAGGCTATATCTAATTGAGCGGAAATTAAAAATGGTACCATTAACAGAATATAGTTCCAATATTTTACTTTAAAAATTATTGATACCACTATAGTCAGTGCAATAGTAATCAACCCAGCAATTCCTTGAAAATACCATAGTCCCCAAAAAGCTTCAGTTAATTCTTTTTTAGACTCATTTGTACGTATTTTAGAAATTGTTCTCATTCCAATATAAGAAACTGAAAGAGTACAAAATACCATTAAAAATTGAAATGTATTATTTACACTACTGTATATACCATATGTTTTGGGCCCTAAAACTCTTGAAAGATATGGAACTGTAATCAAAGGTACTAAAACCAAAAAGATTTGATAAACAGCATTATAAAAAATATTTAATAACGTTTTTTTCAAATTATTTCATCCTTTTAGTCAACTCATACACGGCTTGGCAACAATTATTATTTCGCTCCAATGTAATTTTCTTCCAAAATTGTCTATACTCTTTAAATTCATCTTCATCTATTTTTGCTAAACTGTCTAATAGCTTTCTTTGGTTATCGACTAATTCTCCAGGAACAATTTCCTGATAAGGAGACAGCAAAAGTCCTCTTTTATTAATATATTGCTCTAATAAATTATCAATAAAAATAATAGGCTTATTTAAAAGCAAGTAATCAAAGTATATAGATGAAAAGTCCGTTATTAAAAAATCAGTCGCTCCAATTATTTCATATAAATCAATCTTATTATCTTCGAGATATTCATTACTTAAAAGCTTAATGTTAGAAACTGATTGTTGCGAAGATTTTACTAAATTCATTTCATATGGGTGTAACTTGATAATCAAATATTGATTATTCCTCTTTAACTGATCGTTTAATTTTTGGATGTTAAAATCAGACAATGCAAAAAAATTACCAGACTTTATCTTCTCCATCACATTTTTATCTTCCAATTCAAAACGAAAAGTAGGCATATAAATTCCGATTTTTGCTTTAGCTTCATTGCAGTCAAAAAGATCATTAAGTATTTGTGATTTTGAAATTGGCTTTACTAAATAATCTAATCTAGGAAATCCCGTTCTGACATATTTTTTAGCTTCTATACCAACACAGCTAGACATCAATGTTTCATAAAAATCCGAACTAGATACAACATAATCAGCTTCTTTATGCCAAATATTCATATTCCTTTTATTTCCACGATAAGCAGTATTATGTGCCATAACTCCCATTCTTTTTAGTGGAATACCATGCCAAAAAGAAATACTAATTTGCTGTTTTTTTATTTTAAATGGTTCATGAGTTGTAAAAATATATTTTGCCGAACCAATTTTTTTCCATATTTTCCAAGACAAATGTGAAGAAGGCCAAGGTTCTACTAAAGTAACATCTAATTCTGGATGTATATTTTTTAAATATTTATAAAATAAATATCCATTAGAACCTGATCTACCTGCTCCGTTTAAAATAACGTAACTTTCTTTCTCAATAGGTACTAAATGAGCAAAAGCTTTCATTACATTCAAATATAAGCTAAATATTAAAGTCTTCATATATTCTCTCCCTATTCTTACTATCAAATTTTAGCAAAAAAGGGGCCTTACATGAAAGCTTTATCAAAGTTTTGTCTTTTCTTAAAGTATGATACTATTAATCAGGTAATAAAGGAGCCTATATTATGAAAAAAGTAATTACTTATGGAACATTTGATTTGTTACATTACGGACATGTCCGCTTGTTGAAACGCGCTAAAGAATTGGGCGATTATTTGATCGTAGGTCTCTCAACGGATGAATTTAATGAGTTCAAGAAACACAAAGAAGCTTATAATTCATATGCCGAAAGAAAATATATCCTTGAAGCCATTAAATATGTCGATGAAGTTATTCCAGAAGAAGATTGGGATCAGAAAATAAAAGATGTACAAAAGTATGATATCAATACTTTTGTAATGGGTGATGATTGGAAGGGAAAATTTGATTTTTTAAAACCATATTGTGATGTAGTCTATCTTCCAAGAACCCCAGGAATATCAACTACCAAAATAAAAGAAGATTTAAAATAAAAAGGAGATGCATATGCATCTCCTTTTAACGTGAAAATGTAAATTCAAATCTTTCTGCAACATACTCTGCACGGGTATATTCAAATGGCTGCCCATCAGTTAATGTCGTTACTTGTCGGCGTGTAACCAAGGCATCCCCTCTATGAATTTTTAAATATCTAGCATCATTCTCATTAGCAATGCTTGCACCAATATTTTCAACTACACTGCCAATTTTATATCCACCTTTTTCTTCTAAAGTTTTATATAAACTAGTTGAAATATCATGCTTTGAAAAGTTCTTTATTAGTTTTTGAGGAATAGTTACTACTTCAAAACAAATGGGAATATCATCTGCATATCTAATTCTCTCCATTCGAAGAACATTATCATTTTCGTTAATTTTTAGCCGTTCTTTCTCAGATAAAAAAGGCTTAGTAATTCGATATGAAAGCAATTTCGATGAGGGTACTTGGCCATTAGCTCTTGTAATTTGTGTGAAGCTCATAACACCTGACATTTTTTCTTGAACCTTTTGGCTTGATACATATGTACCACTCCCTAGTCTTCTTTCCAGAATCCCTTCATCTTCAAGTGTTTTTATAGCTTGCCTCAGCGTCATTCTTGAAACCCCAAATTCCTGTGCTAGTTGTCTTTCCGCAGGAATTCTTTCGCCAACCTTATACACACGATTTTCGATATCTTGTTTAATTTTATTATGAATTTTAATATAAATCGGTTCCTGCATTCTCATCGCCTCCCAGAACTAGGTCTTCAAGTCGTATAACCATATTGTAGAGCAAATTGGTCTAGATTTCATCATTCTACATAATAATTACTTTCTTTTCTCCCACTTTAATCCTAAAATATTTACATTTGGCAAGTTGGTATATTCAACGCTCAGTGCCTTTTGGTCACTTGCTAAAACATTACTTCTAAAAGTGGCATTATCTTGTACTGCTAGAGTAGCACCATTAGGATTTAAAACAATATCATGTCCTTTAAATTCAGCTTCTCCATTAACAGCTAAAAAGAACTCAAATTCTTCACTACCATTAAAAGTTGATCTTGTAGCATCACATTTTGCACTTTGCTGAAAATCAGCATGTGACTTACAAAGTGAATTAGTCATTGTCGTTTTGGTATCTGCTATAGCCATTAAACGGTCACAATGACTATTTTGTAATAACATTGTTGTAGCACCATCTAAATACATTCCGCCAGTAAATACTGAATTAGTAATATTTAACCAACACTCATCATCACTAGTAAAAGCATTATCGTCTTTAGAATAAACTTGACAATTAAGCATATTAAGCCAAGTTTGCCCAGCTAAATGGACATCTCTCAATCTAGAATTATTTACAACTAGCTCAATATTTGTATCGGAAAAAGTATTAAGACTTGAATCTATAATTGAATTATTAATAATTGCAGTTCCAATTCCTTCTAATGCTAGTCCACAATAGTTAGTAACTGGATAATCTATTTTTGAATCGTTCATTTCCAATCTGAAGTCTGACCCAGAAAAGAACGAAACACTACCATTTACTATCCGACTCGAATATAGTTCAACTGTGCATTTTCCATTTAATGCAAGTGCTGCATTTTCATTAATTTCAGTCTTTATAAAACAATTTCGTAAAGTTAAATAAGTATCTGCATTATAAGGAATAAAAATAGCATTCTTCTCACCAACGGTATTAATTGTCAAATTTTCTAAGGTTACATATCTACTATCAGGGGATACAGAAATATAGCCATCTATTATTGTATCTTCTGGACTAGCCCCAGTTCCTTTAATAGTTACATCACATGCAGATATTCCTTGTTCTAATTCATAAAAACCAGGCTTTAAAAGTAGCATATCATCAGCTCTTAGCGTTTTTAATGCTTCTTTCCAATCAATTTCGTCGCCACCAGCACCTACTTTTACAATTCTTGGCACATTATCACCTCTAAGTAAAACCAATAATCTTACATACTTTAACAAAAAGAATTTTTTTAGTAAAAAAGAAAGCTCACCATAGGCGAGCTTTCTTTTCGGGTTGGGTGTTCTTTAAGAACTATTGGGTTAACTGGATTCGAACCAGTGCAT
>NZ_AYYU01000024.1 GCF_001436455.1 Lactobacillus jensenii DSM 20557
TAGATACTAAGAATTTCATGTACTTAAATGCGGCTGCCTTTTGCATTGCACTTGCCTTATTAAACATGTAAATGTCCGTACCTTGTTGCATGTTGTACTTAGATGGACGAGCAGCTACACCATATTTGAATTTTCCATTGATTGCCTTTTTCACAAAGCCTTCTCCTGCACTAGTCCCAATGTACATTGCAACCTTTTCATTGGCAAGAGGACCTGATAAGTAGCGTTCACTGCCAGCAGTTCTGAAGTATCCTTCTTTAATACCTTCTGCATAGTAATTAATTACTTTCTTAGATGCTTTACTATCGAATTTAACTTTACTACTAAAATCAATTCCTTGATCTTTTAGGCCTAAAAGATAATAATTACTCATAACGTCAAAGCCAGCACCAACAACTTTGTGATGACTCTTTTCGTATATTTTTTTGGATGCTGCTTTAAGTTCAGCCATTGTTTTCGGAACTTTTACATTGTATTTTTTCAACATATCTGCATTATAAGTTAATGCTTCAACGGATTTATTAAACGGAATACCATATTGCACACCATTAATCTTGGCACCATTTAATAAACTGGCATTAATATCACTGTCTTTTCCGTTCCAGCCAACATTCTTATCAGCAATATAAGGTTTTAAGTCAACTAACATTTTATTTTTAGCAGCACTGTAAAGCCAGCCTGGATAACTTTGAGTAATAGTTGGCAAGTTATTTGGTGATTGCATTGTTGAATTTAACTTAGCTTGTAAATTGATATATGATCCTTGATATTCAAGCTTAATCTTAATATTAGGATTCTTTTTTTCGAATTCATCAGTTAATTTCTTTAATGTAGCACCTTGTACTCCACTCATTCCATGCCAAAAAACTACAGTTGTTTTTTTAGTTACTTTAGGGATATTACTCTCTTGTTTTACTGAAGCCTGTTTCTGTGTCGAACATGCTGTAGTTAACAAAGATACTCCAACCAATGATGATAAAAGTGCTTTTTTCCAAATATTCATATCTAATTCCTCCAAAATTGATTTTGAATTTTTCGAAAAGTCCATATACCATCTTACGCTACATATTGATATATTCAACCTTGAATTTCAATATATAGTATGATATTAGAAAAAAAGAAGTGGAAATTTTCCACTTCTTTTTCAATATAAAATTTAGTTTATTGCTTCCATGCAGCATCAAATTTTGCTTTGCCAGCTGTTATTTGTGAATTTACACTTTGTTTCTTAGCTGCAGCAGAAAGGATGTTTTGCATTATTGAATTTAATTGGCTGTATGCAGCGTTTGAATTCTTTTCTACTGGAACTGAGTATAAGTTCTTCATTGACTTAGCAATAATTGCTGGGGTCTTCATTGACTTGTTGTCTTTATATTCGCTTGAGTTTACTGCTGCAGTATTTACTGGAACATAGCCAGTTGCATTGGCCCAAGTTAATTGACTTGATTTAGATACTAANTGCTGCTTTTTGCATTGCACTTGCTTTGCTAAACATGTAAATATCTGTACCTTGTTGCATGTTGTACTTAGATGGGCGAGCAGCTACACCGTACTTAAACTTAGTGCCAACGCCCTTCTTAACAAATCCTTCACCTGCACTAGTACCTACATACATTGCAACTTTTTCATTTGCAAAAGGACCTGATAAGTAGTGTTCACTACCAGCAGTTCTGAAGTAACCTGCTTTAACACCATCAGCGTAGTAATTGATTACCTTCTTTGAAGTTGAACCAGTAAAGCTAATCTTATTAGTAAAGTTTACACCAGCATCTTTCATACCAAGAGTGTAGTAATTTGAAAGTGAGTCAAAACCAGCACCAACAATTTTATGACCACTCTTTTCATAAATTTTCTTAGATGCTGCTTTTAATTCAGCCATTGTAGTTGGAACTTTAACATTGTATTTCTTGAGAATATCAGCATTATAAGTTAATGTTTCAACAGATTTATTAAATGGAATTCCATATTGAGTTCCTTTAATTTGAGCTCCTTCAAGAAGTTCTGTCTTAATGTTAGATGCCTTAGCACTACCCCAACCAACATTCTTGTCATTAATGTATGGATTTAGGTCAACTAACATCTTATTGTTAGCAGCATTCCATAGCCAACCTGGATATGCTTGAGTGATAGTTGGTAAATTATTTGGTGATTGTAAGGTTGAATTGATTTTTGCTTGTAAATCAGTATATGCACCTTGATTTTCCAACTTAATAGTAATGTTAGGATTCTTTTTTTCAAATTCAGCAGTCAACTTTTGTAAAGTTGCTTGTTGAACACCTGTCATAGCATGCCAGAAAACAACAGTAGTTTTCTTAGTAACCTTAGGAATCTTAACAGAACTAGTCGTATTAGACTTAGTTGAACTCGTCTTGCTACTTGAACAAGCAGTAGTGCCTACTAATGCTAAAGCGGTCATACCAGCAACAGCTAATCTTTTAGCAAACTTCATAAGGATTTCCTCCAATAAAACTAAATACAACAATATTTTTGATTTTTAACTAAAGCGTGATTGTTTGACCACGTTTAAGTAAAATCCGGTCCCCATAAGGATTTTCTGCCAACTCCGGATGCAATGTGTGCACCGGGCAAAGAATGCGAGGTTGAACTAATCCAATAATTTCTTTGAGTTCTTTATCATCAGCATGGCCTGAACAACGTAAGGCAACGAACTCTATATTTTGCCTTTCCAGTGCGTCAACAAAAGGTTTATACGCTGGATCAAAATCACCCAAAGGTTCTGCATTTGAGTGAATGTACAAGCCATTTTTCATCAAATCACCATAATTTGTGACCACTTGCCAAAGGTATTCATGATTGTCTTTTACCAAGTCTTCGTATGCAATTTCCAATTTAGGATCAAGCGATTCATATTTCTTTTCCCCTGGCAAGTAGTAATAATGGTAATCTTTATTCAATGCTTCTTTAAGCAAATCAGCCCTTTTAGCATGTAGCACAACTTTTCTTGGAGATTCTTCAACAATCTTTAAAAGTCTTTCTACATTAGTGGGGTAAGTATTAAATGTTATTTGTCTTTTTGGATTTTCTTGCTCTAATTGAACGATTTTTTCTGTTAATTCATCTTCATTTTTAGGACCAGTAAACTCTTGACCTATATGTTCAGGCCACGAAATCCCTGTGCCTTCAACAATAAATAAATCCGCATTTTTTACAGCTGTAAGGTATTCCTTAACCCATTCAGGATGGTAACCATGTAACCGAATATCTCCCGTAAATGCAATCAGCTTGTCCGGTGTTTTGATAATTAAGCCAGTTGCACCATACGCATCATGATCACTTGGCCATACTTCTAAAGTAATATCACCTACAGTTATTGGACTTTTATATTTTGCAGGAATTATTGATCGTGTATATCCTTTTTCATGATTAGTAGCTGGCAATAAAAAATCACCATTTTGGTTTAAAACCGGTAAAAGTGCTGCAGTAATTGGTCCAGCATATAAAGGTATTTCTGGTGCTAATAAATTAAGTGCCTTACTATGATCTAAATGCAAATGAGAAATATATGCTGCTGCATGTTCCCATCTAGTATGGTCTAACTGCTTACCAGTTATCGCAGGATCATAAAAATTAGGAACATCACCAATCAATTGATATTTAATCAAAGTTTGATAACTTTCGTCTGGCAAATTTAGTTCAGGCCGATATACCTCTCCTAAATCAAATAGAACATGGCTCTTATTATAAGCGACTTCAATCATTGGCCCACCAATTGTTGTTAGACCATTATAAAAAGTTACAGTAGTTTTATCCTTTAAGGTCATTTCTAACTACTCCTCGAATAATTTGCTTTCTAAAGATAAAGTAAACAATCAGAATTGGAAGAACAGTCAAAGTAGCTGCCGCTAATTGAAGCTCTGTTTCACTACCTGAATCTGATGCAAATGAAGAAAGTCCATTATTAAGCAATCTCATACTATCTTCATTGGTTACAAGTAATGGCCATAAAAAGGCATTCCATCCACTAATAAAGCTAAGCAAACCAACTGTAAATAGCCCACCTTTACTCATAGGAACTAATACTTTCCATATGTATTCCCAATCACTTGCTCCATTAATCATGGCAGCCTTATAAATAGTATCTGAAATTGAGCCAAAATAACTTTGTAAATAATACATGTAGAAAATAGAAGTTAAAAATGGTAATACAAGACCAAGATAAGTATTTAGCAAGCCCATTTTGGCAATAGTGTTGTAATTAGTAAAAATTATTGCTTCTCCAGGAACCATTAACAAAGAAAGTAATAAACTTTGAACTAGCCCTTTACCCTTAAATTTCAAACTTGTTAAAGCAAAAGCTGCAAGTAATGCATTAAACAAACTTACTATCGTAGTAACCGATGCAGTAATAAATGTATTTAAAAAGTATCTAGCAAATGGAGCCTGAGCAAAGACCTTTGCATAATTTTCCCAATTAAACTTGTGTGGAATTAATGTTGGTGGAATTGTTGTCGTTTCACTATAAGACATCAATCCCCCTAAAATCATATATACAAATGGAAATACTGTAATTAATGCAAAAATAGCTAATACTAGATAAGCAATTAAATTACCAATTCTAATTTTTTTCATTAGTATCTTCCAATCTTTTTCATCATTTTACGTTGTAAAAATGTTGTCAGTAAAATAATTAAGAATAATACGACAGTTGCAGCCATGGCAACACCGGGCGTTCCAACCATTTGGAATTTATTGTAAATGTAAAATACCGCTGTTGTTGCTGAATTACCAATACCTGCCTGTCCATTAAATAATGCATATACAGATGTATAAATTTTAAATGCGCCAATGATATTCATTGTTAACAAGAAGGCTAGCGTTGGAACTAATTGTGGTATTGTTATTCTCCAGAATTTCTCTTGCTCACTGGCGCCATACATATCTGCAAGCACATAATAATTAGGATCGATATTTCTTAAAGCACCCATTAAAATTACAATATCAAAAGCTAAGGAAGTCCAAATCCCAAAGATAATTATTGTAATCAAACTCATACTTGGGTCATCAATCCAATTAGGTGCTGGAAGATGTACCGCTTTTAATAGGTAATTTAATAACCCATATTCACCATTAAAGATATATCTAAAGACAATACCTATCGCAATTGTACTAGTTACATATGGCATGAAAAAGGTAGTTTCAAAAAATGACGAATGCTTTACTTTACTAAAAATAAACCAAGCTAGCATAATTGAAATTGCTAAACTAATTGGCACAGCAAAAACAGAATAAATCAAAGTATTTCTTATTGCGCGCCAAAATTCAGGATCTGAAAAAATATATTGATAGTTAGAAAAGCCGGTCCACTCCATGTTAATTAGTGGTCCACTTTGGAAACTCATCGTAAAAGCCCGCAAAATTGGCCACACACTAAAAACTGTAACAAAAATTAAAGTTGGAGCTAAAAATAACCATGCCTTTTTTTGATTAGTTTTCATTAGTAAATTCTTTCTCCTTCCGGAGTGAAGATAAAGATTCGGTCAAGTCGTAATTTAAGTTTTACTTGTTCTCCCGCCTTAATTGGTACTTCCAAATTAACAAGTGATCTAGCTTGTTGGCCGTCATGATTAAACTTCAAAATTCTCTCTCTACCAATTAATTCAACATCAACGATTTCAGTAGATATTTCACCATTTTCAGCTGGAGTAATATTTTCTGGCCGAACTGATAAAGTATAGTCCCCATCAATCAATTGTTTTCTGAATCTTTGTGCATCTAAATCACTAATTTTAATTGAAAAGTCACTTGCTTTAATTTCATTATTTTCAACTTTTACAGCAAAATTATCAATTACGGGATTTCCGATAAAGTTAGCAACAAAATGATTTCTAGGTTCTAAGTAAAAGTTCTGCCCATTATCATCTTGCTGAATTACTCCATTATTAAAAAGTATTATCTTATCACCAATTGATAAAGCTTCTTCTTGATCGTGAGTAACAAATAAAGTAGTAATTCCTACTTCTTTGACTAAAGCTCTAATTTCTTCTCTAATTTTCAATCGAAGTCGAGCATCCAAGTTACTAAGAGGCTCATCCATAAGTAATATTTTAGGTTCACCAACTAAAGCACGAGCAATCGCTACACGTTGCTGTTGACCACCTGATAAATTACCAGGTTTTTGATCTGCTAAATCAGTGATTTGTGTCAAAGCCATATATTTCTTAGCAATTTTCTCTGCTTCTTCCTTAGGCCGTTTTGTTTTTCCAACAGTAAGTGGAAACATAACATTTTGTAATACGGTCATATGTGGATACAAAGCATAATTTTGAAAAACATAGCCAATTTCACGATTCTTTGGTTCAACATTTACTACATTTTTACCATCAAATAAAATTTCACCACTAGTTGGATTAAGTAAACCTGCTAGCATGTTTAAAATGGTAGTTTTACCACAACCAGAAGGTCCTAATAAACATACAAGGTCACCTTTTTTAACGCTAAATGAAACATTCTTAATTGCTTCATGGCCGTTATCATAAACCTTACGAAGGTCTTTTACTTCAACAAATTTTTCTTCGTTCATCTAATAACTCCACTACTTAATTTAAAAAATCTCTTATTAGAGTGTACGGTATTTTTAAGTAAATTACAATATAAAATAATAATAAAATTCGGCTTTTGCTCATCATTTTATTGCCATTCATATTTTTATATATATACATGCGTAAAATACGAACTTTATTTATATAACTATAAAATCAATTAGCTACTTGTACACTATTATCTTTACTTGCTCGCCCATTTTGATAATTAAATTGATAGCCCGGCTGGACATTAAAAATATAGACGTTAAAATCTAATGATCCATCAGTAGAAACTGCTTGTAAATTAATGCCACGTGCCATTAATTCAGTATCTTTAAAAATAGGTGTAGCTTGGTAAATAACTTTTTTTCCTTGCCTTAGTGTTTGTCTAACTTTACTCTCAAAAATCGTTTGAACCTTTTGATTAGAATAAGCTGTTTGAGTAAATAGGTTTTTAGGGTTATTTTGATCCCCTGATTGATTATTTGGCTCATAATTACCATCTTGATCTATTCCTGCTGAAACCGAATATGCAATTAAATGACCACGATTATATATTTGTATTCCATTAGAACGATTAGAATGCCAGGCAGTTGGATTTACAAATTGCCTTACTCGTAAACTTTCATTAGCAACATTTCTTTGTTCTAAAAAGCCAGTATTTGAATGAGAGGTTCTGTTGAGGCTATCTAAATTAGAATAGATAACTTTATTAACCTTCCAAGCATTTTTTATCAATGTTGAATGATTATTATTAACTACAACATATCCTTTTTGACCAGATTGAAAATTTAAATTTGCTAATCTTTGATAATCATTAGTAGATAATCCACCATATTCTGTATCAGCACTTGAAGCTTTAAAAACATTTTTAGGTGAATTGGTTGAATGGTTAGAACCATTTAGATATGTAATTGAATTAACAGCAGTCGATAAACTACCACCTGAATTTTGATAAATACCTAAAAAAGCTAATACTAATACAATAAGAAATGAAGTAGCAGGATTAATTCGTTTATGCGATGTTCTTCTTTTTCTTTTTGACATTATTGCTCCTAACTTCTTGCCCAACTATCTAGCATATCAAGGAAAAAACTTTCACTAATTCGAGAAATCTTATTTCCTTCTGCTATCAAGCTTCTTGCTTTTTGTAATTCAGGATTACTTGTAGAAAAGAAATCCTGATTCCCCATAACTAAATAGTTAGTCATACTATCAACATGCGTCTTTACGCACCCACCCATATTAGTCGCAATTACCGGTAATTCTTCATTAATAGAACCTGAAAAAACAATATTTTTGTTTTTAAATGGATTTCGCTTAATTAAATATTCAAATGGAATTTTTTCGGTTAAAATACAATTCTTCAAATTGTTTTTTACTTCACTTAACATTTCAGAAGTAAACTGTTTTTGATATATATCAAAGACAGCTTTAGTATCTAATGAATCCTTTAATCCTCTATGTGCTTCTGATTCACTGATACCCAATCGCTGTATACAGTCTAATAATCGATTATGACTTTCCTTTTTAAAAAAGACTCTTGAAAAATGTAAAACATCAATATAGTTATTACTCAATCTTTCCAGATTAAATTTTTCACAAAGATCATAAATAAAATTCAAATCAAAATTAACGTTATATCCAACTATTACATCTTCCCCAATAAAGTTTCGAAAATCAGTAATGGCCTCTTTAACCGGTATTCCTTGAGTTAAAATTAGTTTCTCATCAATTCCATTTAGCTTTGTAATAAATTGAGGGACCTTATTATTTTTAGGATGCTTAACTAGCTGACTATATTTATCAACTACTTTTCCATTTCTTACTTTAATGCCTGCAAGTTCAGTTACTCGATCTCGATATGGTGATAGCCCAGTAGTTTCAATATCTAACATCGTATAATCATCTAAAAACTCTACTAGTTCTCGCCCTTTTTTTCGTAACTTCTCAGCTAAATCTTGATTAGAAAACTCTAATTGGCCAGATACTATCTTTACTGTCATTAATTTATTAATCCTTCCAATAAACTTTTACTATTACTTCCAGTTCCTATGCTTCGTTTTACAATATTTTGAGGTAAATCAGAACTATCTAAATCTGCGGATATGTAATGCCAATTTTCAAACTGACTTACTAAATGAAGTATTGGGTCAAGTAATTGTGGACTTAATTCATCTACACCTAAGCCTAACACAACCATCTTCTTATCTTCATTATTAGTGATAAAAATCCGCATTCTAGTATTGGCATCAGTATCAGGATAAAAGTGTGCAGTTAGTGGCATGTGAATTTCCATCTCACTATTACAGATTTCACACTTAGGAACACCTTGAATTGCTAAATCGCTCTTTAAGCCATGGTTAACACCGCTTGAACAAGCCATCGTCGTCCAATCACCAAAGATATTAAAAATCTTTTTAGAATCAAAACCGGCATTTTCAAAGGCATGAGTAAAATAGCTAGTAGCAATGAAATAGTCTTTACCAGTTAATAACTGTTTTAATTCGAGCATCGCATCAGATGGCTGATAATTAACTGAATAATCATCAATAAAACGTCGCCACATTGTCCATTGTTCTGGCCATGATGGCAATTTCTTATCAAGTGCATCCCCAATTGTATGGACATCATATTTTTCTACTAAATCAGGGTATTGTACTTTAAAGCTAGCTTCATCTAACATGTCAAACCCATCTGCAATCGCAAATTTATTACCAGCAGTAACTAAAATACAATCTGCATCATCAATTAATTTTTTTGCTTTTTCAAAATCCATTTTTTATCTCCTCAAAGGTGTATTATCACGTTTATCGTCTAATTCGCTATGTAAGTAGCTAATTTCAACCAATACTTCAGCCAATTTAGCTATATTTTCTAAACTAGCATATTCATATGGCCCATGAAAATTAGCTCCTCCATTAAATAAATTAGGCGTTGGAATACCTTTTTCTGAAATAAAATCACCATCAGTTCCACCTCTAAATGGAATATGCTTAGGCTTTATATTCAACTTAGCATAAGCATGGTGAACCAAATTAACGACATATGGATGCTGCTTAATTAAGTCACCAGGTGATTTATATTGATTTCTCATAGTTAAAGATAGTCGTTGATCGCCGTATTTTGCATTTAATTTATCAACTTGGTCTTGAATAAACTGCTTTCTCGCCAAAAAATCAAGCGTATCAAAGCTTCTAATAATCAAATTAACTTCTGCATGATCAACATTGCCTTTAAAACTAGTTAATAAGTAAAAACCATCATAATCTTTACTTTTTTCAGGGACAAAATCCTGAGGTAAAGCGGCCACAAGTTCATTAGCAATTAAGCCGGCATTTACCATCAAACCGTATGCTTCGCCAGGATGAACAACAGTCCCTGTAATTTCAACTTTTGCTTCTGCAGCATTAAAAGTTTCATAAGCAATATCGCCAACATTGCCATTATCTAAAGTATAGGCAAATTCAACTGGGAAACGGCTAACATCAAAACGCTTAGCTCCTTTCCCAATTTCTTCATCTGGTCCAAATGCTAACCATAAATCACCATGTTCAATTTCTGGATGTTGCAGCAAATATTTAGCCATTGCTAATAAACCAGCAATTCCAGCCTTGTCATCAGCTCCCAGTAACGTATCACCTGAAGCTGTGAAAATCGTATTTCCAATCACTTCTTTTAGACTTGGAAATTCTTTAGGCCTTAGAATATGCTTACTATCTAAAACTAAATCATTTCCGGCATAATTTGAATGAACTTTAACTTTAATATTTTTACTATTGTAATCTGCTGTATCAACATGAGCAACAAAGCCAATTGCTGATACTTTTTTCTTTGTTGTAGCTGGAATTTTACCAACTAAATAAGCGTCTTTAGCTGAATAACTAACTTCTTCAAGCCCCAGCCTACTTAATTCTGCTTTTAACTCCATTAAAAGTTCAACTTGTCCAGGACTAGTTGGAACTGCGTCATTATCAGGATAAGATCTAGTATCCATTTCACAATACTTAATAAAGCGGTCAGTTATGTAGTTATAGTCAATTTTCATAAGAGGCGCCTCCTTTTTCTACAATTGTATGCTCATTTAGCCTATAAAAAAAGACGCCAAATGTTGGCATCTTTGTCTAGTAAAACGCTAGCTTAGTCTTTGATAAGCTTTTGATAGTACTCATATAAAGTCTTACGCAAAAGTGGATCATGAGCGTAGAGATAGGTACCATAAATTCCGCGTTTAAATAAAACATTGATTTGATTCATAAAGAGTCGCATTTTGACTTGCTCTAACTCTTTGTCATCAAACAAATCCGTTCTTCTTTTAAAAGCTTCGGTATCTGTAAACTTACTGGTATCAATTTGAATTTGATTAGTATCTGGAACCTGATAAAATGGCGGACTTAAAATTATACCAGTATAATTTAAATCAAAACCTTGGCAAGTATAAAATGACCCCACTTCATTGATTGTCTCTGGAATTTCAGCCCAAGGCTTTACTGTATAGTTATACTGATCCCAAGGCATTTTAAACTTTCCTTCTTTAATATAATGTTTCTTGCCATCAAGAATAGAAGGATAACCCGTAGTCGACAAAATTCTAGCCAAACCAACTTCTTGATTTCTTTTAACAATTTCTTGCCGCATTTTTTCGGCATCATCAAATACCCGAAAATCATATCCATTTCTAGCATTCTGAGGAAAAGGAATTACTTTACTCTCATCAGTAAAAGTATTGAACCAGTTTATTAATTCTGAACTTGCATTCATCCGGAATTGATGGGTTAAATGATAATCTTCATGAGGATATTGGTGCGTAATTTCTTCTAACTGCTCCGTCGACCAATAAGTCTTAGTGCGCATTACCTGATATTGATCAAAGACTAAAATTATAACCTTTGCTCGTTTAATAATTTCAACTAGTTGATTATCATAAGTAAAATTATTATACGCATCTCGATGTGACAAAAGTAGATGTGCCTCATCAATAACAACAACATCTACTTTTGTCTGCTTTTTATCTAATCCATTAATCAGAGAAGTAGGTCTAGTAAAGTCTTTTTTATACAAATTAGCCTGCTTACCGGCGATTTCTTTATACACCTTGAGAATTTCTGGGTGATTAACCAAAAAGTAGTTTTTGGTTTGATATAACGGACTATCCTTTTCAGTTCTCGCAGCAAGTTGAATTTTGTTAAATAGATGAGCTAAAACAACACTTTTCCCTGTTCCAGCATCCCCATAAACCGTAAAAATAGCTGGTGTATCACCGTTAATATGTTTTTTAGTAAAGGCCAAAATTTGCTTAACTAATTTTTCTTGTTCACTAGTTAAAGGTAAATTAACTGCTAATTTTTGTGTGGCATCGTTAGTTAACTCAGACAAAACAATCTCTTTTCTATATTTATGATAGTTATACCTTTTTCTATTTAAGCATAAATAAAAAAAGCCGCAATCTTGCGATTACGACTTATCAATATTAATGTTCAGATGCACCAGTTGTTGTATCTGGTTTTTCTTCAACTTTTGGTTTTTCTTCAACTTTTGGCTTTTCTTCCATCTTAGCAGCTTCTGCCTTAGTAGAAGCTCCAGTCTTAGCATCTGGATCAGAGTTTCTGCGGTAAGTTGCACCAGTTGTTGCATCTGGGTCAACTACTAACTTTTGACCAGTTGTTTCACAGAAGTACTTAACAAATGGATATAAATCTTGTACCCATTCATAAATTCCGCGGTAATTACCTTCTTCATCTTCTACTCGCTTATAGTAGTGCAAGACTAATTCTTTTAAATTACCGGTTGGAACTGGCATGTACACATCATCATGTCCACCTTCTTTGGTGCGGAGTGCGTGTACAACTTTCTTAGCATTAGGAATAACATCACGGATATCAGGGTGAATTTGTCCCATTGTATCACCAACTTGGGCAGGAACACGCTTAGCCTTCATCTTGTAGTTTGGATCTTGAGGACGGTTGTACCACAAGAATTGGTTGTTTTCATCTACAAAAGTCAATTCTCCAAAAGTATTTCTAAGCATCCAGTTTAATTGATTAACTGTCATTAAACCACAATCAAGTTTAACGTAGTCATCGCCTTCAGCAGCATTAACTTTCTTTGCTGCTTTATCAAGCCATTCTGGATCATCGTTTTCAATACCAGAAACGGTATATTTACCTTTGCCTTTGCAATCAAAGTCTTCTTTTAAGTAATCTTCAGGATTCATATCCTTAAGCCATTTTGGTTCAGCCATCGTAGTTCCTCACTTTCATACTAAAAACAACGTAGACACCTTAATAATAATCACTCACCATTGTTTATTCAAGCCTTTATTTAATATATTTTATATATAAATTGATTATTTATTCAATATATTATTATAAATTGCTAAAATATATTCCTTTGAATAATAAAAAGCATCATTACGATGCTTTTATCTTCTATTCGTGCAATATTAAACTACTTAAATTTAACAATCTGATCAAACATTTCTTTTTCATAGTCAGAAATCTTATGTGCTACTTCGATTACCGCTACTTTAGGATTTTTAAGTAGTGTTTCATGAATTGCACGTGACATTCCTGGATCTAAAGCACTAGTTGCTTCATCGGCTAAAATAATTGGTCGTCTTGAAAGGAGCGCTCTAGCGATTTCTACTCTTTGAATCTGACCACCTGAAAGCTTATTACCATTTTCGCCAACGTAAAAATCTAGTCCTTTATTTTCAACTAAATCGTTTAAGCCAGCTTCTTTAATTGCAGCTAACAGCTCTTCTTCGGTACAAGTTCTTCCTAAAGTAATATTAAAGCGTAAAGTATCATCAAATAAGAACGGCTTTTGATTAACATAGGAATAGTAATTATGCGCTGCTTCCCAATTACCAGACACATCTTTTTGATTTATAAGAATTTCACCTGCTTGTGGATTTTTCTGTCCTAACATTAATCTAAGTAATGTCGTCTTCCCCCAACCACTAGGAGCCATTAAGAGAACTTTTTCACCCGGTTTTACTTTTAAATTTACATTGGCAAAAATTGTCTTTTTATCTGAAGCAGTTTGATAGCTTAAATTTTTAACCTCTAAACCAGTAAATGATTCACGCTCTTCAACTTCATCATCTAAGTTATAAATTGTAGCTTTTTTGGTCTTTTCCCACATCGGAACAGTCGACTTAACTTGGTTAAATTCTTGGAAGATTGTCACAACTGGCGTAATGAAGTTCATCGCTAAGTCAACTAACATTACTAGAGTTCCAACTGCCAGTTTACCCTCCATCATCAAAATTCCACCAATTGTACACGGAATAATAAAACAAAAAAGTTCTGCCGCAGAATAAATTAATTCCAATGCCCAAGCTTGCGTTAGGTTCATTGACTTCAAGGCATTTTCCATTCTAAGGGCAGATTTTGAGGCTCTTTGCAAGATATTGTCCCGTGCATTATATAAATTAGCAGCGCTAGCTCCATTTAAACTATCAGAAATACTTTGAGTATAATCAGCATTTGTCTTAGTCCAAACCTTCGCCTTTTGCGTAATAATTTTACTAGTAAAGATTTGCACAATTGCCGGAGCTAAAGAAGCAACAATAAAAATCAAAGTCATTTCCCATGAATTATAAAAGGCAAAACTTAATGCACCAACAAAAGTTATACTTTGGAAGATCATATCTAATTGCGCAGTTACACGATTAGTTTCAATTTGCTTTAAATCATTGGTCATTAAGCTTAAGTCCTGCTTTATGTTGCTTTCTCCTTGATCGACTAAATAAGCAATATTTTTTCGCTTAAGATATAAATTTACCTGACGAATAATTTCCATCTTATTAGCTTCATATAGGAAATTACTGCACATAAAAAATATTTGACCAACTGCTGTAATTCCAGCTAGTCCAACTAATTGCATCATATCCTTTTTACCAGATGAAGCAACATTGAGCATTAACTTAAGCATATAAGCAATAAATAAAATGTTGCAGGCTTTAATCGTAGCAAAAAAGATAAACAGAAAAACCTTGCGTTTTTGTGCGTATTTAAGACTCATTTATTTCTCCTTAAATATTTTAACGTCTTTTACATTGTAACTAATTTTAATAAATTCTGCATTCTATCCGCAAAAATGCATTTTATACTAAAAAGTTAGAATTAATGTTATCATTTCATTAATATCAAAAATATTAACAAGGAGAGGCATATGAAACAAGGAACTAAAATACTTACGCTAGATAATGGTTATCATTTATGGACAAATACCCAAGGAAGTGGTGATATTCACCTACTTGCCCTTCATGGTGGACCTGGTGGAAATCATGAATATTGGGAAGATACTGCTGAACAGTTAAAAAAGCAAGGGCTAAACGTCCAAGTTCATATGTATGATCAATTAGGCTCATTATATTCAGATCAACCTGACTATTCTGATCCAGAAATAGCTAAGAAATATCTTACTTATGAATACTTTTTAGATGAAGTTGAAGAAGTTCGCCAAAAATTGGGCATTGATAACTTTTACCTTATTGGTCAAAGTTGGGGCGGTCTACTAGTTCAAGAATACGCTGTTAAATATGGTAATCACTTAAAGGGTGCCATTATTTCATCAATGGTTGACGAAATTGATGAATATGTAGCAGCTGTTAACCGCAGACGTGAAGAAGTTTTAACCAAAGAAGAAATTGACTTTATGCATAAGTGCGAAGCTGAAGGTAACTTTGATAACCAAAGATACCAAGATGATGTCCAAATCTTAAATATCAACTTCGTTGATCGTAAACAACCTTCTAAGCTATACCACTTAAAGGATTTAGGTGGAACTGCTGTTTACAATGCTTTCCAAGGTGACAATGAATTTGTCATTACTGGTAAGTTGAAGGATTGGCACTTCAGAGATCAACTTAAGAACATTAAAGTACCAACTTTATTAACCTTTGGTGAACATGAAACTATGCCACTTGATACTGCAAGAACTATGCAAAAGTTAATTCCTAACTCACGCTTAGTAACTACTCCAAATGGTGGTCACCACCATATGGTTGATAATCCGGACGTATACTACCGTCATTTAGCACAATTTATTCAAGAAGTAGAAACTAATACATTTAACAAATAATATATCGAAAAAAGCTATTAGGAAATAATCATCCTAATAGCTTTTTAACTATAAAAAATTATGCGCGTGACTTATAAGTACCTTCTTGAGTATTAATAACTAATTCGTCACCCTCATTAATAAAGTCAGGGACAGTAACAACCAATCCGGTTTCCATCGTAGCTGGCTTACCGCCACCTGCTGCAGTAGCCCCCTTAATTTCAGGTTGAGTTTCTGCGACTTTCATAGTTACAGTGGCAGGTAATTCAATACCAATCAATTCACCATCATCAGTAAATTCAAGTTGTACTTCAATATTTGGCATTAAGTAGAGCGCATCATCATCTAATTGGTCTTTAGTGATTTCATATTGTTCATAAGTTGTAGTATCCATAAAGATGTAATTATCACCTTCAGAATAGAGGTATTGTGCACCTTTCTTAGCTACTTCAACTAATTCTACTTTTTCACTTGGTCTCATTGTCTTATGAATCATTGAACCTGCACGAACATCTCTTAAGTCCATTTGCATAACAGTATTACCTTTACCAGGTTTGTGGTGATTACTCTTTAATACCCTCATTAGCTTTCCGTCTTGGCTAAAAATCATACCTTTTTTTAGTTCAATTGCATTTACCATAATTAATAACTCCTCTAAAAAATATTTTTATCTTAACTTCTTAATTATTAATTGACGGGGGCAAAGCTAGAACTTTCATCAACATATAAATAATCCAATTCATACATCTAGTATAACAAATTTAATAGCATCTTAAATACACTGAATCAATATGATGTCCTCTTGTTTTATGCAAAACCACATTAGCTCTTGTCTTCGTTGGTGCAATAAATTCTCTTAAATTTACTAAATTAACGGATTGCCACACTTCTTTAGCAGCATTAATTGCCTCTTTTCGATTGCTATGTGCCCAATGATAGTAATAATTATCCGGGTTATTTTTATTTTGTTCCATTAATTCATTAAAACGACTCAAAAACCAACTTTCAATTAAGTCTTCATCAGCATCAAGATAAATTGATAAATCATAAAAATCAGAACTAACAATTGTTCCGTTAGGTGGCAATTGTAAAGTATTAATCCCCTCAATAATCAAAATATCCGGACTCAAAACATGCCCAAATTTATCTGGCACAATATCAGATATTCCCTGAGAATACAAAGGATAAACAATATCTTCCTTACCCCTTACTACATCTGTTAAAAAGTCATTTAAACGTTGCATATTATAACTTTCAGGAAATCCTTTTCGACTCATTAGATTTTTAACCTTTAATTCGTTGTTAGTATATAAAAATCCATCTGTAGTCATTCTTTGGATTTTCAAGTCTGGATAAGTCCTTTGTAAAAGCAGACGTAGCAAACGTGAAGTCGTTGATTTTCCAACAGAAACAGAGCCTGAAATCCCTATAATAAATGGCCTTTTAGTCATTGCTTGCTTTAAGAAGTCTGCTTTACTTTTCTCTGCTTTTTTTGATTGTTCAAACATTATTCCTATATAGGCAACTAGCGGTTCATATACTTGTCGAACATCGGCAATACTTAAAACATCGCCATGTGAGTTAATTTTTTCTAATTCTTCGTGACTCACTTGAATATTTAAATTAGGATTTAGATTTGCCCATTTTCTTCTACTAAAGTGTGTAAAAGATTTCATAATTCACCACTCCAAGTTACTACATTTCAAATATAAAAATAGCATAAAAATTAAAAGTAGGCGATATCTGCCTACTTTCTCAATTTCAAAATAACCGTTAAAATCACATTTTTTCCGTCATAACTAGCATTGATTTTTCCGCCAAAAACTCTTACTAAGTCTTGCGCCATCGAAAGTCCTATCCCAAATCCACCTTTTTGACTATTGTGAGATTCATCAGATCGATAGAATCTCTCAAAAAATTTATTATAGTTTATGCTTTTACCATCTTTAAAACTATTTTTCACCTGTAAAACAGCATTTCTTCCTAACGAGCCCTTATTCAGGTTAACACTTACTTGGCCAGTTTCATCACAATATTTGTTAGCATTATCAATTAAAATATTAACTAATTCATACAGACTTTGTTTTTCACCATTAACAAATAAACCCGGTTCAATTTCTATATTATAATTCTTACCATCTTTTTGAATTAAACTTTTAAAACTATTAGCCGCTCTTTTTACAGAATCTGAAAAATCAACTCGCTCTAGAACAAGCTCATCCTTTTCACTCATTCTTGCTAAACTAATTAGTTGATTAATCAGCATTGTTAATCGTTCAACTTGTTCTTTGGTACTTTCAGTCCACTCATCACTTTTGCCAATCATTTCTTCCATCTCAGTATTAGCCGAAATAATTGCAAGAGGGGTTTTTAATTCATGTCCTGCATTAGTAATAAAACGTCGCTGCTTTTCATAAGCTTCTACAATTGGTTTAATTGCCTGATTAGAAAGCAAAAGTAAAATCAAAGTAAAAAAGATTAAGCCACTAATTCCTAAAAAAATTGCTACTCTAAATAAATGCTTATAACTAGCGGTTATTGGCGTAGTATCAAGAAATATTGCAATCGTTTGATTAGAACCTTTACTTTTTACTAATATAAAACGATATGGATTCGAATTAATCATAATACTACCTTCACTAGTAGTATTTTTTATAGCCTTTTTAATTGAAGCGCTGTTACTAGAAATGTCACTAGCAGAAATTGTAGAGATATGTGTATTATCGACTAATTTTAACTTTCCTTTATTAGATAAGCTGAGTGCAAAATAACGATACTTAAATAATGAATCCTTGTTAGAATCCGGCCCCAAAGTCTTGCGAGCAGCTTTTTGATTTAGCTGGCCTTTATTTTGGGCAAGCAGCCGTAAAACGCTAGTTATTTCCCTATCTGTTCGAAATTGAGTTGCTAAAACAATTCCGCCAAATGATGCAAAAAGGATAATTGATAAAGATAACACTGCAACTGCGATAAATTTACGCCGAAATCTTTTAATCATTTATTCTCATCCTTTCTGTATTTGAAGTACATAGCTTCCGTCCTTTTCCCCAGATATTTCCACATCAGACCCGATTGCTTTTAATTTTTCACGTAAATATGAGACATATATCCACACGATATTTTCATTTTCCTCTGAATCTTTCCACACGTGTGAAAAAATAGTCTGTGTAGAAAGAAATTTATCTTTATTTAGTAATAAATATTGGAGTAGTTCTGTTTCTTTTGTGGATAATCTCACTGAATTTCGACTAGAAATTTCCTGATTTTCCACATCTAAAAATAAATTAGCCAACTGCATTTTTTTGGTATTGTAATTGTCTTCTCTTCGTTCTTTTGAACGTAAACGAGCTAATAATTCTTTCAATGAAAACGGCTTAGTTAAATAATCATCAGCTCCATCATCAAGACCTTTGACTTTATCATCAATTTCACTTTTTGCTGTCAACATTACAATATAAGTTTTATCCCCACTTGCCCTAATTTCTTTAACTGCAGTTAGCCCATCTTTAACAGGCATCATGATATCAAAAATCATCACATCATATGCCTTTTGCTGGGCCATTTCAACGGCTTCTTGACCATTAAATGTGCTATCAACATCATAGCCCTGACTTGTCATTGCCACAGTCAAGACGTGATTTAATTGTTTTTCATCTTCTGCAAGTAAAATCCTCATGATTCATCTTCCTTAATTAACTGTCGAATAGTTTGCATACTCAAGTCACAACTTGCCAACTCATCAGCTACTCGTTTTAGCTCTTTACTAATTTGCTCCGGATTCTTGATATTATGTTTATACTTCATTTCATGTTCCAAACTTGCCCAGGTATCCATTGCAATCGTTCTTAATTGAATTTCAATAAAATAATGTCCTGGTTTCTGACCTTTTATATCTTCAAAGTTGACTTTTTTATCAATAATTAAGTGGTAAGACCGATATCCATTAGGTTTGGCATTTTTTATGTAGTCTTTCTTTTTAACAATATGAAGATCTTTTTTTGATTCTAACAATCTAATTACTGTATAAATATCATCTACAAAATTAGTTACGATTCGAATACCTATTGAATCTCTATTTTCAATCAAAGCTGATTCAGGAATTAAAGGCAACCCTTTGCGCTGGCATTTTTCAATCATACTTTTTTCTGATTTAACTCTACCTTCAAAATGTTCATACAATTTTTGTCCATGCTTTTTTTGATATTCTTCATTCATCACGGTGATTTCCTGCCGCATATCCTTTAAGATAAGAGGTAAATAATCCTGATATTTTCCATAAATGCTCATAGTATAACCTTCCTTTGTTATACTTGGCATTTTAGCAGAGCTTTAAGAAAAAAGTGTGAAGAAAAAGCCACCTAAATGATGGCTTAATAATTACTTATCAATATATAAATCTTTCTTAACTTGTAAAAGAGGACTTAACTTTCCACAATAAATTATATCTAATTTATACATAGCTCTTGAAGCAATTGTATAAACTAACTGACTCTCATCAAACTCATGATAGATATTATCACTTGCATCCCACATAACAACAGCATCAAATTCTAACCCTTTTGCAAGATATGATGGAACAACAATCGTACCAGGTACCAATCGTTGATTAGCCGAAGCGATTAACGTAGTTTTTATCTGCTTTTCTTTTAATGCTGCAAAAACGGCCTTACTACTTTCCAAATCTTTAGTTATTATAGCTGTAGTTAATTTTTGAGCATCATTTTCTTTAATCACAGATATTAAACTATCTATTTCCGATTCAAATTCTGCTCTTTTATAAAATGCTGGTTTAGGTCCTTGGCGATTAAATGATTCAATTTTTTCACCTTGAACTAATATTTCTTTTGTAAATTCAGTAATTTGCATAGTTGAGCGATAAGATTTAGTAAGTTGTACAACTTCTGTTTTTTCAGGATCAAATAAAGTGGATATTTGAGTTAATAAATCATGACTTGACTCTTTAGTAAAAATAGCCTGATTCAAATCTCCTAACATCGTAAACTTAGCTCTTGGAAAGTTAAAGCGCAAATAAGCAATCTGAAATGGTGTATAATCTTGAATTTCATCAACAAAAGCATATCTCATTTCATAATTGGTTCTGCGTCCTGTAATCAAATCGTATAAATACAGATATGCACTTACATCAGTCATTTTAATTTTCTTATTTTTGAAGCTGGCTATAACTTTTGAAATATGATTATCCCATTCTTCATCAGTAAAACCATATTTAGTAAAGTCTACACTTCTACCTACTAATCGTAAGAAATTAATGTATTGTCGCCGAATATTCAAAAACTGATTATGATTTATCTTTTTATTAACTTTTTGAAGTTCCTTAATTACTATTTTTCTAGCTAAAAAACGCTCTTCTTTTTCACTTGATTCAAATTCTTGATCTGGACGATCGTATAATTGATTCAATTGCTCCTGACTAAGATTTTCTATTGTATCTGCAACCCATGCTTTCTTACTTTCACTAGCAATCATGTGGTTTAAACTATTGACCAAACTTTCTCGAGTCGCATCAATTCTATTAGATAATTTATAATTATGTGGAAATGAATAGTATATTTCTTTAATCTTTTCTTTACTAAAAAATGGCTTATCTTTATCTCTGAAATAAAGATCTTTAAATACCATACCTTTTTCTTTTAACAGCTGTGCATAACGAGTAACAAGCTTAAAGAAATATAGTGAATCTTTGAAGTCCTTTATTTTATTATTTTTTTCTGAATTTTCAAATTGCTCAAATAAGTTTTCCACACCTATCCCTGGCAAACGCCGACTCACAAACTGCCAATATGTCATTTGAACCATATTTTGTTCACCCATTTCTGGTAGAACATTTTCAATATAGTCATTGAATAACTGATTTGGGCTGAACATAATTACATTAGAACTAGTCAGATTACCTCGATAGCGATATAAAAGGTAAGCAATTCTTTGTAAAATAGCACTAGTCTTACCACTACCAGCAGCACCTTG
>NZ_AYYU01000025.1 GCF_001436455.1 Lactobacillus jensenii DSM 20557
CATCCTTACACAAACTATTTTACGGTCTCTAGAATTGTGTCGACTAAATTTAACAAATTAATTCTCTCCTTAATGCACTTACACTATAGATAAAGTTCTACAATCAAACTTCTTACTTTCTAAAGAAGAAGTACCAAATAATAATTCCTAAGATTGAATAAGAAATTGCACTTATAATTTTTTCTTTTCTTGTTGTTTTACTTATTTTTACTTCTAATTTCATAAAAAACTATCCCACCATTTTTTATAGTCTTTTCCTTTAATTATTATGCATCATTGTAATAAAAATGTTGAGTATCTTTTTATAAAAATCTAGTATTATCAATCTTTATCTAGTTTTACGTTTATCCAATAAAATTCATCTATACCAGGATCCGTTTTCATTAAATCAAGTATACAGTAATAAATCCAAAATTCTACGGTTTCTCGTTTTACATTAAGCTGTTTACTAGTTAATTCAAAAGAGGTAATATCTCCAATTTTGGTTTCTTTATCAATTATAACCATACCTTCTTCGCAATCAGTATAGATTTCGTATATCCATTCCCTATCAGTATCTTCTAATAACTTTACTGACATAAAGTTAACATATGGCATTAATGAAAAATTACTAGAATGCAACCAATAATATTCTTTAATACCTGGTTTTATTTTCATTAATTTAGCAATCCTATAGTAAATTTCGTATTCTACAGTTTCTTTTTTTATCTGAACACACTTGCTTGTTTTTTCAAAAGAGGTAAGTTTTCTATCAAAAGTTTGTTTATTAATAGTTATTTGCCCTTCTTGATAATCTGTTGTAATTTTATATACCCATTCAGTTGAATTATCTTCTAATAAATCAATAGCCATAAAATATAGAGTAAACATGGAAATTTTATCCTCCCTCTAAATAGAAAATAGATTTTTTCTGAAATCATAATAGCATTGATTATTATCTATTCCTATAAAGAGAATTGCTAAATATACCAGCTTCTCTATATAATCTTTACTCTTAATCAATCATAAAATAAGACCATACTCCGAAGAATATCAAAGGTATCATAAAATCCTTACTAAAAAGCCCTGTCTTTAACCAATTACTGGTAAAAACAGGGCTTTGTTCACTTATTATTTTTATTTAGACTTCGACATTGATTGTTTAAAATAGGAGCCTTTTTCTACCTAAAATACCCAGACCAACTAATCCTGATAAACTTACAATTGTAATGCCAACAGATTTAAGCAAACGATGCTTTTTCTTTGCTACAAGTGGAATAGCATTTTCCAAAATATCTTGCTTATTTAAGCTAGTATTGCTAACTTTGTTTGACATATTAATCATTCCTTTATCTTAGATTTGATTATAGTATGCCTGTAAGCTGTGAACTTTCTATGAATAAGAAGCAATTTTTTAGAGAAAATATATTAAGACTTCCTAAATTGGCTGTGTGGTTAATGCTAAACTTTCAAGAACTTCTAAAATCAACTCGGCAGTTTGTAAACTAGAAAAAACAGGAATATGCGTATTCAAGGCGACATCTCTAATTCTGATTGCATCTTGACTTGCATTATCTGAAAGATTAATCACATTAATAACCATAACTATCTTGTGACTAGCTATCTTTTCTAATAAGTTATGCTGATCTTCCTGTACTTTCTTGACAATCCCTGTCGTAATACCAGCTTCTGCTAAAATAGTTGCTGTCCCTTCAGTAGCAACTAACTTAAAGCCCAATCTATGGAATCTCTGTGCTAAATTAATTGTCCGTTGCTTATCTTCGTCACGAACTGAGATAAAGATTGTCCCATAACTTGGAATGGTCAAGTTGCTACCTTCATATCCTTTATACAGAGCCTTGGAAAGTAGCGTATCCCGCCCCATTACTGAAGCAGAGGACTTCATTTTTGAGTCAAAGGTATTTCCACTTTGATAGTCAATATATGAAAAGACTGGCATCTTCACATGGATTAAATCACTAGCTGGCCAAATATTTTCAGGTAGATTCAGTTCTTTCAAGCTTTTGCCTAATAAACATTTAGTTGTGATTCCAACTAAATCACTATTCAAAGACTTAGACAAAAAGGCTAAGTTATGACCTGCATATGTCTTGACCTGTAACAAGTAAAATTGTCCATCTGCTTGCAAAAAGTGTAAAGTAAATAAGCCCTTCATTTTTATTAGTGGCAAAATTTCTTTTGTCATCTTACCTAAAAATGCTCTTTGCTCTTTATTTAAATTTTGAGGTTGGAAAACTGCAATTGAGTCCGAAGCATGTGAGCCAGTCTGCTCAAGATGTTCAATAATACCTGGAATTGTTACATTTTGAGAGTCAGAAATAGCAATTACTTCATATTTTCTTCCTTCAATAAAGCGTGAAATAGTCCCCTCGTCTAAATCATTCTCATTAATATATTTTTCAAGAGCCGGAATATCATAAACAACAGCACTTTTTACTTTTAATTCTCGATTTTGTCCACCAATTAAAACAGGAAAGCCATATTTTTCAGCAAATTGCTTAGCTTGTCCTTCTGTGAAAATTTCTTTATTAGGTACTAACTCAATTGGTAGTCCTTCAACATTAATTTTTTGCTTTGTAAGCTCAGAAATTAAGTTTTCTTGTCCTAGCAGCTTTAATCCTGCTTTGATTAGATTAGGTCTTAGTTGGTTAACTTCTTTACCGGAAAATTGCGTTAAAACCTCATCTATCCCCTCTCTTCGGGCTATTTTTACAATGTTTTCATAAGTAATTGGTTCAAAATATACCCGATCGACTAGTTCATATGCGGTAGATACTGCTTCACTATTATTACTAATTAGAACAGTAGCAATGCCTTCATCTTTTAGAGTTTTCAACGCATGATAAATCATATAATCATATTCACTAGTCAAAGAAACTTGCATTGGTTTCATACCAATTATTAAAACTTTTCTTTGAGAGTTGAGTGGATTAACTTCGTTTTCACTGCTAAAACTACTATAGCAAACAGAACAATTTGCCTGATACAAGCCTGCGCTCCCATCTAAAAGAAGATACGAAGAATTAAAATTATACTCTCGGCATAAATCATCGATATCCTCCAAGCTCTTTTGGGTGATTATACTAATAAATGAATTAGAAAAACCAAATTTCTTCGCTATTTCAAGGCTATCTTTTGATAAGTTACTTTTGAGCTGCTTAGCAATTTCAACAATTCTAGTCAATTTTTCAAAATATAGCGGATGCAAGCGACATACTTCATGAATTTGGGTGTATGTTAGCCCACTACTTATTGCTGCAAGCAAAGTAATAATATGCAGCTCATCAGGATTAGCTAATCGTTGCAAAAGTTGTTGCCTGTCTTGCTTCTTTTCTAAATAATAAAAATCTCGCAAGCCATTAATATCAAAGTTAGATTCTAATCCTTTTAAAAAGGCAGCTTCAAAATTGCGACCAATACCAATACTTTCCCCACTAGACTGCATTATGTCACCTAATTCATAGTGATTTAAGCCTGATTCACTAAATGAAAAATATGGGAATTTGATTGAAACTGCATCTAAAACAGGTTCAATAGCCGCATTTTGTCCAGTTAAGGGCTGCATAATTTCATTAAAGTTATATCCCAAAGCAATTTTTGCTAAAACATAACCGATATCATACATTGCAACTCTTCGAGCAACAACACTAGTCCGAGTTAAGCGGTTCTTTAATGATAAAACTTTTAGCTCAATTTCTGTATCATGGTGGCTAACGGCAAAGTGAATACTCAAAAAGCCATGAATATTTAACCTATTCATGATTTTTTTGCTTAATTTTCTAATTTTTCGAACATGATCATTGTTTAAGGTCAATGCTGGGCTGATAATTAGCGAATCTCCAGAATTAATCGCCACATCTTCTAAGCATGAAGAAATATTAATAAAGTTAAAATTACCACGGTTATCTCTTAATACATCGACAATAACTTCTTCCCAATTAGATAAGTCTTCAGTTAAACGATAATTGTTTAGGTTAAAATGATCTGCTTCAGTTTCAGCTTCTGCTTTAAAAAATTCCGAAAGGTCTGCTACATTTTGAAACTTAAAATGTTCATTATGAATATATTGATGATATTTAGTTACTAAAAGTGGAAAGCGCGCGTGTGATAGTAAGTCGGTAATACTTTCGTTTGTGTCAGTTTTAACCAAATGCCAGGATTCGCAAGTCGCAAAATTGTTTTTTTGCATAAAGGCAATTTGCTTTTTATGATCAACTAAGTTAAGTAACTCATTATTAGTTGTCAAAAGCTTGATTTTCATATCATCAATTATGCCATCATCAAGTAGCTCTTTAGCAACGGCCAATGCGTTAGTACTACCATAGGCAGTTACAATTGCATCTGGCTCCTCCATTCGCAAAATTCGCTTCATAAAGGCCAAAGTCATCGGCTCCAAGTATACAGTAACCCCTTTTTGTCGATCACTTGAAACAGTTGCCGGATTAGGGTTTACCAAGACAACATGAATATCATCCTCTAAAAAGGCCTTAATTGCGGAGTTGGTATAAGCATCCATCTCAGCAACACTGCCTACAATATTAGGTCCGCTTCCAAGGACTAATACTTTATTTAAATCATTTTCAAGTGGCATTTTACTTCTCCATTAATTGCATAAATTGATCAAAAATCCTTAAGCCATCAAAACTCCCAGGAGCTCCTTCTGGATTAAAGGCGGTTGCCAGAACTTCTTTATCTTTTAAATAAAAACCCGCTAATAAGTCACTATGCAAATCATAGTATGTTTCAGTAAAGTTGATGCCACCATTTTCAGAAAGAGCAAGTTGCGGAATATTCATCGCTGTCTGCCAAATCGTATTAGAATTTTGCAAAATAACTGGGTAATTAACCCCATTAAACGGTTTAGGAAGGTCAATTAATTCGATATCCAAATAATCACATATTGCTAAAAATCCTAAACCAATTCCTAAAATTGGCAATTTCCCATAAAACTCATCAAAAAGTGGTGCTAATCCTTTTTTGACCTCAGCAGCAGTACCAGGACCATTTGAGATAACTAATCCATCTGGCTTTAAATTAAGGATATCTTGTGGCTTGGAATTAAAAGGAACAACGATTATGTTAGCCTTGCGTAAAGACAATTCTCTCAGCATTGAATGTTTCAAGCCGAGATCAACTACTGCGATAGTTTTGCCGATATTAGGAGCAGCATAAGAATTAGAAGTAGAAATAGTTGCTGTTTTATTTTTTGGTAAAACTAAGGCTCTAATCTGATCAAATGCATGCTCATCATTAGTATCCATAATAGAAGCTTTAATTTTACTTTGGTTACTAATCTTATGGGCAAGTGCACGAGTATCAACCCCATATATAGCAGGAATTTTTTTCTCTTTTAAGAAATAGTCTAATTCCTGAAAATTGGGAGAATCAGAAATATGGGTTGCGATTTCATTACAAATAATACCACGAACATTAGGATCAATAGCTTCATAGTCAATAGAGTTAATCCCAGTTGTACCAATCACCGGTGTGGTAAAAACTAATATTTTGCCAGCATTTGTCGGATCTGTTAAAGCTTCTTGGTAGCCAAAATTACTTGTCTGAACAGCTAATTCGCCTGTAGAAATAGTTTCAGCTCCAAAACTTTCTCCAGCAAAAGATGTCCCATCTTCTAATATCAAATATCGTTTCATCTATAACCTATCCCTTCAAGCCTCGCAGATAAGTAAGCTTTTTCTGGAAAATTTCTGGTGGTTCAACTTGAAATTCAAGCCATTGACCAGTTTTAGGTTGCTTAAAGCCTAATATCTTTGCATGCAAAAACTGACCATGTCCCTTTAAAGTTTTCTTTGGACCATACAATGGATCTCCAGCTAAAGGATGGCCAATATATTTCATATGAACTCTAATTTGGTGAGTACGCCCAGTTTCAAGTTGACAACTTACTAGCGCATAATTAGGATATTGCTCTAATACCTTGAAGTGTGTTACTGCAGCTTTACCACTTTCAACAACTGCCATTTTTTTGCGTTCTTTAGGATTACGGGCAATTGGTGCATCAATTGTTCCAGATGCTTCTTTGAAATTTCCATGAACAATTGCCAAATAAACACGTTTATTAGTTTTATGAGCAAGCTGACTTTCTAAGCTTTCACGAGCCTGGGTATTTTTGGCAATCATCAATAACCCACTAGTATCTTTATCAATTCGATGAACGATTCCTGGACGGAAGCCTTCAGGACTAGCGGCTAGTTCTTTAGTATGGTTCATTAAAGCATTAACCAATGTATGATTGGGATGACCTGCAGAGGGATGAACTACCATTCCTTGCGGCTTATTAACCACAATCACGTCATTATCTTCGTACACAATATCTAAAGGAATGTCCTCTGGTTCAACATTTAGTGGAACTAGCTTAGGAACATGAACTGAGATTTTATCACCAATTGCGACCTTATAACTAGGTTTTTCTTGCTTACTATTTACTAAAATATCACCACTAGTAAGTAATTCTTGGACTCTTGAGCGTGATAGATCAGAATGCTCACTTATATATTTGTCTAATCGTCCTGCTTTAGCTGAAACATTTAATTCAAAATCAGTCACTATTTTTCATCCTTATCTGAGAAAAAGATCAAATAGATAAAAATTAAGATTATCCCAACAGTAATTGCTGAATCAGCAATATTAAAGATATTAAAATTAATAAAATCTAATTGAATCATGTCAATGACATACTTTAAATGTAATCTATCGATGAAATTACCAATTACTCCACCTAAAACAAGGCCAATTCCTGATTTAAAGATTGGATTATTGTATTTTTTGTTATACAAGAAATACAAACAAGCAATTATTGCGATAATACTAATTATGTAAAATATCAACATTTGTCCAGTTAAAATGTTCCAAGCTGCGCCAGAATTTTTAACATAAGTAAATGATAGTAAACCATCAATTAATGTATGTTCCTGACCTAACATATAACTATGACTAATGTAGTATTTTAAACCTTGATCACAAAGAACAACTAAAAAAGCGATAAATAGATATAGTAGTTGCATTAGAACAAACCACTTATCTTTCCATCATCATCGATATCAATGTCTAATGCAGCGGGATGCTTTGGTAAACCTGGCATATCTAAAATAGAACCAGTTGAAACCACGATAAATCCAGCTCCATTTTTCAAGGCTAAGTTTTTAACATGCAAAGTAAAGTTCGTTGGTGCTCCGAGAACTTTTTTGTCATCGCTAAAACTATATTGAGTTTTTGCAATAATTACCGGCAATTTATCTTTTCCAAGTTCTTTTAAATGCTCAATTTGGTCAAGTGCCTTTTCACTGTATTCAACTTTACCAGCGTGATAGATTTTTTGAGCAATTTGTTCAATTTTAACTTGAATTGTATCGTCTTTAGCATAAGAACGCATTATTTCGCCTTGTTCCTGGTTAACTAAAGCACGAACTTTTTCAGCAGCCTTAATACCACCCTTAGATCCATCATTATGGTAAGTTACAACTTCACTATCAATGCCATGTTCAGCAATCAAATCTTGGAGCAAGGCAAGTTCTGCATCTGTATCTGAATCAAATTTATTAATTAAAACAATTACTGGACGATTATATTGACGCATATTATTCATATGCCGTTCTAAGTTTTTGAATCCTTCTCTTAAAGCGTCCAAGTTTTCATTAGATAAGTTATCAGTTGATTGTTCAGCTTGGTACTTCAACGCACGAACAGTAGCAACCACCACTATTGCATCAGGAGCTTTTTCTAAGTGTGTAGAAACAAAATCCATAAATTTCTGTCCACCTAAGTCACTTCCAAAGCCGGCTTCTGTTACAACATAATCACTTAAATGTAAAGCCAAATTAGTTGCCATGACACTATTTGCACCATGCGCAATATTAGCAAAAGGTCCACCATGAACTAAAGCTGGAGTATGTTCAATTGTTTGGACTAAGTTAGGTTTTAATGCTTTACCTAAAAGTGCAGCAATTGCCCCTTCAAAATGTAAATCCTTAACAAAGACAGGCTTATCTTCAGTAGAATAACCAACTAACATGTTACCAATGCGTTGTTTAAGATCGATAATTGAAGTTGCAAGACACAAAATAGCCATTAACTCATTAGCTACTGTAATTGCAAAACTCGCTTCATGTTCAACCCCATTAAAACGAGAACCTTGTCCTAAGGTAATCTTACGTAAAGTACGATCATTTACGTCAAGGCCGCGTTTTAGAAGAATCCGGTTCGAATCCAACTTTAAACTATTATCTTGATAAATATAGTTATCAACTAATGCAGCTAAGGTATCAATAGCACTGGTCAAAGCATGCATATCACCAGTAAAATGTAAGTTAATGTCTTCCATTGGAATAACTTGTGCTTGTCCACCACCAGTAGCTCCACCCTTTAACCCAAAGACTGGTCCCATTGAGGGTTCACGCAGTGCAATTAAAGTTTTTTCATGGAGTTGGTTATTTAAAGCATCAGCTAAACCAATAGTCATTGTTGATTTGCCTTCTCCTGCTGGAGTAGGACTAATCGAAGTAACTAAAACCAATTTTCCTAAATGGTGATTTGCTTTAGCATTTTTGATAGCTGACCAGTTAATTTTTGCCTTATCTGATCCAAATAACTCTAAGTCTTGTTCATTAAGTCCAAGCTTTTTAGCGATTTCGGTAATTGGCAAGGTTTGACTTGCTTGTGCAATTTCTATATCTGATTTCATTGGACCACTACCCTTTCTTTTGGATAATCATGTAGTTAACAGCTTCATATTTAGATAGTTCTACATGATAAATATGAAAAGCATGCCAACTAGCAACTTTCTGTGGCTTTTGTGTTAAAACTACTTTCTTTTTATATGGTAACTTTAGTAATAAAGAATTTTTTTCTTCTTTAATATAGGAACATAAAAAGGTATAGATAGCGATTACTAAAAATATACTTCCTATTATTACTGCCGGCCACATTATCGCCTTATTCCCTTCTAAGGCGATAATCAAGCTAATAAAGAGCAAAACCATTAGCCAACTGTAATAAATTGTTCCTGCTTTACCGAGGAAAAATAAATGTTTCTTCATTAAAAGACCTCCATTACCAAACAGTTTTAATTATAGCAAAATGCTTGCTAATAGTATAAGGTAAGGTATGATTTTTATAAAACAAAACAAGTTCAACCTACATCAGTAAGTTGAACTTGTGGTGCTAATTATTTTTATTAACCGTAGTGAATTTTAGAAGTTTTTCTTCAACTATATAAATATGCCTTTCTAAGGTTTCGAAATCATTGCATATTTCTAATTGTTTACTCTCAAGTTCATGCTTTTTAACCTTCATACGAAGTATATTTGCCTTATGCTTATACTTATTTGAATGCTTTTGAATCGCTCTTAATTGACTTGAAAGTAAGTTGCTGTATTTAGAATCTTCTATTTTTTGAATATTTATTTTTTGGAACATACTTTTAGGAGCTGGAATCATATTATTAAAATTGATTACCCCTAAGAATTGATTCCTATAATTAATCTTAGAAAATGTTATATTTTCATTTATCTTTTTATGCTTCTTTTTTGGAGAACCTAAAGGTGCAAAATAGTTAAAATTATCAAGCTTTATAAGAATACCAACATATGGACGATCATGTAATCCATGATGATAAAAAACATGTTTATCAAGCTTATGCAGTTCAGCTACATATTTAGAGCTGATATTGTATAAATATAGCTTCTCTTTTTTCATTGAACACTCCATAAAAAAAGAGTACCAGTTGGTACTCCAAACTTTTATAACGCTCACTTATAAGGCCGAGCTCACCTGACTTTTATAACGCTCACTTATAAGGCCGAGCTCACCTGACTTTTATGACGCTCACTTATAAGGCCGAGCTTACCTAACTTTTACACTTATATTATATCAGCACTAATTTTTGTTATCAATATTTTTGACTTGATGACAAAACAAGTTCAACCTACATCAGTAAGTTGAACTTGTGATACTAATTTATTCTACTTATTCCCGATATTTAAATCCTGCATAATTAGTTGCAACTTCAATAATTCGATAGACATCTAAATATGGTTCAAAATTTGCTTCATGCAACTTAATGAAATCTTGGAAATCAATCCAAGCCTCTTCTGCTTTGGCTTGCTTGCCACTTGCTTGAAGACCTAATGCAGTAGCTAATTTAATTACTGCTTGACGGTGATATGCAAGAACTCGCCAATTTTCATGTTGACTAGCTTGGCTATCCTTCAAGCCCTTAATCACTACTAGCAAAATCGCAACCGCTTCACTTACACATCCCTGGTATTGAGCAGCTAGCTGAGCATTAATTCGACTACCAATCTTGTTGAAGTAGTCACTGCTTGATAAATTAGATAGCTTTTCAAGATATGCTGCCACAGTCATGCCCTCCTTACCGAAGGCTGCTGTGAAGTATTCCTTTTCTAATTCTTCATATGTTAAGCTCTTGTCCCAAAGAGTGCGACCCATTACATAATTTGGTAAAGTAGTTGGAAAACCAGTTCTTAATTCCTGACAGCTAATGTAGCCATTTAAATGTAACTTATCAAGGTAACGAATATCTCGACTAATGATTTGACTAATTTCCATATAGCCTAAATCACCATAATGTGCCCTACCAAGTGGATAATCATAGACAAAACTGTCGCCCTTAAAGTTCTTTTGCCAATCAAATAGAAATGCTAAGTTTTCTTCAAGTGAGTTTGGCAAAGTTGTTTTGTTTCTTACATAAGGTGTTGGTTCAGGAATACCATGTTCATAATCAACATCAGCATAACTCTTTTCAAAAGTTCTACTAATAGGCGCAAACATTAAAACGAAACGTTCCGGATTCTTAATCTTGCTTTCCTCTGGTGCAAAGAGTAGTTCATGGTAAAGTAAGAAGCAAATCTTGGTGTCTAAGCCAGCTTCTGTCAGCTTTTCATCAAGATAATTTAGAAAGTTGACGTATTGATCAGCTGGTAAAATCTTCTGACATTCATCGCATTCACACACATTATTATCACCATCTGATAGCCAAACATGTAAGTAATCCACTTCTTTATGTTTTGCTGCATAATCAACAATTACTTTAGCCATTTCTTCATTAACTTTATGATTGCTCATATCTAAGTTAGTAAAAATTGGTGTCCCTTGAATTAAGTCACGCTTACCATTAACTTTAGCAACTAAGTCACGCTTGTCTTCTGCTAATTCAACTCCACTCTCCCAGCCAAACTCTGATGAATAGCCAAGTACTTCACCAGTCCAACCGTGTCCAACACGGTGATGACGCAAATCTCGTAAAGCCATAGCTTCATCAATTTCATCACTCATCGTTTGAATTTCCGCATCACTTAAATCGCGTCCTTCTAAATAATGATTGAATTCATGGCTATACCAACGCTTTAAGAAAGTATACGGATTAGCGAATTGAATAAAGAAGCTGTTAAAGCCATTTTTTGGAAGCCATTCAATAAATTCCAAGATATTTTCTAATGAATTGGCTCCTTCAATACATACTCCACGATGCTTGTAACTTGCCACATGATCGTATGCTTTTATTTGCTTAATTTCTTCTACTTCAATATTAGGAATTAATTCATTCTCTCTACCTGGTCTTAAAAATCTAGCACCTAAAGCATGTAAATATTGATAACTAGCAATTAATACTGCTACTGGTCGATTACCAGCAATAATAACTTGATTGTCTTGTAACTGATATTGGGCATGATCATTTTCTTCATCATCAGCTACTAACTTTAATACAATATCAGCTTCGTCTGTACTAAAGCCAACTTCTGCTTTAGTCATCTTTTCTAAGTAATATGCAAGTTCACTTGCAGCATAATCTACTGTAGGATTGCTGGCAGTATTTTTAATTAAAATGGTCATAATGAACTCCTACTCTATCTTCTATTATCTGATTTTTCCATTTCGGCCTTTAAACGAGCGGCATCAGCTGCTTTAAAGAATGGGTAGTAAATAAAGAATGAAACAATAACTAACACTAGTTGTAAAATTGCGGCTGCCCAACTACCACCACAAGCGAAGAATCCGCCGATGATTGGTGGCATAGTCCAAGGCATGATAGCACCAGTAGTTAAAGGAACTAAATGTAAAGCCATTGCAAAGTAAGTAATAACTGCATTCGTTACTGGGGCTAATAAGAATGGAATTAACATAATTGGGTTTAATACAGTTGGGAAACTGAACAAGATAGCAGTGTTAATGTTAAAGAAGGCTGGGATACCAGCTGCTTTACCTAATACCTTGTATTCTTTACTCTTACTCAAGAACATTAAGCAAAGTGCTAAACCGATTGTAGCACCACCACCACCGATATAAACGAATAAGTCAATAAATGGAAGGGTAATAATATTTGGTAAAGCCTTTCCTGCTTGCCAAGCAGCTAAGTTTGCAGTTGCTGCTTGTAACCAAACTGGTTGCATAACTGTATTAACTACTTGACCACCGTTAACACCACAGAACCAGAATAATGAGTTAAGTAAAATAGCAATAAATGTACCAATTAAAGTTCCACCAATTAAACCTAAAGGTGTACCAATTACAATTCCTAGTAAGTTGTTTAAATTACCAATTGGAGTTAAGGAAATTCCCCAAGTGATTGCTTCAAAGAATGTTAAGATAACAGCACCTGGTACTAAAGCCATAAATGATTTACCTACAACTTCTGGTACGCTATCAGGCATTTTAATAGTAATGTCTTTTTGAATGAACCAACGGAAAATTTCAGCTGTAACTAAACCAACGATAATTGCCGTGAATAAACCACGTCCACCAATTCCTGGATATGGAATACCTGCTACACCAGCTTTATCAGTGATTGATGGTGTCGCTAGCAACATACTTGCAACTGCCAATGCACCTGCAGATAAGCCATCTACCTTGTATGAAGTAGCTAAACGATAAGCCACACCAAAACATGTTAGCAAGGCAATCAAGCCAAAACTGTTACTAATTAAGTTATTGAAAATAAGGTCTAAGCCTGTTTGATGAAGCCATTTAGTAAAACTTTCTAATGGGAAGCTTGCAATAACTTGGAAAAGCGAACCAATTAAAACTAATGGCATTGCCAGCATGAAACCTTCACGCAGCGCCTTTAAATGACGTTGTTTACTAACTTTTTCTCCAAAAGGAGCTAATTTATTTTGCAAAAAATCCATAAATTTATGCATGGTAGTTTCCTCCTAAGATTAAAACCACTAACTTAGATCCAGTTGACTAAGCAAAAATTTTACAGCTTGCTTTGGGTTACGAGTCATTTCAATGTACTCGGCCCCCTTAGTTGCAAGTAGTTTAATACCTAATTTATCTGTATCCGCTTTCATATCGGAGTAAAAAGAACGTACCTGTGGGGCTAAAATAACCACATCGTAATTTGCCATGATTTCATAATGGGCACCATAAGCACCTGAATTTGCGATAATAGGCATTTTTTCTTCTTTTGCTCCTTCATTTAAAGCACGAGCTAATTGTGCACTAGTGCCAGAGCCAGCACATAAAACTAAGACTTTTAGCTCTTTTGTCAAGTTTGGATGATTTGTTTCTTTTTGTTCTTGCTCTTGATTTTCTGTTATTTCTTTTTCGGAAAGTTCTTCCTTTACTGTGCTTTCAAAGTTCTCTTCTTCAGCTAGCTTTTGTACTTTACTTTGTTCTTGCTTAACTAGTTCAGCATCATATACTCGTAAAAATGGATAGTAAATAGCTGCATCCATCACTAACATAATAATTACGAAGATGATGGAGATAAGTTGGAAATGAGTGTTTAGTAGTACTCCAATTGGCCCAGGAACCGTCCAAGGCAAGGTATAAATCATGCCATTCATCCCCAACACATCGATAAAGAACTTACCTAAAATTACATTAGAAATAGGTGTTAAGATAAACGGAACAAACATATATGGGTTTAAAACTAGTGGTGCAGCAAACAGCAAAGGCTCATTAACAGCGAACAAAACTGGAATAAATGAGGCCTTCCCTACAGTTTTTAATTGTTTTGACTTCATAAAGAGAATCAAAACCAAAGGTACGATAAAAGTAGCACCAGTCCCACCAATTGCAGCAATATAGTTACCAAAGTTGTTAGTCATTGCATGCAAGGGATGTTGGCCCGCTTCAAAAAGCTTTAAATTAGCTTCAGTGTTAGCCAATTGGAAGGCAGTTACAGCTGGCATTACAATTGATGGGCCATGAATTCCTACAAACCAGAAGAGTGCACTCAATCCATAGATTAAACACATCCCTGGATAAGTTTCTACCCCTTTTAAGAGTGGGGTTAAAGTCTTTTGAAATACTGATGCAAATGGAGCTCCCACTGCTGCTCTACTAATTAAATCAATTAAAACGCAGGATAAAACTGAAAACGCAAATGGGAAAATATCCTTGAAGCTTTGGGCAATGGTCCCAGGAGCTTCTTTTGGTAGTCTAATCGTAATATTTTTCTTAATACAAAATCTGTAAATATTTACTGTCAAAAAGGCAGCTACAAAGGCACTCAATAAGCCTTGCGTTCCTAAAAAGCCGACATCAAGGGAGCCAGTTTTAGGATCTGGGCTAACTGCTAAGAAAAGAAAGGCAGACATTGCAGCAATCATTGTTGAGGTAGAATTGATTACCTTTCCTTCTGGCATAGTCCGATTGAAGTTACCAGTTAGGGCTTTCGCTGTCGTGCCAGCGACCATTAGCCCCATAATTCCCATTGTTAAATTGTAAATTTTTACCATAATAAGTTTGGCATTAGCCGGTATTACAATTCCAAAGAGAGTTGGTAATTGAACAATCAAAATCATTAAACTGGAAAACATTACCAATGGCATGATCGAAATAAAACCATCTTTTATTGCCATTAAATAATTGTTTTTAGATATTTTTAGAAAGACGTCTTGGTGCTTCTGGATCCACTTTACTATTTTATTCATGATAAACCCACATCCTTACTCCTCAATCGAAGCCGCTAATTGCTTAAACCAATAAGCGCTTTTCTTTGGGTATCGTTTTTGTGTCTTAAAATCCACATAAAATAATCCGTATCTCTTGTTATAGCCATTGGCCCAAGAGAATTGATCTTGCAGTGACCAAACAAAATAGCCTTGAATATTTACTCCCGCTTTTCGCGCTTTTAAGACTTGCTCTAAATGTTGATCAATAAAGTCAATTCTGCGACTATCGTCAACAGTATAATCTTCATTTAGCTGCTCTTTTAGCGCCATGCCATTTTCTGTGAGATAAATAGTTGGTGCATTCGGATAATCACGCTTAATTCGCATTAACATATCAAACAAGCCGCGCGGATAAATATTCCAATCCCAATCAGTAGTTGGCACTTCTGTTCGTTTGACAAACTCGCCTACTCCCTTAAACTTAAAAGCACTTGTGCCCTTTTCCCCCGTTGAATTAAATTGATCAATACTTTCACCATGATATTCTCTGATAAATTCACTGCGATAGTAATTCATACCAAACATCCCATTAAGGGGTGCAGCTTTTTTCAAAATTGCTAAATCTTCTGGTAAAATTGTCAAACTTGCATTATTGGCTGCTAATACTTCTTGCAGTAAATCCATAGTTTCAGGTTGATATTCACCAAGTAGTGTTCCATCAAGCAAGAAGCGATTATTGTAAGCATCATATCTTTGGCAGGCCTGAATATCTTCGAGTCGACTAGAATTTGGGTATCCTGTCTTCAAGGCATGGATACACCCAATTCTTCCTGGCAGATGCAAATCATGATAAGCAATTACAGCTCGAGCGTGTGCCACTAGCATATTATGTTCAGCTTGGATTGCCTCAGATACATTGAAATGATGATTTGGTGGAAATTGCCCACCCAAATACTGTCCACTAGCTAAAGAAATTAATTCGTTAATCGTAAACCAATTTTTTATTTCAGGAAAAATTAGAAAGCAGAATTTCGCATACTTAATAAATCGGTCAATATTTTTTCGATTAAGCCAATCTCCTTCTTCAAGCATTTCTTGTGGAGAGTCAAAATGATGCAAGGCTACAAAAGGTGTTATTCCGTTATCAAGACACGTTTTAAACAAATCATGATAATAAGCTACTGCCTTCTCATTAGCCGGCCCATCAATCTTAGGAAACAACCTAACCCAAGAAATCGATAGGCGAATTGCATTTAAGCCGAACTTTTTTGCTAGGGCAATATCTTCAGGGTAATGATGGTAAAAATCAGATGCGGGATCGGGGGAATATTTGCCTTGTTTAGCCAAATAGACATCCCACATATTCTGACCACGACCGTCTTCTTTAGTAGCCCCTTCAACTTGATAAGCTGCAGTTGCTCCTCCTAAAAGAAACCCCTTAGGTAGTTTTTTGACTTGCGCCATTCAGCTCACTCCACTTCTAGTTTTTTCTCTAATACAAACACCCTTTCATATAAGTCAAGGATTGTGTCCATTTGATCTTTTAAGAGCATTGTAGTCATCAAGGTATCTTGTCCATGTGCCATAATAAACGAAAGTGTCAAGTTTTCACCACTGGCTTCTTTTGTCAACATCTTAGTCTGAATATTATGAGCTAAGTTAATTGACTTCTCAGCTTCTACAACTAAGCGATGTGCTTCTTCAAACTTCCCATCTTTGGCACATTTTAGCGAATCAACTAAGTCACTTCGGGCATCTCCGGCATAAGCCACAATTGAGAAACCGATTGTGTTGACATCCTCACTATTTTTCATTATGTTTGTCATCTTTCTCCTCCTCTCTAATCAGCCTTTGAATATGTATTGTCAAGTAGACTTGTTCATCATTCGTAAATTCTAAGCCCATCTTTTGTTTTATCTGCTCATTTATCTTTTGGACGATTGCAAAAGTTTGAGGGTAATCTTTTATAATCTCCTTAATAATTGTCTCAGATAAAACTTTGGGTACAGGCTTTTGATTAATCCGATTGATAAAATACTTCAAATGCACTAATAATCGTTCATAATCATTGGCATTATCTCGATTTCGATAAATTTGATGATTATTCAATTCATTCTCGACAATCGCAAGTATTTGTTTATTCTTATTAACTGCCTTTCTTTGTACCTGGTTCTGTGTATGAATATCAGTTCTTGCATTCAAAAAATGCAAGGCAACACTTTTTTGTTCCTGTTTAGGGAAGTTGATATTAAGTCTTGTAGCAAAACCATCTAATACATAACCTGCAATTTCATAGGGTAAAGGATAATCTTTTTCTAAATCAGGCAAGTATGTTTCAATTAACTTACCGTTGGTTAACCTCTTGGCTGATTCATAAAGGTGAGTTGTTAGGGTTGTATAAATATATGGTTCAACTGAATAATCATATTTTTCTTGCGCTTCATCTATCAAGCTGTAACTTACTGTAAGAAAGTCCAAAGGGATTGTTGATAACAAGGATGTTAAATCTGATGGATTTTCTTCATGTAATTTAAAAACTTTCTGAACTGCACTAGCCTTAATAGTATCTCCCTTCTTCTTTTGGAAAGTCAGGCCCTTTCCCATAATTACTACTTGTGAGTTATCTTCCTTCGAAGCTAATCCCACATTATTATTCAATACTTGCACTAGCCGGAATGTCATAGCTAATTCCTCCAACAAAAAAGACCACAAACAACGAGTACAGTTGTAACTCGTGTTTGTGGTCTTGCCTAATTAAAGTAACAATCCACTTTATAATTATCCTATGACTTTAGTTTATCATGTCTTCTTGCATCTGTAAACCCTTACATAGTTATAAAGACGCGGAAATTACGAACTTTTACTTCTTAAAGGTATCATATCATTTAAGCCAACAAATTAATAATAAAACGTACTATATTACTAGCATCTTTTGAGTTTGGCCTTCATACGAATAATTAACTCACGTTTTTTTCTTGAGAGAGTGCGCAGACTAAAGTTATAGTTACTAGCTAAAGTCTTTAAGGCGCATTTTTCAATAAAATGCTCTCTAAAAATTACCATTTCAATTTCGGTAAGCTGACCAAGTTCATTAGCTAAAACTAGCCAGTCTTCCCTACTAAGTTCTTCTTCTAGTTCAAAATCTTGATTTTCAATTGGGAGGAAAAGTTCAGCCCTTCTTTGTTCTTTACGTAATTCATCATTAATCTTCCAGAAGATCTTCTTATATGCTAGCTTATTAATTTCAGTTAGACTTTTTTCTTTAAAGCGGTCAAGCAGCCGTGCATAGGTAATTAAACCTTCGTGAAATAAGTCTTCATATTCACTATAACTACGATAAACATGGGCTTTCTTTAGAACTCGGGTAACAAGATTTTTATTTTCCCAAGCCGTTAACAAACTTTGTGGTGAGATATTTTCTTTTTTCATAATTAACTTCCTTCTTGCGGTTATTTGCAAGCTTGCGAAGTTAATAATATTTAAAAATAAAGCTAGCTTCTAACCAAGCTAAAGGAGGAACTAAGCTTGATTGAGCTAGCAGCAGGCTAAGTTAAAACATTAAGTTATTGCGTCTAGTAAAGCTTAGGCACGTTTGATGATCGTTTTTAGTCCAGATTGTGCCAGTCTGACTCTTCATAAAGAAACTATACTGTTCAAAATCATCATTGTGAACTTGCTTAATCAGGGATGCAAGTGTCGGCTTGGTAGCTAATTGTAACTTAAAAAGCCGTTCTTCTTCAGTAAGTAAGCTATCATTTAGTGTTTGATTGAGACCAAGTTCATTTTGAAAATTGATGGCGGTCTCTTTTAATTCTTGGTTCAAGGTGATTGATTCATGCAGGCGCTTTTGAATGTGGGGTGCACAGGAAGTGAACTTAAATAAGTATTGAGTAGAATTTAGCTTGATTGTAGAGGCTTGGGCTTCTGTTTCTGCCAATTGAATAAAGTCAGACAGCTGATGAAGAGCTAACCAACTAGTATTCAATTGACTAAAGCCATTTAGAGAAAAATAAGCATAATTTCCAAGGGCAAAAACGTGCTTTCTCTTAAGACCTAATTGCTGACGAAGTTTATTCTGGTATTTTAAGCCAAGGGTACTGCTTTGGGATAAAGAATTAAAGAGCTGACGAGAATTCTTGGTCGTTAAGATAATGCCAGCTTCCGTGTCAAAAATCACCGACTTATATTTGCCAATAATTGGTTCTGAACTGAAATCAAATAAGACAATCATTGACGGTTTTATTTTATAAGTAGAGTCAATCGTAATGTATTCTTTTAAGGCTTGATGATTGGGGATGTACTTTCTTATCTTTTCTTTATCCCAAACTTGAAATTCGGTAGCAGTTGGTAAATTAGCTTGGCGTTTTGTGGCCATAAATCCTCCTAATAAATTAAAAATTGAATATTTATGATACTTAAATAAATATATTTGCTAATAATATCGGCTTTTTCATTAATTTACAAGCAATATATTATTAAGAATTGCTAAAGAACGTATTTTTTGCTAGACATTATTAATATAGTAATTGAATTTTCGGGATAAAAATTACACCCGAATTAGAAAAAAGCGGTATCAAATTACGCTTAAATTGTAATAACTTAATCACCTATAAATCACGCATCTTCCTTGGCTATCAAGCAGTTAAGCCCTTTCTAACAAAAAAAGCAATTACATCGATAGTATGTAATTGCCTATGATTATATTAATTGCTAATTATTCGTCAAAAATTGGACTAAAATTAATCTCAATATGTTGCTTAGATGCCGTAGCTAGCTTCACAAGCAAGTCAGTTGTCACATCAACATCACCTTGTTCAATCTGTAAAATAGTTGCTTGTGGCATATTAACATATCGAGCGAATTCTTCACGAGTAAGCCCCATCTTCTTGCGTAAGTTAATAATTGCGATACCAGTATTAACGTTAAGGCTACATTGAACAAAGTCCTTAGCGAAATCTTGGTCATTTTCATAATTATCTTTTAGATAATTCTTCAGATTAGTGCGGTCCATATAATCCCTTATACCCTCCTAATACTGATATTTTATCATAAAAAAGCTCATCAAGAAGACGAGCTCGTAGTGAAGAATAACTACATCCCCTCACATTTCATTTATTCAACTTGGAAGTGCTTGTATGTTTATTCGGAATAGACTGGAGCTTATATATTATGGCTAATGTCATAATTGCACTTGGA
>NZ_AYYU01000026.1 GCF_001436455.1 Lactobacillus jensenii DSM 20557
GGTCACAGGTTCGAGCCCTGTATCCTCCATAGTTCCTAAAGAACCACCGTTTAGGTGGTTCTTTTTTTATACCATAGGAACGAATTATTAGAATTATCAATTTATTAGATCGGTTCAAGTCCTGATAGGATTCGTAATGCGAAGATGCCTTGTAACCGAATAGCTTGTCTATAGGGGGACATTATGGAAAAACGTTTATTTACTTCAGAATCAGTTTCAGAAGGACATCCAGATAAGATTGCAGATCAGATATCTGATGCTGTTTTAGATGCCATTTTAAAGCAAGATCCAAATGGGCGTGTTGCTTGTGAGACGATTGTTACTACTGGTATGGTCTTTGTTTTTGGTGAAATTTCAACTTCAGCATATGTTGATATTCAGAGTGTTGTTCGTCAAACAATTTTAGATATTGGTTATAACGACCCAAGTCTTGGTTTTGACGGTAATAATTGTGCTGTTATGGTTGATATTGATGAACAGTCTCCAGATATCGCCGGAGGAGTTGATCACTCAATTGAAACTCGTGACACTAATGATTCAGATGCTTTGGATAAAATAGGTGCAGGAGACCAAGGATTAATGTTTGGTTATGCAATTGATGAAACTCCTGAATTAATGCCATTACCAATTTCATTGGCTCACCGATTGATGAGAAAAGTTGCAGAACTTAGAAAAAAGAATATTCTTACTTGGTTAAGACCTGATAGTAAAGCTCAAGTTACTGTTGAATATGATGAAAATGACCAACCTAAGCGTGTAGATACAGTTGTTATTTCTACTCAAACCGATGCTGAAGTTTCAAATGAAGAAATTAAGCGCGCAATGGTAGAAGATGTAATTAAAACTGTTATTCCTAATGAACTTCTAGATGATGATACAAAATATTTAATTAATCCATCTGGCCGCTTTGTTATTGGTGGACCCAAAGGAGATTCTGGCTTAACTGGTCGAAAAATAATTGTTGATACCTATGGTGGTTATGCACGTCATGGTGGTGGTGCATTCTCTGGTAAAGATGCTACAAAAGTAGATCGTAGTGCCAGTTATGCAGCTAGATACGTTGCAAAAAATATTGTTGCTGCAGGACTTGCCAAGAAATGTGAAGTTCAATTAGCCTACGCAATCGGTGTAGCACACCCTGTTTCAATTAGAATTGATACTGAAGGAACAGGAAAAGTGGCAAATGATGTTTTAGTAAAAGCAGTTAGATCTGTATTTGATTTAAGACCGGCAGGAATTATTGAAATGCTCAATTTAAGACGTCCGATTTATCGTCAAACTGCTGCTTACGGACACTTTGGTAGAACAGATATTGATTTACCTTGGGAAAGAACTGATAAAACCCAAGAAATTTTAGATTACATTAAGGAAAATTAGTAGGTCATATAAATGGAAAAAAAGAAAGTTGCAATTGTTACTTTTGCTATCTTTTTAACTACTTTTATGAGTGCAGTTGAAGGCACAATTGTTTCAACTGCAATGCCAACCATTGTTTCTGATTTAGATGGATTAGAAATTATGAACTGGGTTGTTTCAATATTTTTGCTGATGACTGCAATTTCAACTCCATTATATGGGAAGATGGCTGACCGTTTTGGAAGAAAACCCGTTTTTCTATTCGGAATTTTGGTTTTTGTATTGGGATCGTGTTTATGTGGTCTTTCTCATAATATGCTTCAGTTAATTGTCTTTAGAGTGATTCAAGGAATTGGTTCAGGAGCAATTCAGCCAGTTGCAATTACAATGCTGGCTGATATGTATCCACTTCATAAGCGCGCAAAAATGATAGGACTAAATTCAAGTTTTTGGGGTTTAGCGTCAGTAATTGCTCCTTTACTTGGTGGATTTATTGTCCAACATTTAACTTGGCATTGGGTATTTTATATTAATTTACCTTTTGGTGTTTTAGCTTTTCTATTAATCAGTTTCTTCTTTAAAGAAAAGATTGTCCCTAAGGACGGTAAGTTAGATCTTAGAGGAACTATTTTTTTAGTTAGTTTCTTACTTGCTTTTATGCTCTTTTTGCAGGGCTTAAGTGAAAATTATTCAGTATTGTTGCTAATAAGCTTACTAACTTTAAGTTGTGTTTCTATTTTCTTTTTTAAAAAGGCAGAACAAAAAGCTACAGATCCAATAATGCCACTTGAAATGTTTAAAAATAAAGAATTTGTTGCGCAAAATGCAATTACGCTACTCATTATGGGAGTAGTAATTGGACTTGAATTTTATTTGCCAACGTGGATGCAAGGAATAAATGGCCTACCTGCATCTATTGCGGGGTTTGCTGTAACGCCAAGTGCATTAATGTGGGTGATTGGTTCTTTTATTGCGGGTAGCTTAATGCCCAAATTGGGGTCAAAAAGGCTTATATCCTATTCATTAATATTCTTATTTATAGCGGATTTAGTTTTGGTAGTAATACCAACATATACACAATTTGGGGTGTTTTGCGCTATTACCTTTTTACATGGACTAACTTTTGGGACTATTGCTACAACTACACAAGTTAAAAGTCAAGTAATTGTAGGAAAAGAAAATATTGGTGTTGCCACTGCTTTTAATACTCTTATGAAATATTTAGGACAAACTGTTATGGTTTCAATTTATGGGATTGTTTTTAACAGTGTAATGGCCCATCAGTTAAGTAAGCATTCTAATTTAAATATGTCGATGATGAACAAGGTGGTTAATTCACAAAAGGTTCATCAATTAGCTAAGGACTTGGTACCAGATTTACGGAATGTCCTACATATAAGTTTACAGAGTGTTTATATTACTAGTTTGATAGTAATTATTTTGGCATTTGTAATTAACATAACTTATCATGAAAGTAAAAAATAAACGAACAAAATAAAAGTGCGTAATATCAATTGATATTACGNATATTTATAATTCTTGAAACTGATTTCAACAAGCAGTAAACTGTGATTGAGTGAATATATTATTATTGCTCTTTCCAAATAAATAATAATATATTTTTTGGAGGTGTCTAGAATGAATATTGTTAGTCTTGCAAGATTCCAATTCGCAATGACAACGATTTTTCACTTTTTCTTTGTACCATTTTCAATTGGTACGGTGTTTACAGTCGCTGTAATGGAATCAATGTATGTTCATACTGGCAAAGATGAGTATAAAAAGATGACCAGATTTTGGGGAAACATCTTCTTACTTAGTTTTGCAGTAGGTGTTGTAACTGGGATTATTCAAGAATTCCAGTTTGGGATGAATTGGTCTGATTATGCTAGATTTATGGGAGATATTTTTGGTGCTCCACTAGCATTTGAAGCATTATTATCATTCTTTATTGAATCAACATTCATTGGACTATGGATGTTTACTTGGAATAAGGTTGGTAAAAAGTTACACTTATTCTTTATTTGGATGATTGTTTTTGGGACAGTTACTTCTTCACTATGGATTTTAGCTGCTAACTCATTTATGCAACACCCAGTTGGCTTTACTATTAGAAATGGTAGAGCTGAAATGGTTGATTTTGCTGCCTTATTAACTAATAAGCAATTAGTTTTGGAATTAGGACACGTGTTAACTGGTGCACTTTTAACTGGTGCAACAATTATTACTGGGTTAACTGCCTTTCAATTACTTAAGAAGAAAAACTTATCAGCTGTTAACCAAGAAATCTATCATAAGACAATGCGTTTAGGTCTTCTCTTAATGCTAATTTTCTCGTTAGGTTCAATTGGCATGGGGGATGTACAAATGCAAGCCCTTGTTCATGATCAACCAATGAAATTTGCGGCTACTGAAGCAGTATATAAGACAACAGGTGATGAAGCTCCTTGGACTGTTGTGGGGTTTGCTGATCCGAAGACTCACGAAGTGAAAGGCAAGATTGAAATTCCTGATATGTTGAGTATTCTTTCTTACCACAGCACTAAAGGCTCAGTTAAGGGTATGGAAGAAATCAACTCTGAACTTGAAAAGCGTTATGGTACCCATATTGCCGGTCATAAGATGAATTACTATGTTCCAGTTAATACCCTATTCTGGAGCTTCCGCTTTATGGCTGGATTTGGTTCATTAATGGCTTTAGTTTCAATTGTAGGTTTAGTTATGACTTGCAAGAAGAAGCAAAGCTTATATGAACATCGTTGGTGTTTATGGGTATTAGCATTAATGACCTTTACACCATTTATTGCTAACACTTGTGGTTGGTTAATTACTGAACTTGGCCGTGCACCTTGGACAGTTTATGGTTTATTTACAATTGAACAAAGTGTTTCTCCAAATGTTTCAGTTGCTTCATTGCTAACTTCAAATATTGTTTACTTCTGCTTATTTACTGGTTTAGCTGTTGTTTTAATTAGCTTAATTATTCGCTACTTACACAATGACCCTGATGAATTGGCTAAGAAGGATCAAGCTAGTTTTGCAACTGATCCATTTGCAAAGGGGGCCTTCTAAATGTCAGTCTTACAAATTCTTTGGTTTATCCTAATTGGAGTTCTATTTAGTGGCTTCTTCTTCTTAGATGGTTTTGATTATGGTGTCGGAATGGCAGTTAAAACCTTAGCTCATAACGACGAAGAAAGAGGTCAAGTTATTCAAACAATTGGGCCAGTTTGGGATGGTAATGAAGTATGGTTAATTACTGCTGGTGGTGCGATGTTCGCATCATTCCCATACTGGTATGCCTCACTGTTTTCCGGCTACTACTTAATCTTATTATTGATTCTGGTAGGGTTAATTATTCGTGGTGTTTCATTTGAATTTAGAGCTCAAAGTTCTCAACCAAATAAAAGGATTTGGGATAATGCTTTGGCATTAGGTAGTTTTATTGCTCCATTTTTCTTAGGAGTAATGTTTGTCTCAATGATTAAAGGTATGCCAATTGATGCTAAAGGTAATATGAGCGCTAGCTTCTTTGATTACTTTAACTGGTTCTCAGTTGTTGGCGGCATTGCCTTAACTTTATTAACGTACCTTCATGGCTTGAATTATATTGTTTTGAGAACTAAAGGCGTTATCTGTGATCGCGCTCGCAACTATGCTCAAGCACTTTATTGGGTACTTTACGCAGGCGAAGTGGTCTTTGCCTTGTTATTGCTATTTCAAACTGACTTTATCAAGGTACATCCAATTTTGACTTTGATTTGCCTAGTGCTAATTGTAGCATTCTCAGTTGCTGGACATGTCTCAGTCTTTAGCAATCATCAAGGTTATGCCTTCACATTTAGTGGCTTAACTTTAATTTCATTGGTAGCTTTGATTTTCTGTGGATTATTCCCAAGATTAATGATTTCATCTATCAGCAGTAACTTTGATTTGATGATTAAGACAGCTTCATCATCAAATTACACTTTGACAGTTATGACAATTGCAACCTTTATTTTCGTTCCAATTGTTCTTGCTTATACAATTTGGTCATACTGGATTTTCCGCAAGAGAATCGAGATGCCTGCAGTAGGAGAAGGATATTAAGATGATTGATCAACACCTATTTAAACTTGCTGGTGCTGGTTCAATTTTGAAAAAGCTTGCAGTACTTGAAGTTCTGCAGGCTTTTTTGATTATTGGCCAGGCTTTATCGTTAAGTGCAGTTTTAACAACTCTTTGGCAAGGGAAGAAGTTAAACTGGCAGTATCTATTAATCTTTATTGTTTGCCTTACTGGTAGACAGCTAATTGATTTGCTTAAAGATAAAATGCTGGAAACTTATTCTAGTCAAGAAGTCGAAAAGTTGCGTCAGCAGTTATTAAATAAGATTTTTAAATCTGGCCAATCCTTAGTTCAAAGCCAAGGGACTGGGAGTTTAATTACGATGGCTTTATATGGAATTGATGAAGTTCGGGATTATATCAAGCTGATTTATACTAAAGTTTTAGCGATGATGATAATTCCTATTTTGCTTTTTATTGCCATGCTCTTTATTAACTGGCAGTCAGCTCTGGGGCTGTTATTGATGTATCCGCTGATTGTACTGTTCATGATCATTTTGGGTTATGCTGCTAAAGACCGGGCAAGTAAGCAATTTGGTGATTTTCAAAAACTATCTAATAACTTTATCGATTCACTACGTGGAATTGATACCTTGAAATATTTAGGCCTGAGTAAAAGATATTCAAAAAGTATTTTTCGTGTCAGCGAAGATTTTCGCCATAAAACGATGGCAGTCCTTAAAGTGGCGATGCTTTCAACTTTTGCCTTAGATTTCTTTACTACGCTATCAATTGCTGTCGTAGCAGTATATTTGGGCTTTGGCCTTTTAAATGGACAATTGCCATTATATCCAGCTTTATCAATTCTGATTTTAGCGCCTGAGTATTTCTTACCAATCAGAAATTTTGCTAGTGATTATCATGCAACCTTAAATGGTAAGAATGCTTTCAAGCGAATTAATGAATTAATTAGTCGCCCAATGCAAGCTAGTGCTGATTTAGCGATTGAACCTTGGAATTCAAAGAGTGAACTTAAGTTAGAAAACTTAGAATTTAACTATAATAATCAAACTGAAATAGGGCCAGTTTCAGTTGAAATTAAGGGCTATGAAAAAGTTGGTATTATTGGGATGAGTGGTTCTGGTAAGTCAACTTTGATTAATTTATTAAGTGGCTTTTTACCACCAAAATCAGGAAAAATAATAATTGATGGACAAAAAGCCGCAACTTTAAATATTCCAGCTTGGCATCAGCAGATGCTTTATATTCCGCAGAATCCTTACGTTTTTACTGCTAGTTTACGTGAAAATATTGCCTTCTATACTCCTGAGGCAAGTGATGCTGAAATTATGAAGGCGATTCATGTCGTGAGCTTAGATGAATTAGTATCAGAACTGCCAGAAGGACTTGATACAATTATCGGTCAAGGTAAGCGGGTCTTATCAGGTGGACAAGCACAAAGAATTGCACTTGCGCGGGCATTCTTAGATAAAACTAGAAAAGTAATGTTATTTGATGAACCGACTGCTCACTTAGACATAGAAACTGAGGTTGATTTGAAGAAGCAAATGTTGCCACTAATGGAAAATAGATTAGTCATCTTTGCTACTCACCGTCTGCACTGGTTAAAAGAAATGGATTATATTTTGGTTATGCATGAAGGCAAGTTGGTTCAGCAAGGCACATTTGACGAATTAACAAAAGAAGCAGGTTATTTTACCAAATTAACGCAAGAAATGCGGGGGACTAAGAATGTTTAACAAAATTCCAATTATTCAAGCGCTTAAAGAGGACCGATGGGTTAAGCCGTTTTTGAAGCGATACAAAAAAACATTAGTCCTTGCAATTTCTTTAGGGATTCTAACTTTTGTTTGTGCAGCGGGATTAATGTTTTGTGCGGGCTTTTTAATTAGTAAGTCTGCCACCAAGCCGGAAAATATTTTGCTAGTTTATGTGCCGATTGTTTTGACTAGAGCCTTCGGAATTGGTAGACCAGCCTTGCAATATTTGGAAAGATTGGCGAGTCATAACTGGGTCTTTCAGATGACTTCGAAGTTTAGACAGAACCTTTATGATGCCTTAGAAGTAGATGCAACTAAGTTTAATAGTAAATATCAACTAGGTGATATCTTAGGACTTCTTTCAGATGATGTTAGTCACATTCAAAATCTATATTTGCGGTCTATTTTTCCAATGTTTGTTGCCTGGGGCTTATATGCAATTATAGTAGTTGCACTCGGCTTTTTAACACCGTTAATGGGTTTATGGATGCTTCTTGTTTTCGGAATTATGATTTTTGCTATTCCTATCTGGTCAATTATTGTTAATGGGTCTAAGCAAAGCTTTGAAAAAGAGGCACGTGACCGACTCTATGTCGACTTGACTGATAATGTGATGGGGGTTAGTGATTGGGTCCTTTCAGGACGTAGCCAAGAATTCTTAAAGCTTCATGTTGATAATCAAGCTAAGATGGTTGAAGTTCAACAACAAATAAAGAGTTTTGAACGTAAACGGAATTTTATAGTTCAAATGTTTTACTTGTTAGTTATTGTCAGCTTAATTATTTGGGGTGCTGGTAAATTTGCTCATGCTACTAACTGGATTGCAGCTTTTGTTTTAGCGGTATTTCCATTAAACGAAGCAATTGCTGGCTTACCTGCTGCAGGACAAGAGACTAATGTCTATGAAAAATCACTAAGACGGCTAAATAAGTTAAAAACAGAAAAAATTACTAATAACGAAAAAATTCAAATTGAAGCTCCATATAACTTACTTTTAAAGGATGTTCATTACACTTATCCTAAGACTGATAAAGAAGTTTTAAGCGGGATTAATCTCAAGATAGTGGCTGGTGAAAAAATAGCAATTTTAGGCCAAAGTGGAGCAGGAAAAAGCACGCTAGCTAGCTTACTGCGCGGAGATCGGTTACCTAGTCAAGGTAGCATTAGCTTAAATGGCATTCCAACTGCCAAATTTGGTGATCAAATTGCTAATTATTTTAGTGTGATTAACCAAAAGCCTTACTTGTTTAACACCACGATTGCTAACAATTTGCGTTTAGGTAATGAAACAGCAAGTGATGAGCAAATTTGGGATGCCTTAGATAGAGTTGGCTTACTTGAAATGGTGAAAAAATTGCCTCAAAAGTTAGATACCAAAGTAGATGAAGCGGGGTTGCGTTTTTCTGGTGGTGAACGTCATCGTTTAGCCTTAGCTAGAATCTTATTACAAGATGCTCCAATTGTTTTACTAGATGAGCCAACAGTAGGGCTAGACTCAGTAACTGAACAAGCTGTTATTGACACCTTTAATCAGCAATTAGTTGGGAAAACAATGATTTGGATAACACACCACTTGCAAGGAATTGATAAGATGGACCAAGTCTTGTTTATTGAACATGGTCAAATTGTCATCCAAGGTAGTCCAAATGAATTATGGGAAAATAGTAGTCGCTTTAGGGAACTAAAAAAAGCTGACCAAGGTCTTTGATCAGCTAAAAAGTTCTTTGCAAAAGTTCTTTTGCCATTTTTTCTAAAATTTTAACAGCAGGATTTGGTGCTAATTTTGCTAGTTCAGCTATACCTTTTTGGGCATAATTTTGCGCTAGTTGTTTACTTTCAGTGATTGCGCCACTATCAATAACAATTGCTTGAATTTGCTTAATATCTTTAACAGTCATTGCAGTTCTCTTATTTAAAAGTGGCAATAATTGTGCCTTTAAGTCGGGCTGTTTTAAGGTAAGTAAAAGTGGTAGAGAATAAACGCCTGTAGGTAAGTCTTCGAGCATTGGTTTATTTAATTGACTGCTACCACGATAATCTAAGATATCATCGATAATTTGAAAGGCAATTCCTAAGTCTTCCGCAAAATTAGCTAAAATTTGCGTTTGCTCCAGATTTCCCCCAGCAAAGTGAGCGCCTTCTTCAGCTGCTAGGCGAAAGAGGGTAGCGGTTTTACCTTTAATATCGGCTAGGTAATCGTCAAATGTTTGCTCAAGATTAAAACGCTGATTCATTTGGCCAAGTTCTCCATTTAAAATTTGGCGCATAGTCTGAGCATTGAGCCGAAGGTATTCAGGTTCATTCACATCTAGCATTAAGTCAAAAAAATTTGTAAAAAGTAAGTCCCCAGCATAAACAGCAACATCTTTGCCGAAAGCAAACTGAATACTGGGTTTACCACGTCTTTTATCAGAATCATCAATGACATCATCGTGGATTAAAGTTGCCATATGTAAAGTTTCAATTGCAGTGGCAATTTGAATAATTTGTTTATTAGTTTTACCAACAGCATGAGCTGCTAAAAGCACCAGACTTGGACGAAGATATTTACCACCATTATCGGCCATTTCTTTCAATGCTGATTCTAAATTCTTATTTGGCGCATGCATTGTTTGCTTGAGAAGCTCATTTACTTGAGCTAATTCATTGGCAATTAGTGGATATTTTTTCCAAGGTTTTGAATTAGTCATAAATTTTTCCTTAACTATTTTAAATAAAAAATCGATAATATAAGTGGCATCAAAAATGAGAGGAAGTGGCTTGATGTCAGTTGCGACTTTTTTAGAACTAGTAGAAATAAAAGCTAAATCTGCTAGTGTTTTACCTTTTATCTTAGGTCTTTCTTATAGCATTTATTATTATCATTCCATAAATTGGCTAGTGTCAATTGCCTTTTTTGTTGCAATGTTTATGTTTAACATGGTGGTTGATATGCTTGATAACTACAATGACTATTATCACGCAGATAGTCAGGTTTACCAACAAAAAACTAATATCATCGGTAGAGAAAATATCTCACCAAAATTAGTACGTAATTTAATTATAGTTTTTACTGTAATTTCGGCACTAATTGGTCTATGGTTAGTTTATAAAACAGGATTAGCTGTTTTATGGATGGGAGTATTTTGCTTCTTTATAGGATATGCTTATTCATCAGGGCCACTACCTATTTCAAGTTTGCCATTTGGTGAACTAGCATCAGGCTTTACTATGGGCTTTATGATTGTTTTGTTAAGTGTCTACTTAAATAGCTACCAAGTCTTTAATTGGAGTCTTTTAACTTTAGCAAAGATATTTTTACTAGCTTTACCAGATGAATTGTGGATATCCAATTTAATGCTGGCTAACAATATTTGCGATGCACAAGAAGATGAAGATAATCACCGCAAGACTATCATTCACTTTATCGGTAAGAAGTGGGCATTGAAGTTTTTTGTTATTAAGAACATTTTGGCTTTACTAGTAGTGCTTATTTTGCCTTGGCTTAAGTTAGCACCAATGACGGTAATGTTAACAATTTTAATTGCGCCAATTATTTATAAGCAAACTCGCATCTTTTTAGCTGAGCAGGTAAAAACTAAGACTTTTATCTGTGCAGTTAAGATTCTCTTAATGGGTTCTTTGATTTATGCACTTACTTATTTAATCGGAGCATTAATTTAATAGAAAAGAGGAGTATCTATGAAAAATATTGTAGTTTTGGGCGCAGGTTACGCAGGTTTGAAGACTGTTGTCGCTTTACAAAAAAAGTTAAAGAATGAAGTTCATATCACCTTAGTAGATAGAAATCCTTATCACTACGAAACTATGCGACTTTATGAAGTTGCTTCTGGAGCCTACCCTTATACTCGCATGTCTTATGAATTAGCTGATGTCTTAAATCCTAAGATGACAGACTTAATCGTTGATGAAGTTGAAAAAGTTAACATTCATGAAAAGACTGTTGATTTAAAGAATCATGGCGCTATTGCTTATGACTACTGCGTTTTAGGTTTAGGCTTTGTCTTAAGTGACATGGGAGTTCGCGGGGCAAAAGAAAATGCTTTGCCAATGAGCAATGTCAAAGAAGCAGAAGCAATTCGTGACCACATCTATGCTGAAATGAAGGCCTACAAGCAAGACCGCGATATTAAGCATTTATCAATTGTCATTTGTGGTGCAGGCTTCCAAGCAATTGAACTTGCTGGTGCTTTAGCTGAAGCAAGACCCCGCCTTGCCAAAATGGCTGAAGCTAAACCAGAAGATATTCGAATTCAAATGATTGATGCTTCACCCCGTCTTTTACCAATGTTCCAAGGTAAGCTGTTAGATTACGCTTTAGGCTTACTTGATAAGAACAAGATTGAAATTATTAAGCCAGCCTTTGTCCAAGAAGTAACTAACGATTCGGTTATTTACAAGATGAAAGATGATGATCAAGCTAAAGAAATTAAAGCTGGAATCAGAATTTGGATGACAGGCTTTAGTGGTAGTCCTGTAATTGACAAGTCATGGTTTAAGAATCGTCGTGGCCGGGTAATGGTCACAGATCATTTGACTGCTCCTGAAAGTGATGATATTTATGTTTTAGGGGATGTATCAAGTGTAATGGTACCTGGTAAGAAGTGGCCATGGCCTAACACCGCACAAATGGCTCTTTCAATGGCTAATTATGCAGCAAAAGATATTCAAAGCCGAGTAAATCAACAAGCTCGTCCAGCTAAGTATGAATATCATGACTTGGGTGTTGTGGTTGCGATTGGTGAAACCCAAGCTGCAGGTAAGGCACTGGGCGTGGGCTACAAAGGCTACTTAGCATCTGCGTTGAAGAAGATTATTATTGATAAGTCTTTGATGGAAACTGGTGGCTTAAAAGAGACCTTCTCAGTTGGTAGATTTGACTTATATCATTAAAATTAATCAAGCAAAAAGACTATCGGATTTTTCCGATAGCCTTTTGTGTTATTATTTGTCATTATTTTTGAATAATTTACTTTGAAAAATTAATAGCCCTAATAGAAAATAAGTAATTGCTTCAATGAAGCCTCCAAGTACATCGCTAGGATAATGGACATGGACATAAATTCGGCTCATTCCAATAATAAAAGGAATAATTGGAAGAATGATTAATAATAAGCGTTTTAATAGCCCTTTATTCATTAAGATAAGGACCACTACAAATAAAACTAAGCAAATTGACATACTTCCGGCTGAATGACCACTTGGAAATGAATAACCAGTTGCTTTTACTAAATGAGAAACTGCTGGACGGGGACGCTGTACAATATGTTTTAGTAGCCAGTTGTTTCCATTAGCAAGAGCCATTACAAAGGTACTAAAACCAGCTAATGCATATTTTCTTTTCAAAAGTAAAAATATTACTAAGACTACGGTGTATCCAATGACTACAGGAGTATTAGCTAGAACTGTTAAATGCTTCAAAATAAATAATTCAGTTTTATTTTGATTAGCAATTAAATTTATAAAAAGTTTGTCGAACCCTTTAATAAAGCTTGCCTGATAAGCAACACTAAATGCCCAAAATGCATAAAAAGCACTTGAAATAATAGCTAATATACTAAAACAAGTAAGATAATTTTTTTCTTTCATAAATATTCACCTTTGTTAAAATTAAGCTTATGTGGTAAATTATAATTATTGTCAATAAGATAATAAAGGGTAAGGAGTAGTAAAAGTTAGTTACTTATTTAGAGAAGAGTCGGTTGGTGCAAGACTTTAAGTAGCGCTTTGAACTCGCCTTTTTATTAGCCCAGAGTCTGGTATCGCTTTAAGATACTATTGAGTGTCATGTGTATGCATGGAACTTAGGTGGTACCGCGAATTTTCGTCCTATGATTTTTTCATAGGACTTTTTTATTAGGAGGATAAATATGTATAACCACAAAGTAGTTGAAAAGAAGTGGCAAAAGTATTGGACAGAACACAATACTTTTAAAACTGGCACAGATCCAAAGAAGAAGAATTACTATGCCTTAGATATGTTCCCATTTCCATCTGGTAAAGGGCTTCATGTAGGTCACCCAGAAGGCTATACTGCAACTGATATTGTTTCTAGAATGAAGCGTGCACAAGGCTATAATGTGCTTCACCCAATGGGTTGGGATGCATTTGGCTTGCCAACTGAACAATACGCTTTAAAGACTGGGCAAGATCCAGCTATCGTAACTGATGAAAATATTGCTAACTTTAAAAAGCAACTTAATATGTTGGGCTTTTCTTATGATTGGGATCGTGAAGTTAGAACTAGTGATCCTAACTTTTACAAGTGGACACAATGGGTCTTTGAACAAATGTACAAGATGGGACTTGCCTATGAAGCAGAAGTTCCTGTTAACTGGTCACCAGATTTAGGAACTGTTGTTGCTAACGAAGAAATCGTTGATGGTAAGACTGAACGAGGTGGTTATCCTGTTTACCGCCGGAATATGCGTCAATGGATGCTTAAGATGACAGCTTACGCTGATCGTTTATTGGAAGATTTAGATGATTTAGATTGGCCAGAACCAGTTAAGGAAATGCAAAGAAACTGGATTGGTCGTTCTGAAGGTGCACAAGTGCGCTTTAAGATTAAAGATAGCGACAAGAGTTTTGAAGTATATACTACTCGCCCAGACACCTTATACGGCGTTTGCTACACTGTCTTAGCTCCAGAAAATCCCCTTGTTAAGGAAATTACCACACCTGAACAAAAGGCTGCTGTTGAAGCTTATATCAAGGAAGTTGAATCAAAGTCTGACCTTGAAAGAACAGATTTGAATAAAGATAAGAGTGGTGTCTTTACTGGTGCCTTTGCAATTAACCCTGTTAATGGTGAAGAAGTTCCGGTTTGGATTGGTGACTATGTTTTAGCAAGTTATGGTACTGGTGCTGTCATGGCAGTTCCAGCTCACGATCAAAGAGATTACGAATTTGCTAAGAAGCATGATTTACCAATGAAGCGGGTAATTGAAGGTGGCGACTTAGATAAAGAAGCCTTTGTAGATGATGGTGTTCACGTAAATAGTGATATCTTAGATGGCCTAAACATCGCTGACGCTAAGAAGAAGATTATCGCTTACCTTGAAGAACATAATTTTGGTGAAGCTAAGGTTAACTATAAGCTTCGCGACTGGGACTTCAGTCGTCAAAGATACTGGGGTGAACCAATTCCAGTAATTCACTGGGAAGATGGCGAAACTACTTTAGTTCCTGAAGATGAATTGCCACTTGTTTTACCACATGCAACAGATATCAAGCCAAGTGGTACCCCAGAAAGCCCACTTGCTAACTTGACTGATTGGGTTAACGTAGTTGATGAAAATGGCCGTAAAGGTAAGCGTGAAACTAACACTATGCCTAACTGGGCTGGTTCTTCATGGTACTACTTACGTTATATTGATCCACACAACAATGAAAAGTTAGGTGACTATGAATTATTTAAGAAGTGGTTACCAGTTGACTTGTACATTGGTGGTGCAGAACACGCCGTTCGTCACTTACTTTACGCAAGATTCTGGCATAAGGTTCTTTACGACTTGGGTGTTGTTCCAACCAAGGAACCATTCCAAAAGTTATACAACCAAGGTTTAATCTTGAAAGACCACGACAAGATGAGTAAGTCTAAGGGTAACGTCGTTAACCCAGATGAAGTTATTGAAGAATATGGTGCTGACTCACTTAGAACTTATGAAATGTTCATGGGTCCATTAGATGCTTCAATTGACTGGGATGACAATGGCCCAGCTTCAACTAAGAAGTTCTTAGATCGTGTATGGCGTTTATTTGTTAATGACTTAGACTTAGATCCAATTGTTAGTGATAAGGTTGTTAAAGAAAATGATGGCAGTTTAGATAAGGTTTATAATCAAACCGTGAAGAAGGTTACTGAAGACTTTGAAAACTTGCACTTTAATACTGCTATTTCACAAATGATGGTCTTTGTAAATGAAGCTCAAAAGGCTAAGACAATTCCAATGGAATATGCTGAAGGCTTTGTTAAGTTATTAGCACCTGTTGCGCCTCACATGATGGAAGAAATCTGGCAAGTACTTGGTCACGATGAAAGTATCTCTTACGCTGAATGGCCAAAATTTGACCCAGCCAAGTTAGTTGAATCAACTGTTGAAATTATGGTTCAAGTTAATGGTAAGTTACGTGGTAAGTTCACTGCTAATAAAGATGCTGCTAAAGACGAACTTGAAAAAGCAGCTATGGCAGATCATCACGTGCAAAAATTCCTTGAAGGTAAAGATGTGAAGAAGGTTATTGTAATTCCAAACAAGATTGTTAACATCGTTGCTAAATAGGTTAATTTTTTCCTAAATAGAGCTAATTCTATTAGTTTGATTTTTTTGGATAGTAGAATTAATACATAACATTCTTGAATGGAAAAAAGTATGGAAAATAAAAATATAGAAAATAAAGATTCCCAAGCTCAGCTTTTAAAGGGTTCTGCTTGGATGACAGCTGGTTCTATTCTTTCACGAATTTTAGGTGCATTGTATATCATTCCATGGTATGCATGGATGGGAAAAGATGGAAATTTAGCTAATGCAATTACTGCTCAAAGCTATAATATTTATAGTTTATTTATTATAGTTTCAACGGCTGGAATTCCTGGCGCAGTTGCTAAACAAATTGCTAAGTATAATGCTTTAAATGAATATGGGGTATCTCGTAAGCTATTTCATCGTGGATTGCTCTTAATGATAGGTTTTGGAATTGTTTGTGCTGGGCTGATGTTTGGTCTTGCTCCGATATTAGCAGGACAAGATGCAAGACAAGTTCCAGTTTTAAAGAGTCTATCTTATGCAATCTTAATCATTCCTTTGATGAGTCTCATGCGTGGCTACTTTCAAGGTTTTAATGACATGATGCCCAGTGCTTTATCGCAGTTTATTGAGCAACTTGCTCGAGTAGCATGGATGCTTATGACTGCATATGTCATTATGAAGATACAAGATGGAAACTATTTGCGAGCAGTTACCCAATCTAATTTAGCTGCAGCAATTGGTGCAATGTTTGGAATTTTACTTTTGGTATATTACTACCAAAAGCAAAAGGCTAAGATGGATAACCTAGTTGAAAATTCTAATAATGAACTACAAGTATCGACCAATAGCTTATTACTAGAAATAGTCCAACAGTCAATTCCATTTATTATTATTGATTCAGGAATTAATATTTTTCAGTTAGTTGATCAATATACGTTCCATCCAATCATGGCTAGCTTTGTTCATGCCAGTTTTGATCAGATTGAAAGTATGTATGCCTTGTTTGGTCTAAATGCTAATAAGCTGATTATGATTATTGTGTCTTTATCCACAGCTATGGCAGTTACTGCAATTCCTCTTTTATCAGGTGCTAAGGCAAGAAGAGATTATCAAGATATTCGTAAGCAAATTGAAAATACTTTGGAATTATTCTTTTTCTTCATGATTCCATCTGCTTTTGGTATGGCAGCTATTAGTACGCCTATTTACACTATTTTTTATAGTTTTGATCCTGTTGGCAGTAATGTGTTATTCATTGCATCATTTACAGCTATTATCTTAGGATTATTTACAGTTTTAATGGCGGTTCAGCAGGGATTGTCAGAAAATATTCTTGCCATAAAGTACTTAGTTGTTGGTCTAATTGTTAAGTGTATAATCCAATATCCACTTATTCGCTTGTTCCAAGTTAATGGACCTTTGATTGCGACAGATTTAGCATTCTTATTTACAATTTTGCTTTCTTTGAAGCACTTAAAAGTTGCCTTTCACTTTAATTTTAAGAGAACTAAACGGCGCTTTATTGGAATAATGAGTTTTTCAGCAATAATGTTTATAGTGATTTTTGCTTTACAATTTATTCTTGGTAAATTCATTCCAGCAGATCGTCGAATTACTGCAATGATTTTAGTTGCAATTTGCGTAGTAGTTGGTGCATTAGTTTATGGTTTCTTAGCATTAATTAGTGGATTAGCACACAGTATTTTAGGATCTAAAATTAGCAAATTAGAAAGAAAATTACATATCAATTACTATAATCCTAAACATTAAAAGTCTGCCTGAGTGCAGGCTTTTTTTGTTAAGTTAACAGAAAAGAGTAATCAATGATGAAAAATATACTAAAGATTTTAGCTTGCATCTTTGCTTGTTTCACTTTGACGGCTTGTGCTGCAGTTAAAAAAGCAAGTAAAAATAAAGCTAATGTACCTGTTCAAACTATTAAACAGGCTGATAAAGGGACTGTGACTTTCTTTTTTCATGGTTGGGGTTCAAGCATTAATGCTGAAAAGCAGATGGTAAATGCGGCTAAAAAAGCTGGTGTTACTAAAGATGTATTAACTGTAATAGTTGATAAAAATGGAGTAGCTCATATTCAAAATGCTATTTCTAAACAAGCAAAAAATCCAATTGTAAAAGTTGGATATTTGGATAACGAAAATACTGATTATCATACAGATGCTAAGTATGCTTATGCCGCAATTATGGCTGTACAAAAGCAATATCATTATAAGAAAATGAATTTAGTAGGCCATTCAATGGGGAATATGAGTATTATGTACTTATTGATGGACTATGGAAAAAGAAAAAGCTTGCCTAAGTTGGAAAAACAGGTAGATATAGCAGGTCATTTTAATGGGATTATTGCCTATGATAAAACTTCTTATACTACTTTGGATCATGATGGTAAACCTAAACAAATGAATGATATCTACAAAGAATTGCTAAAGATGAAATCCTTATATCCTAAAGGCGTATCGATTTTGAACATTTATGGTAATTTAAATGATGGCAGCAATTCTGATGGGATAGTATCTAACGTTTCCTCACGTTCACTCAAGTATTTACTAGCACCGCATGCTAATTCATATACAGAAAAAGAAATTTTAGGGAAAATGGGGCAGCATAGTAAACTTCATGAAAACGAGCAAGTGGATCAAGTGTTGATTAAGTTTTTATGGAATAGATGAAGCATTATATACAATTAATATGTATTGTAGTTTATTTTCAATTTGATTATATAAAGGCTTTTTAAATCGGTATAATGATATATACTGAAACATTTAGTTTTGGGTGGAGGAATAAGTATGAAAAAAGCGAAAATTAAGTTGGATAAAACTTGGATAATCGGTTTGCTAGCGATAGTATTTGTTTTAATTATCGGAGTTACATATATTTTGGTAAGTAATGATATCCCTTCGACAAGTTCGAAAAATTTACAAACTACGAAGGTAAGCAGCAATCCTAAAAAAGAACTCCCTCTTGCAAATGATAATGGAGAAAAGCATCATTTATTAATTAATGTTGATTCTAATATAAAAAAAGTTACTCCCGCTAATGTTGATTCACTGGTTAACAAAAATAATACTGATATGAAAACACTAAATTGTTATCAATTTGGTGTTTGTGTCTTAGATTTTATAAGTAATAATGTTCATAATCCTAATTATTTAAAGCTTTGGAAAACTGCACTTAAAACAAAGCAAGTTGAAGTTAGTCTTGTTACAGATGCTAATAATGTCCCCGCTTTTGTAAATAAAGGGACTATCTATAAAGTTAAAGTGAATAATGATGAAGTCTATTATTCATTAGATAAGAAAAATAATGTTCATTATTTTGATAGTTCTGATAGGGCATCTCTTATTGAAATTGGATCAATCAAATTAAGACAGATTCTTTTGGCCGTTAATCAACCACAAAATCAATCTAAAGTAAAACAAGTAATTAAATATGTAGATGTTAAGTAACATTAACTGCTTATTTGGAAACTGTCAAATTTTTTGTGTAAATAG
>NZ_AYYU01000027.1 GCF_001436455.1 Lactobacillus jensenii DSM 20557
CATCCTTACACAAACTATTTTACGGTCTCTACCAATTTGACAATAGCTTATTTATATATTAAAATTTTATTCATTGTTATTATTAATTGTTAATTAGTTTGACAATAGATTAACTTAAGGAGATAAAGACATATGGATAATAAAAAAGACCTCGATAAGTCTTTCTTTGGACAACCCAGAGGTCTCGCTACACTGTTTTACACAGTTATGTGGGAACGGTTTAGTTACTATGGGATGAGAGCGATTCTAATCTTTTACATGTATTACGCAATTGAAAAGGGCGGCTTAGGAATGTCGCAAACTTTAGCTGCGTCAATCATGTCAATTTATGGATCACTTGTTTATATTTCAACAATTGCCGGTGGTTGGCTAGCTGACCGTATATGGGGACCTAGAAGAACAACCTTTATTGGTGGGGTTCTCATTATGTTGGGACATATTTGTTTATCACTACCATTTGGTGCAGCTGCGTTATATCTATCTATTGCATTTATCGTTATGGGGTCTGGATTACTTAATCCTGCTTCAAGTGCAATGGTTGGAGATTTATACGAAGAGAATGATAATCGCCGTGATGCGGGATTTAGTTTATTTGTTTTTGGTATTAACTTAGGTGCTGTAATTGCTCCGATTGCAGTTCCTTGGGCAGCTAGTGGGTTTGGATTACATCTTTTCGGTAATGAAACTAATTTCCATGCTGGTTTTTCACTTGCAGCTATTGGGATGTTCTTTGGCTTATTACAGTATTGGTTCGATGGTAAGAAGTATTTAAATGAAAAAGACTTTAAGCCAAATGATCCGCTTAATGAAAATGAAAAGCAAAAGTTAACTAAACAAGTATTACTTGGAGTTTTAGCATTAATTATTGTTTTAGCTATAATGTTCTTCATGGGTAGCTTGAATATTGATGGTATTATTAACTTAATTACAGTAATTGCGATTGCAATGCCAGTAATTTACTTTGTTATGATGCTTAGAAGTGATAAAGTTACTAAGATTGAAAAGAACCGCGTATTAGCATATATCCCATTATTTATTGCTGCTGCAATATTCTGGGGAATTGAAGAATCTGGATCAACAGTTTTGGCCCTTTTTGCTGCTAATAGAACTGTACTTCATTTAGGTGCTTGGCATTTTGAAGCAGCTAACTTCCAAGTCCTAAATCCGTTATTTATTATGATTTTAACTCCAGTGTTTGTAGCACTTTGGAATAATTGGAAGAAGCAACCATCTGCACCTGGTAAGTTTTCAGGCGCTTTAATCTTCGCTGGTCTTTCATACGTTTGGATGGCTATTCCAGCATTTATTTCACCAGATCATCGTGTAAGTCCATTATGGTTAGTTGGTTCATGGTTCTTGGTAGAAATTGGTGAAATGCTTAATTCACCAATCGGATTATCTGTTACTACTAAGTTAGCTCCTAAAGCCTTTAAATCACAAATGATGTCACTTGGGTACATGGCTGATTCAGTAGGTCAAGCTGTAACTGCTCAAACAGTTAAGCTTTACACTCCTAAGACAGAAGTTCAATATTTCTTAGCTGTTGGTATTGTAAGTATTGTCTTTGGGATTATTTTAATGTTCCTTGTTAAACGAATTCATAATTTAATGGAAGGAATTGATTAGATAAAAAACCTCACCTTGAAAAGGGTGAGGTTTTTTGTTTATAAAATAAAATCAAATTATTAACGAGCTTCAATTGATGTTAAGAAGTCAGCTCTTTGAAAGGCTGGGTTTGGATACTTGTAAAATCCTTGGCCAGCTTCAATGCCGTAGTGTCCAGCATCAATCATGTCTTTCATTGTTTTTGCTACTTTTAATTCTTCAGGCGTGCGAGCTTGTTGTGCAAAAATTGCATAAACAGTCCGGATTCCCACCATGTCCATTGACATAAATGGGCCAAATGGACAGCCAGTTGAATTCATCCAATCTTTATCAATTGTGATTGGATCTGCGACACCATTTGCCCATAATTCAAGAGCAGCATTTAAGAATGGTACAGATAAAGCGTTCATAATGTAACCATGTTGCTCTTTTTGGAGGTGAACAGGTAACATCTTGATAGCCTTGGCAAATTCAATTACTTCTTCGATAACTTCTGGCTTAGTCTTATCAGTACCAACAATTTCAGCAGTATTGTTAGTCCAAATGTGGTTAGCAAAATGCATGTGCAAGAACTTATCAGGGCGATCAACATAGTTGACTAATTGACTTGGTACCATGGTTGATGAATTTGATGCAATAATGGTCTTTTCTGGTAAATGTGGACAAACATTGTGATAAAAATTTGCCTTTACATTTAAACTTTCAGGGACAGATTCAATTAAATAATCACAATCTTTAAATGGAATTTCCCAGTCATTGGTAATTGAAAGAATATTTGACATTGCTTTATCAAATTGTTCATCGGTCAATCCCATATCTTTTTTATAAAATGGGCGAAGTGCAGCTAACCGCCGCTTAGCTCTGTCTGGGTGTGGATTCCAAATTCTAACATTAAAGTCGCATAGAGCAGTTTGAAAGGCAATTTGACTACCTAATGTTCCAGCACCAGCAATAGTAATATTTTTAAACATAATTAACGCCTTACTTTCCTAAAATAGCTTGGTCATAGCGGCCAGTAATTAAATATGGTGCGATTTCATCTGGTTCAACTTGGGCAAGTTGAATTGTTTCGTGCATTTTGCCACTAGTCATTTGGTAGTGAGCGCCACCAACTGGCTTTAATACGGTTAATTCGCTGACTGGATCATCGCTACTTGTCCCAAGTTCCATTGTAATGTTGCCTGGAGTGAATGCGTGGGTGACACCTGTTGTCTTAGTAGCAATTAAACGAGTGTTAATGAAGTGGTTGTGACCGTCATGGTCTTGATCAATCTTATAGTCGAAGAAAAAACTATAAGTATCGGTTGGCGTATCAAGCTTAGATTGACCACCCATTAACTGTTTAGCGATGTCAGGATCGTTGGGAATACCTGGAGTAAAGGTAAGATTAATTAAATCTACACCATGTCTAGTAACAACAACATGGGTGCTGCCATTTTTTTCAGTGTAGCTAATTTTATCAGCTAACTTCTTTGGAATTGCAGCTCCTTCACGACCAGCAAGCATGGCTTCTTCGGCTCCTTCACCACTTAAAAATAGGGTGAAAGGATAAGCGCCGAGCATGCGGCCACCGTATGAAACTAAACTATATAAGACAGCTTCATCATAAGGCTTAGCAAAAGTTGGATTGCCCATATGGGTAATATAACCAGCGATGACTGGTGCGATAGGCGTTAATGGCTTAGGCACTAATCTAGCTAAAACTTCTGGTGAAGTGACGTAGGCAAACATATAACCATCTTGATTTTTCATGTTAGGATTATCAAGAAAGTTGACAACATCTTCTTTGTTAACAAGATAACTAGTCATAAGGTAAATACCTCCTTTTTAGAAAAAATATGTTTCCTGCTTACAAGAATATCTAAGCACTTTTTCGATAAAATGAAAGCGTTTTAATTATTTTTAACACAATATTTTGCTAGATGTATACTTTGTAAAATACTTTTATCAAAATAGTGCTATGATATGGCTAGATAAAAAGTAAACATTTTCACAAAGAGGTAGTAAAAATGACAGAAATAGAATTTGAAAATAATGATTTTTCTAGTGTAATGCTTAATCGGCATTCTGTAAGACATTTTGATAAAAGTTGCAAGATTGACCGGAGTGTTTTGACCGAAATGGTCAAAGAAGCCACAACAGCTCCGTCATCATGTAATTTGCAAGCATGGCACTTTGTAGTAGTTGATACAGATGAAGGCAAAGAAAAGTTACGAAAAATTTTTATGCCGTTTAATCATCCTCAACTAGACACTTGTTCAGCAATGGTTGTTCTTTTTGGTGATACAGATGCCTTTAAGAAGTATCGTGATTTATGGCAAGGAATGTATGAAGAAAAGAAAATTACCAAAGAACGTCTTGAAACTATTTTAGGTACTTTCTTGCCAATTTATGAAAAGGCAGATAGGACCTTGTTAACTGCAGATGCGATGGTTGATGCAAGTTTAGCAGCAATGCAATTTATGCTTGATGCTAGAGCTCGCGGTTTTGCGACTAATCCGATTGCTGGATATGATGCAACTAAGATGGCTTTGGCAATGGGACTTGATCCAGTTCGTTATGTTCCAGTTATGGCGATTGCGATTGGTAAGCCAGATGAAAGTAAGCAAGAACTTGTTTCAACTCGCTACGATGTTAAAGATGTGCTGGAATTTAGATAGATACGTAGATAAAAGAGTAAGATATTATCTTGCTCTTTTTTTCTTAAATATAAGCTATACTGCGTGCTATAATTAAGGCATCTTAAAATATTTATATATTTATTTTGGCCATAGTACAGAAAGGTACATTATGCGAGTTAATATTTTACAACATACACCCAATGAAGGTCCGGGAGCAATTGCAGATTGGTGCCATGATAGAGGACATGAAATGTATGTTTACCACCCATATCAATTTGGTAAATTACCTGAAGCTAGTGAAACTGACATGCTAGTTATTTTGGGTGGGCCAATGAGTCCTAATGATGATTTATTTTGGATTAAAGAAGAGCGAGTATTAATAACCCAGTTGCTAGCTAGTGATACACCAATATTTGGGGCATGTTACGGAGCACAACAGATTGCCAAAGTTTTAGGTAGTAAGATTGGTAAGGCACCACATAAAGAAGTAGGTTGGGCACCAGTTTATTTACAAAATCATGTAATTGATGGATTACCTGAAAAAATAGTAGCCTTACACTGGCATGAAGAAATGTTTGAAATCCCCACTGGAGCGCATTTACTTTACTCAAGTGATTTAGTTAAAAATCAGGGCTTTGTATTTGGCAGTCACGTAATAGGACTCCAATTCCACTTTGAGCCATTAGCAGATAATGTACGTGAAATGGTAGTAAATGATGGGGAATATGCTTTACAAAATAATGATTTAAAGCAAAGTCCAAGTCAAATTTTGCAAAAGCAGGTTCCATCAGAAAATAAACAAATTATGTACAAGTTGTTAGATTTTATTACAAAATAAAAAATAAAAATCGTTAGCAGTATGGCTGACGACTTTTTTGTATAATGGGATTAAAAAAGGAGGTGCTTTCGTATGTTGAAATTAGGAGTTATTGGCACAAGTTGGATAAGCAAACAATTAGTTGAAGCCGCTCAAGCTACTAAAAAGTGGACTGTTACGTCTGTTTATTCTCGCTCTCTTGAAAGAGCAAAGGAATTTGGTGAGCCGCTAGGAATTGAGGGCTTTTTTGATGATTTGGAATCATTTTTTTCAAAAGGTAATTTCGAAGTGGTTTATATAGCTTCACCTAATTCGCTGCACTTTAAGCAGGCAAAAATGGCAATTGAGCATGATAAAAATGTAATCGTTGAAAAACCTGCTTTTACTAAGCCGAAACAATATGATGAAATTGCAGAGTTACTAGATACGCATGACTGCCACTTTATTGAAGCTGCTCGTCATATTCATACTAAGATTTTTAGAAAGTTAACTGATGAAGTCAAGAAATTACCACAAGTTGATGGGGCATATTTGAATGTGCGTCAATATTCTTCTCGAATGCATACTTTAACCCCTGGTCAAAAACCAGCAAATGTTTTTAAACCAGAATTTGCTGGTGGAGCCTTGATGGATATTGGGGTGTATGGCGTCTATGTAGCGGTTTCCTTGTTTGGGATGCCTAATGCTTGCTCATATACCCCAGTACTTCATAAAAATGAAATTGACGTTTCAGGTAATGCACTACTTAAGTATGACAACTTTTTTGTAAATATTGATATTGCTAAAAATACAATGACTTATCAAGGGTCTGAAATTTATGGCAGTAAAGAAGTAGTTGGGATAGATTCAATTTTGGACATGCATAAAGTTGCTTATTATGATGCAGAGGGCAAAAAGCATGCCAGCCGGATTAAAGTGCCTGATAATCCACTATATGAAGAAATGAATGAGTTTGCAGACTTATTTATTAATCCAGATGAAAAATTATTCGACTACTGGGTACTTTCTGCTCAAGTTGGGGAAGTGTTGAACACACTTCGACAATCTGCCGGTATTAAGTTCCCAGATGATTAGAAATATATTGAAGCTAGGCGAAAGCCTGGCTTTTTTTGTGGGGAATAAAAAATAAATTCCATAATGAATATGTTAAAAGCTTTTTAGTTGAACTATACTATATGTGAAATCGCTTCCTAGAAAGGAAATGAGAATATGACACTAGATATCTCAAAACTAGAAACTGAGCAACCCAATCCTAAAACTAGGAAAATTGATGAATGCTCAACTGATCAGATTTTAAAGTTAATTAATGATCAAGATCAAACAATAGCAGGTGTCGTAAGAAAAACTATTCCGAAAATCGGACAAATAGTTGAGGCGGCAACAAATGCTATAAAAAATGGTGGGCATGTATATTATGTCGGAGCTGGAACATCAGGACGATTAGGTGTATTGGATGCAGCAGAATGTCCTCCGACTTATGGAGTAAGTCCCGAATTATTTCAAGGTATTTTAGCTGGAGGCAAAGAAGCGATTTTTGTTGCTAAAGAAGGTGTTGAAGATAGCGAAAGCAGGGGAAAACAGGCCTTAGTTGAGCATAACTTAGCTAAAAGCGATTTAGTTATTGGCATTGCAGCTAGTGGAAGGACGCCATATGTAATTGGAGCATTGAAGTATGCTAATGATGTCGGAGCAGGCACTGCTAGTATTGCTTGTGTAACCAATTCTGCTCTTGCTCGTTATGCCAAGATTGCGATTGAAGCAGTTACAGGACCTGAAGTAATAACTGGCTCAACTAGAATGAAGTCTGGCACTGCTCAAAAGCTAATTTTAAATATGATTTCAACTACAACAATGATTAAGCTTGGTAAAGTCTATGAAAACTATATGGTAGATGTTTCACCAACAAATCAAAAGCTGGAAGTCAGGGCTTGCAATATGATTAAGCTTTTTACAGATTTAGATGATCAAGCAGCTAAGGACTTGTTTATTGCTAGTCATAAGGAAGTAAAAACTGCCATAGTGATGTATTTGAAAAAAGTTGATTATAAGCAGGCTAAGGTTTTGTTAGATAAGAGTCAAGGTCATATTCGTCAAGCGATTAAGGAGTAAGAAAATGAAAAAGAGAAGCAGTTTATTTATATTAATTATCTTAATGCTCTCTTTAGTTTTAACAGGATGTACCTCTAATAAAGATGCGGCTAAAGCTAAAGCAGCAAATCAAAGTCAAGTGGTTACAACTACCTTGTATTCTAAGCATTTAGGTATTGATTGGAATTATGATGTTTATTTGCCAGCAGGGTATAATCCTAAAGCTAATAAGAAATATCCAGTCTTATTTATGCTTCATGGCTTGTATGGAAACCATCGCAACTTGTTGGAGCGTTTTAATTCACAACAGATTATTGATGGTTTGGTCCATAGAACAAGTAAAAAGATGATTGTTGTTTTCGTTGATGGCTTTAATAGTTTTTATGTTAACCAAAAAGGCGGAATGCAAATGGAAACAGCGATAATTAAGGATTTAATTCCTAAGATTAATCAAACTTATAAAGTAGCTACTAATCCTAATCAAAGAGCAATCGGTGGTATTTCAATGGGTGGTTATGGTGCTGCCAGATTAGCACTAAAATATCCAAATCAATTTTCAAAAGCTGTTATGATATCTCCATCTGTTTGGTATTCATTAGCTAAAGGTAATCCAATTAGAGCTAATATGCATGCCTTCACTGATGGTAAAACTAATTGGTCAGACCAAGTTTATAATAGCGAATTTCCAACAAAATATATCAACAATAAATCAAGAAATGTAAAACTTTATATTGAAACAACCAGTTCTGATACTACGGTACCTGTCAAAGATGTAAATCATTTTGTTAATGATGTAAAGAGCCAGGGTATTAATGTGAAGTATGTTAAAGACTCAGGTGATAACCATAACTGGACTTATTGGACAAAAGCAGCACCTAAGGCTTATGCATGGGCTATTAAAGAGCTTAACTAGGAAGAAGGATTCAAATGTCAGATCAAGAATTGGCTAAAAAGATCCTATCACTTGTAGGTGGGAAGAAAAATATAAAAAATGTTGCATCATGTATGACTAGATTACGCCTAAGTTTAAATGATGTAAGTCTTGCAAATATTGACGAATTAAAAAAGCTGGATGGAGTTTTAGGTGTAGTTCAAGCAGATACCTTACAAATAGTGCTTGGTCCTGGAAAGGTAACCAAGGTAGCCGAGCAGTTTGCTAAGCTGGTTCAACAAAAATTAAGTCAAACGCAGGCAGATGATGCGTTAGACGAGGTTAAAGCACAAGCTGCTAAGAATAAGGCTGAAAATAAAAAGAAACATGATAAGCCTTTGCAACGTGGACTACAACATGTGGCTAATGTCTTTATTCCATTGTTACCAGGGATTATCGCTGCCGGATTAATTAATGGAATTTGTAATGTCATTGATTTTCAGACAGGGTCAGCTTTTGCTAATGACTGGTGGTATGCAACTATTAAAACAATTGGTTGGGGGATGTTTGCCTTTTTGCCATTGCTAGTTGCTATGAATGCGGCCGCTGAATTTAAGGGTAGTCGCGTTTTAGGTGCAATTGGTGGTATTTATTGTTTGAATTTGGGGATAACAACTTTTCCACTGGCATCGTTAGCATTAAATATGCCATTTACTAATAGTCCTTATGTTGCAGGTGTAGGTGGTATTTTAACAGCCCTGTTAATCGGCTTCTTCATAGCCTTTGTGGAAAAGTGGGTCAGAAGCTGGATGCCAGACATGCTAGATACCTTCCTTAGTCCACTTATTACAGTTATCTTCTGTGGATTAATCGCTGTTGTCTTCTTACAGCCTGTTGGTTCATGGCTAACTAATATCATCTATGTAGTTATGGACTTCTTCTACAACAAGCTCAGTTGGTTTGGTGGATATATCTTATCATCAACTTTCTTGGGATTAGTATCTGTTGGTTTACATCAGGCCCTAACTCCAATTCATATTATGCTTAATGATCCAACTGGTCCTACTAAAGGAATTAACTACTTACTGCCAATATTGATGATGGCTGGTGGTGGCCAGGTTGGTGCAGGTCTTGCATTATTCTTTAAGAGTAAGAATAAGCGTTTCAAAAAGTTAGTTATGTCATCAATTCCAGTTGCAGTTTTAGGAGTTGGTGAACCATTAATGTATGCTGTTACTTTGCCACTTGGTAGAACTTTTGTAACTGCGTGTTTAGGTGCCGGATTCGGCGGGGTCGCTGCTTCATTATTCCATTTGGGAACTGTTTCCCAAGGGGTATCTGGTTTATTTGGTTTATTAATTATGCAGCCTGGTCAACAATTACAGTTCTTGATTGCGCTATTAATAGCTTACTTAGGGGGATTTATAATTACTTGGTTCTTCGGTGTTGATGAAGGACGAATTAATGAACTATTTCCTGAGAAGTGATTTTTTGTTTTTTTAATAAAAAGGATTCAGTCAATTCTGAATCCTTTTATTTATATTTAAGTTATAGGATAATTTAAGTATGCTAAATATATAGCATGATTTATTTTATATGGAGGGAAGTCTTTATGAAAGAAATAAAAGACTACATCATTGGTCTCGATATCGGGACAAATTCATGTGGATACGTTGTAACAGACAAACAAAACAATATTTTAAAGCTTAAAGGTAAAACTGCTATTGGTGCACGCCTTTTTAAAGAAGGCGAAGCTGCAGCTGATAGACGTGCCTTTAGAACCACTAGAAGAAGATTAGCAAGACGTCGCTGGAGACTAAGTTTACTTGAAGAAATCTTTGATGAAGAAATGAACAAGGTTGATCCAAGTTTCTTTAGAAGACTAAAAGAGTCAGATTATTCTCCTAAAGATAGACGTAAGCAATTTAATTCAATTGTTTTTGAAAGTAGTGAAGCAGATAAGGCTTTTTACGAAAAATATCCAACTATTTATCATTTGCGTAATGCTTTAATGCATGATAATCAAAAACATGATTTGCGAGAAATTTTCTTAGCAGTTCACCATATTGTTAAATATCGTGGGAACTTTTTACGAGAAGATTCTGTTAAGGCTTTTAAAGCAGCTAAATTCACTTTACAAGGTGAAGATGGAATAGGACCAGTTGATAAGTTAAATGATTTGTTAAAAGAAATTTATATTGAAGCTGCTCCTGAACTTGCAACCGACAATCTATCTAAGATTGAAGATATTATCAAAGATAAGAAGTTGTATAAGCAAGATAAGTTAAAACAAATTGCTAATTTGTTGCCTAAAGCTGTTGATTCTAAGGATAAAGCTAAGCTTAATAAAGATATTGCCAAACAAGTAGCTAATGCTTGGATGGGCTATATGTTTAGATTAGATACACTCTTTAGTTTTACTGATGTTGATGTGAAGGACTATAAATTAAAATTTAGCGATGCTAATATTGATGAATCTTTGGATGCTTTGACTAGTTTATTGACAGATGCACAAATAGAATTTGTATTAGAACTGCAAAGCATTTATAATACTATAGTTTTAAATGAAATTGTCCCAGATGGAATGAGCCTTTCTGAATCAATGGTTAAGAAATATGATGACCATAAGAAAGACTTGAAGTTATATAAAGAATATATTGATTCTTTAAGTGATCAGAAAAAAGCTAAGCAACTTGAAGCAGCGTATGCGTTATATGTTAATTATCGCAAGGCAGATTTATTAGCAGCTAAGAAATTGTTTGAAAAGAAGAAGATAGGGGATAAAAAGTTTGTCGATGTAATAAGTAACTTCGAAGTATTTGGCAAATTTGTTTCTGATAATTTAGATGATTCAGAATTGGCTAATAAGATTAAGGCTAGACTTGATCTAGGTGAATTTTTACCAAAACAAAGAACCAATCAAAATGGAGTAATTCCATATCAGTTGCATCAAGTTGAATTAACTCAAATCCTTGAAAAACAAGGTAAGTATTATCCATTTTTGATTACACCTAATCCTGTTGAAAGTCATAGAAATAATGCTCCTTATGAAATTAGCGAACTTGTATCATTCCGTGTGCCATATTATGTTGGACCATTAATTGATAATCAAAGTATCAAAGATAAACAAAATAAAAATAAATTTGCTTGGATGGTGCGTCAAAAGCAAGGTCAAATAACGCCTTGGAATTTTGAAGAAATGGTTGATACTACAGAATCAGCTAATCAATTTATCAAGAGAATGACAAGGAAGGATACGTATTTATTAGCTGAAGATGTTTTACCAAAATCTAGTTTAATTTATCAAAAATTTATGATATTAGATGAATTAAATAGAATAAAAATTGACGGCAAAAAATTAACAAGTAAACTAAAGCATGATATTTTTGAAAAATTATTTAAGAAGCAAAAAAGCATCAATTTAGATAACTTAAAGAATTATTTATTAGCAGAGGGCAATATTCCAGGTTTGATTGAGGGCCTTTCTGATGGAATTAATTTTAACAATAGTTTTTCAACTTATATTGATTATCGTAATATCTTTGGTGATGAGATTGATAATCCCAATAAGCAAGCTGACTTCGAAAAGATGATTGAATGGTCAACTGTGTTTGAAGACCGTAAGATTTTCAAGCGAAAGCTAAAAGAAATTACTTGGCTAACACCTGAACAAATTAAACAAGTAAGTAGTAAACGCTATTCAGGATGGGGGAGATTATCTAAGAAGTTATTAACTCAAATTACGGATGAAAATGGTGTTAATATCTTGCAAAGACTCTGGAATGAACCTGAAACTTTAACTGAAGTTTTAGCTAATCCGGTTATAAAAAGAAAAATTTCGGAAGCAAATAGCCTTTTTGTTCAAATTAATAAGGTTGAAAATATTTTAGATGATGCCTATACTTCTCCTCAAAATAAAAAAGCAATTCGTCAGGTAATTAGAGTGGTTGATGATATTATTGCCGCAGCTCATGGTAAAAAGCCTAGCCAAATTGCTATTGAATTTGCACGAAGTAGTCAAAATAAAGCTAAAGTGCCAGACACACGAAAAAAGCAACTTGATAAAATTTATAATAAAATTAGTTCAGAAATTTTAGATTCGTCTATCAAAAATGAATTAAAGAATTTGAAAAGCAATAAGTATTTATCCAAAGATAAACTATTTTTGTATTTCAAACAAATGGGGAGGGATGCATATACTGGTGATAAGCTTTCTCTTGATCAGCTTCAAAATTACGATATTGATCATATTTTTCCAAGATCTTTTATTAAGGATGATTCATTAGATAATCGTGTATTAACGCAGAAACCGATAAATGCTAAAAAGTCAGATTATGGTATTCCAGCTTTGGAATTTGGCAATAAATATGTTCCTGATTTGGGGATTACTGTAAAGGAAATGTGGAAGCTATGGCAAGAAAATGGATTAATTAGTAAATCTAAGCTAATAAACTTATGTACTAATCCTAAAAAAATTGGATCGAAAAGAGCTTCTGGATTTATTAATCGCCAATTAGTTGAAACGAGTCAAGTTATTAAATTAGTCGCAATTATACTGCAAGCTGAATTCCCGGATACTGAAATAATAGAGGTTAAGGCTTTACAAAATACAACTCTTAGGGAAAGTTTTCATTTATATAAGAATCGGTCAGTAAATGATTATCATCATGCAATTGATGCGTACTTAACAACGATAGTTGGAAATTATTTATATCAAGTTTATCCAAAACTTAGACCATATTTTGTTTATGGTCAATTTAAAAAATTTAACCAAGAAAAAAATATTGATATACTTAAACGACTAAAGAATTTTAATTTCTTAAGGCAATTGATTTTTAACACAGATGATAATATCTATATTTCCGGAACTAAAGAAATAGTATTTAATAAAAAAGATATTATCCATAAACTGGAAACTGCTTATGGGTATAAATATATGAATATCTCACGTGAGTGTTATCAAGAAACTTCAAGTTTATTTAATCAAACTCTTTATGCACATAATTCAAGTGTAAAAAATAGTTTAATTCCCAAAAAGAAAGGATTACCAACAGAAATTTATGGAGGTTATAGTGGAAATAAAGATTCTTTTTTTGTCTTAGTTAAAATAGTGAAAAAAAGAACTAATCTTTATAGAATTGTTGGAATTCCTACAAGAGAATTAGCCAAGCTTAACTCATCAAATAATTATAATCAAGCTTTAAATAAGATTGTTGAATCGAAACTCTGCTTAAAGGAAACCGAAAGCTTTAAAATATTAATTAAGCGATTATTATATGGTACGTTAATTGTTGACAATGGCCAGAAATTTAGAATTGGCAGTTTTAAAGAAAAGCATAATGTTCAACAGTTGGTATTACAGTTAAAGTCGATGAAGTATATTAAATTTTATATCGATGGTGGCCAAAATTATTTTACTGATGTAGAGCGAAAAAAATTAGAAAAGCAAGACAGAGATAAATGTTTACTATATGTATTTGATGATATTATGAATGTAGTTAATAAACGTTTTACTTTATTTGATATGTCAAAATATGAGAAAGATGGTGATTCTCTAAGAGAAAAATTTAATTGCCTGGATTTTAATGATAAAGTATCAATATTATCAGATTTACTTAAAGCATTTCATGCTAATTCTGATCGGACTAGTATTACAAAGTTGAAAATTACAAACTTGGGTAGACATCAGGCCGGAAAAAACGGAATTACATTAACTACTAATGCACAAATCATATATCAATCACCGACTGGCTTATTTGAAAGACGCATTAAAATAAAAGACTTATGATTACCACATATATGGAAAAAGGATTACACTTGAATTAGGTGTAATCCTTTTTTGCTACAAAAAAAGACCGCTATAAGCGGTACACATGTGAAAACTCGGTACTAAGACCTTGTTTGATTTTAAAAATAAGGTTGTTAAATCAGTAAATTGAAATATTGAGGTTGTTAAATCAACAACTAAATAATAACATTTTCAGATTTAGTTAACAAGGGGTGAAAATTAATGGCTTGGAGAAACGTAATTATAACGCAACATGCAAAACTATCTTATTCATCAAATATGATGCAAGTTCAAACTAGTAAAGGAATTACGCAAATTCCACTTTCTGATATTGCATTACTATTAGTTGAAAGTACTCAAGCAGTTATTACTTCACAGTTAATTAGTAAACTTGCTGAACAGGGATGTAAGGTGATTTTTGTTGATAATAAATATAATCCGATTACGGAGACTGTAAATTATTATGCACCTAAATGTAATTATCAAAACTTGTTAGCTCAATTACATTGGGATGAAACCTTAAAGCAAAGACTATGGACCGAAGTAGTATGGCTAAAAATGAATAATCAACTTAATGTCTTGAAGAATTATCACTTACCAACAGAAAAAGTAGAGCAAGAAATCAATAAATTAGAGTTTAATGATGTAAGTAACCGCGAAGCTGTTGTAGCTAGAGAATATTTCCAAGAACTTTTTGGAAAGAGTTTTGTCAGACAAGATGAAGGAGATACTATTAATGCAGCTTTGAATTATGGTTATTCCATATTGTTATCATCTTTTAATCGTCGCATTGTTCAAAATGGTTATGAAACATATTTAGGAATTCATCATTCTTCTATCGCCAATCAATTTAACTTAGCATCAGATTTAATGGAACCATTTAGACCTTTTGTAGATTATTGGGTAGCAGGACAAAAATTAAAAGATTTTACTCCAGATGTGCGATATGGATTGGTTGAATTGCTTAGTTTACAGATTAAATATAATGGGAAAGCCATCCTCCTAGCTAACGCAATAGATTTATTTACCAAGGAGTGTTTAGGCTATTTAAGCAATGATGTGGATAAAGTAGAAAGCGTGATGGATTTTGTCAATGAGGTACCGAACCATGCGATTGCTGATAATGTTTGATTTGCCTACAGAAACGGCTCAAGATAGAAAGAATTATCGCATATTTAGAAAAGAACTGATTAATGAAGGCTTTGTAATGATTCAATTTTCAGTTTATGTGAGAGTTTGCGTAAATCGAAAAATGGCTATTTTTTTAGAAAATAGGGTGAGAAACTTTTTACCAGAAGAAGGATTAGTGCAGTCATTAATGTTAACGGAAAAACAATATAACGATATGCATTTTTTAATTGGTGAAGCAGTAGATGATGTACGTAACACTTCAGACAGGACGGTGATTATATGATTATTAGTTATGAAGGACATCATCCGATTAAAGTATCAGATGGTAAAATAACTTTTATAAAAGTAGCTAATTCTGCAGTTTATCGTGATTTCATTCTTTCTTTTCAAGGGAAAAGTGAAAAAGTAAAATTTTTTGATGAACATTACAATCAACTTGAAAAGAATAAATCTATTGACTGGGTTGGAGATGTTTTAATTACACAGGATTATCTTAATTCTTATCAGAATAAGATTATTTCAAATCTGTTTGATACTTTAAATGAAAATCAGAGAAATAAAATATTTAATACGTGGCGTCAGCTGAGTACTGATATTCAAGATATAATATTTATGACTGATTTACCAATTGAAGTTGGTGAAAATCTAGATTTAAAGAAGCTATTCAAATTTGATGGAATTCATTTTGATGATTCTGTATTAAGTGATCCTTATGCTATAATTGAAACAGTTGTTAAAATTCATATTGAATGTAAATTGAATTCGGTTGTTACTTTTGCAAACGTAAGTCATTATCTTACAAAAGAACAATTGAATAACTTAATTACCTTTATAAACGAAGTAAATATGCCTTTGATATTAATAGAATTTTCATCTTCAGATTTTAAGGTTGTTAGTGGGGATGCAAGAGTCTGTTATATTGATGAGGATTTTGTCGACTGGTACTGATTTTAAATCTGAGAAGCTGATGATAAAATGTCGGTTTTAGAAGGTTGTTAAATCAGTAAGTTG
>NZ_AYYU01000028.1 GCF_001436455.1 Lactobacillus jensenii DSM 20557
ATCTATTTACACAAAAAATTTGACAGTTTCTTTATTGTCGTATATTATATGTTGTAGTAAATTATTTGTTTACTACAATTGTTTATTACTTAGAGAGAATGACTTCATAGCAAAGCGAATTAGGACTTGTTTTTATATATAAAAAGAGTAATACTTAGATCAACAACTGAATAAGAACATAAAAAAAACCTTGATCGGTATTGGCGTACCTCTCAAGGGTTCTAGACAACAACAGTGTGTGCTGTGCCATAAAATTCATCTTTGAAATCTATCTTACCACTGTAAGGTAAAATTTCAAGTCAAGCCAGCACTACATTGTCTAAGGCACTTTATATGGTGAAAGATTAATATTTAATTACCTTATTAAATGAATGTAACAAGGGAAGGACACAGTTCTTCCCTTGTTTTTTGGTATGTTTTTGAAATGAAATAGATCAAATTTTCCTAATCTACTTCAAGTGAAAAGCCAAGTTGGTAATCATAGTAAGGATAAATCTCCTATTTCAAACTGGATAGCTCTTTTAAAGTAGCAAAGAAATAGGAATGCCACATGTTTTTATATCAATCTTATGTTTAAGACAATATCCTGAAATTAGTCCCAAGGAATATAAATCAGCAGCTTCCTCTTGCCTTTTTGCTTGGATACTTTTTTCATAGCTATGATAGTCACCATGAATGATATGACCAACTTCATGTCCTAATGCAAAGGGAATTTGCATAGGATATTTCCAATTTATATTCATGAAAATCACTAGATCATCAGTACTTGAACACGGAATGTAATCCGGACAAGTATCGCACCATATGCATACAATGTTATTTTCTTCTGCATATTTTTGTAAATATTCGATTAAGTCTAAATAGTTATGATACATTTTTACTCTTTCTATACAAAACATACTTAATCTTGATCAATTTAAAGGATTTGATAAGTTTTTTACTTTTAGTAAGCATAATTATCTAATCTAAGAGAATACAGGTAAGCTTAAGTTAAGGCAAGAAAAGTGACTAAAAGGATAAACACATGATAGATTTAATTAATTACCTAATAAAGTATGCTGAGAAGCTTGGTATAGGATGTCTTTGGTTTGATGGTTCTCCAGATAATGAACCTTATAGTAGATTGACTTTAACCAATTCAAAAGAAATAGTAATGAATATCAATTGGAAGCATGCAAAAGCAATACCTTTTGAAATAGGCCATCTGATTGGTCACTTAGAACATAATGACAAACACAAAGACGAAACTTTGCTCAAAATTGAAAGAGATAAGAATGAAGAAAATGCTGAATTATACTCAGTAGGTTTAATTTCAGGATATGTTTTAAAAAATAAAATAGAATTTAATTCATATAAAGATTTGTTTTGCTACTATGGCATTCCGCTACGATTGTTAAAATGTTACTAAAAATGTAGCAAAAAAGGGACAGACTAATAGTAGTCTGTCCCTTTTGTATTTACACAAATTTTCCTTTTAAAAAAGAGATATAAATATTATAGCATTGTTTAATTATCATTTGTATTCCTAGTACTCATTACCTTTGTATTGCATTAAAATTTAATTTGTAATTATAAAATGAATACAAGTTTAATATTTGATAATTACGTTGTATTGCAAAAATATTGCATTATTAAATGGATAATTACTATGTATTGTATAAATAAATATGTGGTATTCTATTGATTAATACAATGTATTGCATTATATTAAATGTAATTAATAAATAATTACATTAGCAATATTCTGTATTGATTAAATTAATACAATGTAATTATCTGTTAATTAATTATATTTACACAAACCAAAAAGGAGATATTAAAAATGGCAGAAATGAATACTTTAGTTGTTGGAAATGATTTGGGTTATGGTGATCTAAAAATATCAATAGATAATGAGATAACTACTCAACCTACAGTTATTTCTCCAATCGAACAGGATTTTGAAAATCCAATTGATCATACTGATCAAGATGCGGTCAAAAATACAATTGATAATCTTTTAAATTTAATGAATATCGAAATAGATGGGAAGCATTATTTAGTTGGTAATGCAGCACAAAATTCAACTATTGAGAGAATAACAACTGATACTAATTCTCGAATTGGAAAAGCTCATATGCCCGCTGCAAAAATAGTCCCTTTAAGTACTATTGCTGCTAAAGTTGTTCAAAATGCCTACGAAAATGGAGAGGACATTTTTTCACCTTTAAAAGCTAGTGTCGTAATGACAACAAACTTACCAATCGATGAGATTGAGAATGAACCATCAGTAAGAGATTTTTATAAAGGAATGTTTTTGAATAATAATCATATTGTCGTGTTTAGAAATTTTGATTACAAAATTTCTGTGACAATAAATTTTAAAGCTGTAGATGTATTTAAAGAAGGGGAAGTTGCAGCAGTAGTAGCCATTAATAATGCAACTAATGATCTAAAAAAATACATTACTGACTATACTCATAAGAAATATCCAACAATTGAGGTTTCGAGATTATTGGGTAATAATAAAACTATCTTAGTAATAGATATAGGATTTAAGACTACGGAATTGGCTTTAATTGTAAATGGAGAAGCTGATGCGTTTAATTCCTCAAGTATTAAGTACGGTTATGGACACGTTTTATCTAGTGCCTGGAAATATTTACCAAAGGCATCAAGCGGCGGCTATACGGTTAAAGATGTAGTTGCTTTTAAGAAATTGTTAAACAGCAAACCTTTTACAAAAATGGAAAAAGAAAATAGAGACTTTGCCCTAAAATCAGAGCAATCAGCTACTCCAAAACTAATCCGTAAAATAGTTAGTGGTCTTAATGGTATTCTTGGTGCTGCTGATAACCTTGATGCTGTCTATGTAGTGGGTGGAGGTTCGATTCCATTGATGGAACGTACTGATTTGGAGCAACAAATTAAAGCAACTTTAGAAAATCACAGGTCTTCCGCAACTACTATTTGGTTAGGAGAAAAGTATGCTGCATATGCTAACCTAATAGGGCTAAAAGCGATAGCAACATCACGAAATGAATCGATTAATAATAAATAGGTGAGATAAATATGTCGGACTCTAGAAACTTAATAGTTAGAATAAAAAAAGATAGTCAAGAAGATAATTGGCTACGTACACAAGCTAATCAAAGTGAATCTATAAGGGCACTCATTAAATTAGTCGGCAATCAGATAGGTAATGTTGATTTAAAAACATTCCTTATAAACAATGCAATAGATAATAATAGTGTTAATTTGTTTTCTGGTGTAGATACTTCATCAGATGAAAATGACAGTGAGAAGAAAGATAAGTATAATAATTTACCTAGAAAGACTAAAAAAGTAGCTTCTACTGATGTAAATAAATCAAATAAGGGAAAAAAAGATAGTATTCAGGATTATGATAGTCTTACAAAAGGATTATCTTAATTAATAAAGATAATTGGTTACAAAAATCAAACATTAAAATTAAATCAGGCTTGTTAATATCATGATTTAATAGTTTTTTTAGTTTATTGAATTTATTTTACAATTCAATTTGGTTGCGTATTAAGCAATACAATACAAAATATTAAACAATGCAATCACAATCTAATATAACGTATTAGTTTATTTAATAACTTGTATTTAAATTGTAAATACAAAGAACATTTTTTATGTATAACCCAACAATTTGTTAATACAAAGTAATTGATTATGCAATCATTTGTATTAAATAGTTAATTACAGATTAATTGTGTACAAAATTATGAGTAAATATAAGAATTCATATTTTTATATGTGTTAAAATGAGCTTTGTAGCAAAGAATAAAATTCTTTGTGTCTGTGCAACTAAGAGTAAAAGAAAAAGACCAGAAAATATTGATGAATCAGTATTTTCTGGTCTTTTTCTAGATAGATAAGCATACTTTGCTTTTAAATTATTGAAACAGTGCAGTATAAAAAATTATTCAAAAATCCAAAAAAGACGTATAACTTTCCCATTTTTTACGTTTAGTCTGATAAGCTTTAAAAGTTATAACACTTGTATTGAAGCTAGCTCCAATAATTGTCGGTTGTAGAATTAAATGAGTTTTTTTATTATGGACAAAAAAGAAAAGACATTAGTAGCTAAGTTAGAAGAATATGCTGAAGAGAATGGGATTAGCTGCGTATGGCTCGATGATGCTAATCCAAAGTACATTCCAGTAAGTTTTCCAGAAGATAGAGCGGTCTTTATGAACTCAAATTGGGAGTATCAAGAATTAAATTTATTTGCTCTAGCTTATGAGATTGAATGCGTACTACATAAATCTAGTTCGGTAAAAGAATTAAATGCTTATGCTGAAGAATTAATTCAAGCAATTTAATATAATTAAAGGGACTATAGAATGCTACAAGATCAGCTTCTATATTCCTTTTTTGACTTTTAAAAGCAATCTTGATATACTATTATTCCTTTCTAAAGAAGCCTATAAATGACAAAAGCCACCCAATTTGGGTGGCTTTTAATCGTTATTATTTATTATTTTTGTACTGTGTACTTTTAACCAATCGGCAGCAAATTTCATGATATCTTCTGTATCATCACTATTAGTAACATAAAGAATGAATTTCAGTCCTTCATTTTTTGTGTAATTCAATTTATAGCCGTTCTTAAACAGAAAAAAAGTAGTAGAGGCAAGTGCTGTTCTTTTATTACCATCGGAAAATATATGTTTTTTTGTAATTTTTTGCAAAATAAAAGCAGCTTTTAACCATATAGTAGGATATAGTTCATGTCCAAATAAAACTTGCTTAGGCTGTTCTGTGATTATATCTAATCCTTCTGGATACTGTACACCGAAGGTATTTTTATCTGATCTTTTTACTACTTCATTATTGATAGCGATAAAAGTTAATTTATTGACGTAATACATTATTTGTCTTCTAATTCTTTCATCAAATCTCCATGTTCTTGGTAAAATGTATCCATAAAGCTATCCAATGAAGGATCAACGGCTTCCATTTTTTTGAAGATAATTTTTTGACCATTTGGATCAATTATTTTTTCAAAAATAGTATTTTGATCAGCATCAAGAGCTTTTCTATCTTTGCTGGTAACTCTAAAATTCCATGAATTTCCTGCTTTAAACAGTTTAGTTTTATTTTTTAAGGCATTATTGTACATAATAGATCCTCCTTTTTTGTTATAACCATATTATATAATGTAATGACAGTCGGAACAACGATTATATTTTAAGGAAGTCGTGTAATGTAGGTTAAGTCTAGACGGTGTGGGAAACGGAGAATAAATTGTTGCTTGCATTAAACATTGCCACCACATCTTTAGTGGCTTGTGCTTAGGAGCTACTGGTAAATTCAAATTAGGAGGAGCAGCAAGTTATTAAGGCTATTTTTGCTCTCTTTGAATTTGAGTTTTATAGTATTGTAAATAATTTATTAAGTCATCAATTGCCGGAATAAAAGTATACTTATTATTACAATTGTAAAATTGTTGCATAAGCTTCGCATCTTTCTCTCTAAAGTTATGAACAAATTTATTGTTTGAAATTTCTTTTTTTAATTTTTGTTCAATTAATGAATTCATTTTACACTGTAAATAGATGGTGTTTTGTCCCTCTGCTATTTTAAAAATATTTGGTTTGAATAAAAAGCTAAACACGTTTTTCCAAAACAATTTGCCATAATCTGTAGTTAAAGATGACTTTGAATCTAGACTATCTGCAATTTTTTTTACCTCTTTGGTTATTAGCCAGTATTTAATATTATTTTTCAGTGTAGTAAAGACGATATCTTCAAAGTCATCGTAATAAGTATTAATTAATTCGCTTAAAATTTTGCTAGGTATTTCGTCATATTGAAGACCATTGCCTTTTATGTAATTTATTGGAACATCAAATATTTTTGCTAGACCTTTCCATGTTTTTTCACTAGGGACTCGTGCCCCAGATTCATATCGATAAATCGTTGTTCTATTAGCTGAAATCCCTTCATTTTTAAGTAATTTAGATAAATCTTCTTGTGTATAACTGTTTTTCTTTCTTAATTCTTTGATTCTATTTTTCATTTCTTGGTATTCTTTCAATTTGTATATTGATAATGTCTGACAATTCTTTTTTTGAAATTTTATTTTTGCTTTCTTTTATGGCAGCTTGTTTTATATTATGGCTTATTTCATCAATTAGATTAATAAAGGTTGTTACATTGTGATTTTTAATGTCTTTATTAACTTCTTCATTAATCCTTTGGATAACTTCTTCTTTTAACTCTGTTTTATTAGATCCAATTAATGTTTCTTTGAATTTTCTATCTTCAAAAAGAAATTTAAAATTATTTTTCCAAAAATTGTCAATCTCTTTGTATCTAGGAAATTTTGTATTTACTAGCACAGTGTTTAAATCACCATTACTGTCCTTGTAGAAATTATAAGGCTCGTTTTCTTTTTCTAAATATTCAAGATAATGATGGATAGCATTATGGGTACTATTATTTGAGTTTGAATATGAGTATGAAATAAAGAAGTTTTTTTGTAAAAGATTAAGCAGTGTATCTTCTATATCTTCAGTTTGCAAACCATTACCTGCTAAAAAGTCTTCAGATACTTCTAAAGCTTTAGATAAAGCTTTTAAAGTTCTTTTTGAGGGAAAATTGACGCCACTTTCATATTTTGCAATTGTTCCTCGTGATATTTTTAAATGTTTTGCTTCTTGTAAGTAGTTTGCTAATTCTTTTTGTGTAAAGCCCATTTTACTTCTGATATATTTAAGTCTTAAATTTTTCATTTAATTATCCTTTCAAGTAATTATTGTATTAAAAAAAGTATATATTTTATAAAATGCCTTTACTAGCTTTCTAAATAAAGATGGTAAAAGCTGTAAAACGACTGATGAAGGCAATCCACAATTGTGAAAGAAAAATAGAGCAAACAAAAAGCCGCTTAATAACTTTTGGTAGAGTGAATAGCGACTTTTTTATTTATCAGGATTATCGTTATTTTCGGGATCTTTATCATTATTTTTTTTATATAATCTAAACATTTGAAGTTGCGTTGTCATGTATTTAATTTCGTCTGGAGTCATGCGTTGACCTTCAAATTGTAAACAATTGTTATTTTTTATTTCAGTTAAAGGCTCTTCAGATTTAGTAGTTGTATGATCAGTAATTAAGTAAGGAATATCAGTATCAAAATAATTAGCAATCATTTGTAAACCACCCGCACGTGGCAACTTCTTTCCATTTTTCCAATCAGACACGGTAGAGTAGGCTGTATCTGTTTCTTTTGAAAAATCTGCTAAAGTTTTAAATCGATTTTTTAATAGATTAGTAAAATTTTGACTAAAAATAGTATTGATGTTTGCACTCATATAATCCCCCTTCTCTTCTACCAATAAAAGTATCTATATAATAACATGTAATATCGCTAAAAGCATAAACAAATTTTGCTTTTTGCAAAAAGTATCTTGTAAAAACGCTAAAAGCGGTATATATTAAATTAATAATGATTGGAAGGAGAGATATAATGGCAAATCAAGATATTGGAGTGCAACATACTTTAAAGGATCTAAGGGTACGCTTGAATCTAAGTCAGGAACTGGCTGCAAAAGGTAGCGTTAGTGTTCCAACTTTAAGAAGCTGGGAAAATGACTCTAGCAATTTAACACTTGCGCAAATGAAAAGATTAGCAGATTTTTACAAAATACCTTTAGAATATATTTTTTTTGGAAGTAATAACGCTTTTAGCGATAGATTGAAAGAGAAATAATTTATAAAAAAAGAACTATTACGTCAAGTTACCAAGTGACGTAATAGTTCTGGGAATAAAGGTTTTGAATAAACATTTTTAAAACTAGTATAGCTAATTTTACACAAAATTACAAATAAATCATGATAGTTCTGAACTTAAATACAATTTGTGCAAATAAATCCAAGGAACAGCGGATGTTTCTCACCGATTATAAAGAAATGCAGAATTTTATTTTTAAAAATCGAAAAAAAGAAGATTTCCAAAATATGTTTGAAATTAAGCTACTTCAATTAGGATTTTATGTCAGCGTTGCGCTCGTTGATTCTAAAGGCAGGATAAAAGATCCGACTTTTATGAGAAATATTGGCTGGACATTAGATGGAGAAAAGGAGGCAGTTTGCTATCTGTTTTACAAAAATCAAGTAGTTCTACCAATCAAGCTTACTGAAACATGTCACGGCTTACGAGAGTATCTAGTGACTGGTCAAACTTTTAAACTGGAGCTCGAACTCTTTGGATATCCAAAACAACTTTTTTAAAACGAAAGGAATAAATTATGTCAACAACAATTAATTTAAGTCCATTATTAATTAATGAACAACCACTACAATTATTGCCTTCACTTGCAGTTAAATTGTGCGATATTCATGAAGCAATTGTGCTTCAAGCTCTTCAAAATAAGTTGCGAAAGGCGAACAAAGAAATTGAAGGTCAAAAATGGGTACCTATTGAATTTCAAGATTGGAAAGAGATTTTCCCCTGGCTTCCAGAAAAAGATATTATGGCTTTTTTAGATTCCCTAAAAAAGAAACACATAATTGTTAGTTCAGAGTTTAGCCAAAAGAGTTGGTATTCAATTGATTATGACATTTTAAATAGTTTTTTGGGAAACAAGTAGAGGTATGAACATGAATATTAAAGTATCAAACACAAGTAGCTTATTAATTAATGAACCTCCTCTACAAGTTTTACCTTCACTAGCGGTTGCTCTTAAGAATATCAATGAAGCTGTCATGCTTCAGCAAGTTCAGTATTGGCTATCACGCTCAAATAATGAATTTGAAGGTCGAAAGTGGATATATAACACGATTGATGAGTGGCAAAATCAATTTCCATGGTTAACCGAAAGAGCTGTAAGAGACCGTTTTAATTCACTTATTGAAAAAGGCATCATATTGACTGCTAATTTTAACAAAGCAAAATTTGATAGAACAAAGTGGTACTCGATTGACTATGACAAATTGAATTCATTGTTTTCGAATGAAAATACTGCTAAAAAGCCTACCACTATGCATTCGGAAGAAACTTCCAGATCGAGACGGAAGAAAGTTCCTAATCCAAGCGGAAGAAACTTACAAATGCAAGCGGAAGAAAGTTCCGATTTAGATTCGGAAGTTTCTTCCGGACCTATACCAAGAGATTACCAAGATAATTCCATAGATTACACAGAGACTACTATTATTGAGTCACAAATCGAAATCGACTTTAAAAATCTCTGGAATTTATATCCAAAAAAAGTTGGAGAAAGTGAAGCATTTGAATTTTATAAAAATTGGATTTTAGACAATCCAAGTGAACATACTTACCTGCTTATGCGCTCAAAACTGGAATGCTATTTGAAGTACCTAAAAATTAATGATATATCGTTCCGATACATTCTAAATGGCAACAATTGGTTTGCAGGTCGCTTTAACGATGAACTGGATTTATCCGAAAAAAGATCTAGTTCGCCAAATCAGTCGCATAAAAAAATACGTAAGGTAATGGATTGGGATAAATATGCTAAAGAACACCCTGTCAAAAAAAATACTGACACTTCGAGAAAGGAGTTGCAACAAGAGTGGAAACAGACTATCAGAGCAATTGAAGGTGATGATGAAAAAGACATTAAAGAAAATTCAAATAGTTCAACGTCGATTCAAACATCAGAATTTAAAGATACCGAGAATAGTGATTTCACAATGAATGCTGAAGAAACTAAGCAACTCTATCATGATTCGGGAATTGATGATCTGTTGGAATAGCTAATTGGAGGAGTATTTTTGAGAGGAAAGTTTTTGGAAAGTTTCAAAATGTCGTTTTTTGAGTATAAAAGGCTTTGGAAACAATCCGGAATGGTGCTCATAGTGGCTCTATTACTATTGCTTATTCCGATTGGCAGCAAGTCTTATTTAAGCGTAGAAAATGTGATGCGACCGTTTATTTTGATTTCGATAATCATAGTTTTTGCGTTAACAACCGTGTTAACGCTCATTAATGCGTTTCAAAAAGCAAGGGAGGATAAGTAATGTATTTAGTTCGCGAAGAACCGGTTCAAGAAAAGCTAGATGCTTTAAAGGCACGAGATAATCATGCTTTGGCTAAAAAAGTTGATTGGACCAAAGTAGGCGTTTATAAAATCATGAAAGATATTGGTGTTCAAAAATTAAATGATCAGGACAAGCCTATGATTTTAATCGCTGATCCTGCTCTAGTGAGATTTGAGTTAGAGAATAAAACTTACAAATTTGTAATCAATCGCAAAGGACAAAAATTATCTTTAACTGATTTGAAAGGAGCAACAGATGGGAAAAGTTAATTCTGGACCATTACAACTTGCAAATCGTCAAATTGAGGTTCTTGATAAAAAAATTCTACAGCTCAGCAATAAATACAATGGGTTGCTAAACGTACCTAGCAATGATTCTGATTTTCAAAAAGCATTAGCACAGCTTGAACACTTTCAAATGCCGAATAATTATAACGAGATAAGTGACCGAATCAGAAGAGATCAGTTTTCTAAATTGCCTGCAAAGTGGCGAAGGATAATTGTTTTCATGAAAATGTGCGGTTATTCTGACGCGAAGATTTGCTCTAAAACGTTGATACCTATGTATTGGATTAGTTCAGTTTTGAAATCTTCGGCAGACAATACCATTTTCAAATGGAATCTTTTCAGCTTTGATCGAAAGTTTCAGCTATACGTAACTGACATGCAAGATGCTTATCAATATTTTGATTTCAAATATAAAAACCAAAATGAATTGGCTAAAAAGGGCATTTTAACCCAGCCTATTAAAGCATATTGGATTGAGTTGCCGTTTGGCTGTAAGTACGTTAGTCATTTGCACGGCAAAGTACACGTAAAGAGTCCTAAAAGCAGAAGAATGGAAATCAGTTAAATTGGGAGAAGAGAAAATGACGAATAAAAAATTAATTTCAAAATGGACTGGCAAAAGTTACTTAGGTTGGCTTTATGTATCAAAAGAACATAAATTTAAAAAAGTTGTAGTGAAAGAAATTCAATTCGATGTTCTAAAAAATATATCTCTTGGAATTGCAAATAATATTGATTTTGACATGAATAAAATTGTGGCCGTTTTAGTTGATATTGAAACAGGTACACCTTTAGATACGTTGAATTCCAGTGGCTATGGCGGATATATTTTTGACTCTGATTTGGCCTCTTTGGATAACCAATTGATTGATCATTATACTAGAACCAATCTGAATATCTTTACTGCTGGAAATCCTGCTGATGTTTATTTAAGCATATTAGATGCTATCAGACCGGGTATTGATAGACCTGCAGAAATTCATTTAGTTAATGATGCAGATCAAAAATCAAGATTGGCTAAAGGAAGATGGACATTGGGACGAGAATTAAATTAAAGAGGAGCAAATAGAATAATGGCACAGGTAGATATTTATATTGGTACTTACGGTTATCTTGCTTATTTATGGGCCGATAATTTGAAAAAGTTTGTAAAAGTGGCAATGCCAAGTGTTGATATAGAGTACTTGGATAAACAGATGGGCATTGCTCATATTCAGAAATCTCCTGCCAACAGTGAAGGAAAAGCCATAATTACAGCTGCACTCGTTGATATTGAATCAGGTGTTTCTTTAAAAGCAATTGAGGATCAAATTGATATGAAATCGAATGTTCCTGAACAACTGGTGAAATTTGATCAAGAGTGTGTTGATGCATTTCTCCAAGATTTGTCTGAAATTCCGATTGGCAATGCTCGGTATTGGTATAGCCATGTAATCAGGGACATTAAAAAGAGTGTAGGTCAAAGACCTCAGGTTTATTACAAATTTGACAGCCGAGATCCAAAATTTGCTGAAGCAAGTCAAAAATGGGTAGCGGAGAACAGAGAGGCTTAATTATGAATAGTGTAAATTTAACGGGAAGAACGACAAAGGATATTGAATTAAAAGCTACTAAGTCTGGAAAAGATGTTGCGACTTTTAATATTGCTGTGAATGATTACAGAGACCGTAATGGCAAGGAAGTTGTTTATTTCTTTAGAATTGTTGCTTTTGGAAATTGGGCAAGAGTATGCCATCAGTACGCTAAAAAGGGAACTTTAATTGGCGTCACTGGAAAACTTACTAGCAATACATATGCTGATAAGAATGGAGAAAAGAAGTACATTACTGAAGTCATTGCTAATTCTATTGACCTTCTAGCTCGCCCTAAGCATAAAGATGAACAAAACAATAATTTGGGCAACGTTTCAACGGATTCGGAAGGCGCTAGTCATGATATGAGTTTAGATCAAAGCGGAAAAAGCTCCGAAGGGAAGAAAACTGGGATAGAAGATCAGAAATCTACTGATGATAGCAACTTTACTAGCTTAGATGATCTCGGCTTAGACGATGATTTAGATGTACCTTTTTAAATAATAAATAGAGGTATAGGAGCAAATGTCTAGTTCAGTTAAACCAAATAGTAAACTCTTACACCTAGTCGAAGAAGTAGAGCATGAGTACAGGACAGTTTTACAGGCTCCTGATGATGATGAAAATTTACGAAGACTTCACTCCTTAGGCGAAAAGATTCTAAAGCTGCAGCCTGAAGTTGCTGATCAACAAAAAGCAATTATAAGTTTGCTTGAAGAAGGTTACGATGCTGTTCAAATTGGTAAACGTATTGGTCTTAGCAAAAGACATGTTCAGAGGCTGCTTAAAAAGCAGAGACTAAAAACCAAGCCCAATTTTGCATATAAAGTTATAAACAAATATGGGGACTCGCTTATGTTTTCCAATAATTTGAAAAGCGTATTCAATTATTTTGGACTCAATACACATATGAGCAATAAGCAGAAGATAGTCGAGTTGCGAAAAAACGGTCTTTTCATTAAATCAGGAAAAGAAAAATATTGCTGGCATGATGTACCTAAAAGAGCTTTATATTATTTCCATTCAGACTGGTATATGAAAAATTAAAAAAGTTATTGATCAAAGGGAAGATTATGAAAATACAATTTTTTTATATTTTCGGCTTAATACTGTTGCAAATCATATATACATTTTTACTTAAAAAGCAGAAGTATAGCAGAGATACGTTGCTAATAGTTCAAATTGTATTTATGTGTTCGGTTATAGTTTGTTGCGTTATTGAATTATCAAAATAAAAGAAAACAACAGTGAGGAGAAAGATGAAAAGAAAAGTAAGATATCCGCATTTTCTAATGATATTTGTAGATGATCTTATTGTGGTTACATTTTTAATCGCATATTTAATATCTATTTTTCAAGGACAAGCCAATGGATTTATTTCATTAGTTGCAATAATTTTTACTGCTCTAATGATTTTGCATATTAATAGACTTATTAAGGAGAAAATCGATTAAATGAATGTAGATTCCTTTTTTATTCTTTTGCTTGTTATTTGGTATATTCTTGCGATCTCTATATATATTTATTGGTTATTTTCTGATCATCAGGTAATGATCTCAGAATTAATTATATATGTGATTTTATTTATGATTATTGTTCCATTGGTAATTTATTTCATCGGATCTAAGATATTTAATTTTTTATTGAAAAACTTTTAAGTATTTTAGGTTAGCAAAATTAGAAAGTAGATCAGAATGATATCAAATAAAGATCTTGATGAAAAAGCATCACGTCTTATCAGTGAAAAGAAACGATTATTTAGTCAAGCAGAGAAGCAAACAGAAAAGATTATTAACCGAGGGAGACTTGATATAGTTTTAAATTCAGCAATTGATCATGCTATTGAGCAGAATACAAAAATTGATTCCAATTCTGATGTTGCAGATAAGTTGATAATTTTAGATTCTTATTTTGATTTTACTCGGTTAAAGAAACAAATTTTAAATACTTTACAGAATATTGCAGTTAAAGATCATTGTGATAAACAATTTCTGATTTTCAAAAATCAAATAACGGATCTAGTAACTGACAGACTTGATAATGCGACTAAAGAAAGATTGGGTAAACTAGGATTTAATAAAATCAGAGTTGAATTATCATCAGATGAATACTATCTTTTACCTCCAAATTATATGGACGAATATGTCTATATATGGGTTTCAAATAAATTGCAAGAAGAGTCAAGGAGAGATGTAAAATTAGCAAATTTTATATCTTTTATGATAGTTATTCCTAATTTACTGGGTATCTTTCTTTATCTCTTTTCAAGTATTCAACTTCTCCCAAGCATGTTTAGAAGCTTGGCTTTAGTTCCTTTATTGATATCATTTATTTCTCTAATTTATGGAATTCATAAACGACTTGATATGAAACTAATAAAAGTCCAATTGCTGAAATTGTTAGCGGTAGAAAAGAGAGAAAGAGAATAGAGTGAGGTTTATTAATGAAATACTTACAAGATATGATGGGTTTTAAAAAGGCTATTGATAAGGAAACTGGTGTTGAATATATATTATTTATTACCGACTCTGGAGTGGCACTAACGCCACGTCTTAATACGACTGGAAAAATTGTAACCAATATTTCAGGTTCAGGATACCTTAGAATCCTACTTTGATTAAATAAAAGATTAAAAAATCAATCTACGAGAAAAATCTATTTACACAAAAAATTTGACAGTTTC
>NZ_AYYU01000029.1 GCF_001436455.1 Lactobacillus jensenii DSM 20557
ATCTATTTACACAAAAAATTTGACAGTTTCATAGCTTCTTTTATTCTTTTAAATGCCAATACGGTATATATACATTCTAATCCCAAAGTTTATCAAATTTGTCAAATGATTTTTCCCATTATTTGTTTATTTTTTATTTTTATTTCTTTTTGTTTCAATGATTTCAAAATTGATTACATGTTTTTCTTTGGCATTGGAGTTTCATTGTACATATTAATGTGGGTTTTATATCAAATAGCTTTTTTGGGTGGTAATAGGACTTCACTATTAATTCCAATAAATTTTTGTTTGATATTTTTGTTAATATGGACCCAAATTAAGAAAAACAATCTAATTCAATTAACTAATGCATATGTTAATCTTGTTGTAATTGTAGCTGCTATTTCAATTGTTTTTTGGCTTTTAACGAATATATTCCATAAATTAATACCAAGCAATTATGTTTTATTGTATTGGGGATATGAAAGATTCATACCTAATTATCATAATTTATACTTTGAAACTCAGCAATGGGGAGACATTTTTAGAAATACAGCAATTTTTACTGAAGCGCCGATGGCTGCTTTAAATTTTCTTGTTGCATTAGCCTTTAACATGATTTTTCTGAATAAAACAAAACTGGCTAAATTTAAGAGTTTCATTTTAATCATTGCAGGACTCATGACAATTTCAACAACTATGTATATTGGAATTTTAGCCCTTCTTATTTATAGATTTTTTGAAAAAACAGCAAGAGCTAATAAGTATATTTCTCTTATTAAATTTATTTTTATAATAATTTTGTTTGTTATATCAGCAGTTATTGTGAACAGCCTCATAAATAGCAAATTGCAAACTGGCTCTGGAATTGATAGATCTTCAGATTATATTAACGGAATTAATGCATGGATTAACCATCCAATAATGGGGAATGGATTAAATGCAGGAATCAACGAAGGAACAACTATAATTAATGGTGAAGTGATTGGGCATTACGGATTTAGTAGTTCATTTTCACAACTTTTAGGTGACAGTGGATTGTTTTTGGTAGTTCCAATTTTTTTATCAATATTAGAAACAATTAGAAAATCTATTTTTATAAAAGAATGGAAAATTTTGATATTATCAATACTTTTCATGTATTTAGTTTTTGTATCAATTTTTACAACTACATATTTATTTATGTATTTATTAATTTTTATAGTTATGTGGAACTTTTCAGATATCTCTGAATTAAATAGAAAGGCACATTTAGAATGAATTATCTTATTGTAGGCGCAGGCCTTTTTGGCACAGTATTTGCTCGCGAAGCTGCTAATCGTGGAAATAAAGTTACAATTATTGAAAGACGTAATCATATTGCTGGTAATATCTACACTAAAGAAGTAGATGGAATTCAAGTTCATCAATATGGTGCTCATATTTTCCATACTTCAAATAAGGAAGTTTGGAATTATGTTCACCAATTCGCTGAATTTAATCGTTATACTAACTGCCCTGTAGCCAACTACAAGGGACACATGTATAACTTACCATTCAATATGAATACTTTCAGTGAAATGTGGGGAGTGAAGACTCCACAAGAAGCTATGGACAAGATTAACGAACAACGTCAAGAAATGGCTGGTAAAGCACCTCAAAACCTTGAAGAACAAGCTATTTCATTAATTGGACGTGATATCTATGAAAAGTTAATCAAAGGCTATACTGAAAAGCAATGGGGGAGAAAAGCAACTGAACTTCCAGCATTCATCATTAAGCGTCTTCCAGTTCGTTTAACTTATGATAACAACTACTTCAATGATGATTATCAAGGTATTCCAATTGGTGGATATACTAAGATGGTAGAAAAGATGCTTGATCATCCGAACATTACTATTGAACTAAATACTGATTTCTTCGATAAGAAGGATGAATACTTAAATAACTTTGATAAAGTTGTTTACACTGGAATGATTGATAAGTTCTTTGATTATAAGTTAGGCGAACTCGAATATCGTTCACTTCACTTTGAAACTGAAGAAAAGAATGTTGGCAACTACCAAGGTAATGCTGTAATTAACTATACTGAAGCTGAAATTCCTTATACCAGAATTATTGAACACAAACACTTTGAATTCGGTAAAGGTGATAAGGATAAGACCATTATTACTCGTGAATATCCTGCTGATTGGAAGCGTGGGGATGAACCTTATTATCCAGTAAACAATAATCGTAATAATGACTTGTACAAGAAGTATGCTGAACTTGCTGGTAAGCAAGATAAAGTTATTTTTGGTGGGCGTTTAGGTCAATACAAGTACTACAATATGGATCAAGTAATTGCGGCAGCACTTGAAGCAGTTAATAGCGAATTTGGTGAGTAGAGTAAATGAAAAAGATAAAAATTGGCTATGTTTCGCCGGTAAATCCTGAAGAAGATAGAATGGCTTGGTCAGGAACTTACTACAATACTTTTCATGCAATTAGAGATGCGGGAATAGATGTGAAATGGATTTCCTACGGTACAAATACCTTTTTATTTAAGTTTGTAACTTTTATCACTAAATGTGCATATCGTTTAATTTATGGAAAAGGTTCATCTGAACATAGTAGAATAATGGCAAAAGTCCATGGACTATTTATTAAACGAAGTCAACTAGAAGACTGTGATGTAGTATTTATCCCAGCTCAAATAGATATGGTAGTAGGTATTAGAACAAATTTACCCATTATTTATTATGCAGATGGGACTTTTAAGAAAATGATAAATTATCAGTGGTTTGGCTATACCCAAAGTGCAATTCGGGAAGGCGAAAAAACTGAATTATTAGGGATTGCTAAAGCTAAGTATAATTTTAGATCTTCACAATGGGCAGCCGATTCCACTATCAAAGATTATGGTGCACCAGAAGAAAATACGTATATTTTTCCTTTCGGTGCAGATGTACCTCAAGAAAGAAAATTTTCATCAGAACCGATTTATAAAAATAAAAGTTTGAAGTTATTATTTTCTGGAAAAGAGTGGGAACGTAAAGGTGGCAATATTGCTGTGGATGCCGCAAGATATTTAAATGGGATAGGAATAAAGACCACTATTTTTATAGTTGGTGTAAAAGAGCTACCTAAGCAATATTCTGGAGATAAATTTATTAAATTTATTGGATATTTAGATAAAAACAACGGAAAAGAGTTAAAGAAGTACCTAAAACTATATTCTGAATGTAATGCTTTTATTCTCCCGACTAGAGCAGAATGTGCAGGAATAGTATTTGCTGAAGCTAATTCGTATGGAATGCCTATTTTTGCTACAGATACTGGTGGAATTGGAAATTATGTAATTAACGGTGTTAATGGATATAGATTACCATTATCAGCTACGGGAAAAGATTTTGGAAAATTAATTGAGAAAGTTTATAAGAATAGGGAATTTAGTCAACTTTCAAAAGGGGCTTTAAAAACTTATTCTGAAAAAACAAACTGGAAGAGTTGGTCAGATAATTTCCGGAATTTTATTATCAAAAATTTTTAGATATTCTTTAATAAGTAATTATCTTTTAAACTAGGAGTAAAAATGAAAAATGAAATTTTAATTTCAATAATAATTCCCGTATATAATGTAGAAAGATACTTACATTCATGTCTTAATAGTTTAATTTCTAAAAATATGAAATCTGTAGAAATTATTTTAGTGGATGATGGATCTTCAGATAGTTCTGGTGATATTTGTGATAAATATGATAATAAGTATGATTTTGTTCGAGTTAAGCATATTTCAAATCAAGGAGTTTCCTATGCAAGAAATCTAGGATTGAAAATGGCAAGGGGAAAGTGGATTAGTTGGGTTGATAGTGATGATACTGTTTGTCCTGGTTTTATTGATATTATAAAAAAACTTGTGCAAATAGAAAAAATAGACGTGTTTAAATTTGGTTATCAAGTTTTAGATTTAAATACTAATTTTAAAATGTCCCAAAAATCTTTTAATCCAAAATCACTCATTTCTGAAACAAAAGAAATGGCAATGTATGATTTAGCTTCTGTCAAATACGGAAATTATTTATGGTGTAGACTTTTTAAAAAGAAGCTTTTTAATAATTTAGAATTTCCAGTTGGGAATAATTGTGAAGATGCATTTTTGATGATTGAAATTTTAAATAATGCCCAAAATTTTGCATTGTATGACGAATTATTATATTATCACTTTTCAAGACCTAATAGTGTAACACATAACAGTGATAAAACTAAATTAATGTTACAGTCAAAAGATTGGTTTGAAAGTAATATTAGACTTACTAATAAGCTAAAAGAGTATGGCTTTCAAAAAGCATATGAAAAATCAGAAAGTAGTATTTTAGATATTGCATATTTTCTTGCAAGGGACATTGATTTTAGAGGATATCCAGATGTTGGAATTTATGCTAAGGCAGATGAAATACTGAATAATTATAAAAAATATATAAATCCGACTACTTCAAAAAAGAGAATCATACAATTTTTCTTAAGATCTAAGTGTAGATTTTTTTATGATTACATTTACAGGCTTAGTGGTAAAGTTTAATTGTAATTAAAGTAAAGGTGTTTTTAGTAGTGAAAAGAAAAAAGTCATTAGGATTTAATGGACTTTTGAATGGTGTACGTAGTGCATTAAATTTAGTTTTTCCATTAATTACTTTTCCCTATATAACTAGGGTGCTTTCAGTAGGTTCAGTAGGTGCATATAATTTTTCTAATACTTATGTTGGATATTTTATTTTGCTTGCTGGATTGGGTATATCAACCTATGCAGTTCGTGAAGGTGCAAAATATCGTGATAATCGGGAAAAGTTAAGTAAGTTTGCTAGTGAAATATTTGCTATTAATCTTTGGTCTACAGTAGTATCTTATGTTTTATTGTTTATGAGTCTGTTAATTTTTAGAAATTTACAAACTTATTTATTATTTATTTTGATTTTCAGTGTTCAAATTTTTTTCACTACAGTTGGTATAGAGTGGATTTATATTATAAATGAAGATTATAGCTATATAACAGCAAGAAGTATTATTTTTAAAATTATTTCAATTGTGATGCTATTCTTACTTGTCAAAAGTAGAAATGATTATCTATGGTATGCCGGAATTACAGTGTTTTCAAGTGTGGGTTCCAATGTACTCAACTATATAAATGCGAATAAGATATGTGATATTCGACTTACTACTAATATAAATTGGAAAAAACATCTTAAACCAATTTTTATAATATTTGCATCAACACTTGCCGTGAATATTTACTTATCATCTGATACAACAATTTTGGGAATTATGAAATCAGATTATGATGTAGGCATTTATAGTATTACAGTGAAAATTTATAACATTGTTGCGACTTTATTAGGATCAGTAATGACTGTTACGGTTCCACGATTATCTATGCTCATGGGTCAGGGAAAGATGAAAGAATATAAAGAAACATTTATAAGAGTTATAAATGTTTTAGCCTTATTAGTTATTCCTGGAACAATTGGTCTAATGATGCTGAGCCAAGAAATTGTATTACTGATTGCAGGACCAAAGTATTTAGAATCAACCAATGCATTGAGAATTATAGGACTAGCCGTTATTTTTTCTAATTTTAGTTTTGTTTTCTATAATTGTGTGCTTATTCCTGCAAAAAGAGAAAAACAGGGCTTATTTAATACAATTGCTGCTGCAATTGTAAATGTTCTATTAAATATTTGTCTTATCCCAATGTTCGCATATGATGGGACCTCATTTAGTACGGTAGTTGCTGAAATAATGACTACAGTTATGAATTTCTGGGCAGGAAAAGACATAATTAAAAGTACTGTATTTTCTAAAAGAGTAATTCATAATCTTTTTACAGTGCTGATTGCTAGTATATTTGTAGCAATATCCTGCTGGATTTGTAAACTTATTTTCGCATCACTTCTGCTTCGAATTGGGGCTTCTGTAATTAGTTCAGGTATAGTTTATTTTGTAGCACTTGTACTCTTGAAAAATGAATTGGTAGTAAGTAAATTAAAAAGATAGACGATTTCACTTAAACCTAATGTACAAAGATTTTAAGTATCAATTATTTACGTGTAAAATTTAGGAGAAATACTATGAAGTTCAAAAGAATTGAATGGATTGATTTTGGGAGAGGTTTTACGATTTTTCTGGTCGTAGTTGGCCATGTGCTATCTGGTATTTATACTAACCATATTTATCCTAATAGTGATGGCCTATTAATGTTTTTTGGTGAATTCATCTTTTTATTTATCATGCCGGTATTTTTCTCACTCTCTGGTTATTTCTTTAAAGCACCAGAAAATATGGTAGATTATATTGTTATGATTAAAAAGAAGGCATGGAACATTTTAGTTCCATACATTGTTTTTTCATTTGTATATGTATTACTGAACCAATTGGGGGGGAAGTCTAAGGAGTATAGCTGGGGCGATTTGCTGAAAATTTGGTATCACCCTATATCATATCTTTGGTTTTTGTATATTTTATTCTTTATTTTTATACTTGTAGGTGCATTTAGTCTTTTAAAGGTAAGTCTTCGACTTCAATTACTTATATACTTTATAGGTTTTATTTTAGTTCAAGTCTTAAAGATAAATTTTTACATCTTTAACGTCTTTGGTTGGGTAGTATTTTTCTGTCTGGGTTTACTTTTTAAAAAGGATTTGAATTGTATCAAGAGTAAAGGAATTTTATCAGCATCACTTGTTTTAAGTATTCTTGGCTACTTGCTAATGATTAAGTTTGTTGGATTGAGTCATGCATATTACAATGATGTATCTTTAGTTAATTTCATACCTAAAGTAATTTTTGACATTCTTTTGTTTAGCTTTTTCCTTAACATTGATGAAGAAAGCAAGCTCTTTAAATACTTTAAACAGTATGGGAAATATTCTTTGATAATTTATATGGTTCATGCTCCTGTATTATCAGCAATAAGAGCAATAATATTGAAATTTACTATGCCCAATGTTTTTGTGTTGATGGTTGTTTTATTAATCATAGGTTGGGTAAGTTGTTTAGTTGTTATTTGGATGAATAACAGATTTAGACTTATCAATTTTATCTTTAATGCATACGCTAATGTTAAGAAGATAAAAAATAAAAGGTAAGTTATCGATTAGATAAAATTCTTAAAGCAAAAAACAAGCTATGAAATTAGCTTGTTTTTTTAACGGTTCTTTTCAAATCCAATTAATGGAAAGTGATTTTAAGAAACCAGGCAAGATGTAAATTTAATTAGCTTGGTTCTTTTTAACGGATACTAACAGGTTTATGGGCAGCAAAAGTAAGAAATTCAATGTTAGTTAGGAAATAATCATATTGTAAAAATGCAAAAATGGCAAGATGGTTGAAAAGATAAAAAGTATTTAATATAGTCTTTGTACGATAACATAAAAAAATTTGATATCCTTATCGCAATTAGAGGAACCATACCTCCTTTTTTTACAAACCAGTTTTCTAATTAGAAGCATAAATCCATGAATAATAATTGATAGAATGCTGAATAAGAACAGGTTTTGACAAAAAGGATTGTCCATACCAATAAATTTAAACAGTTTGTCAAAAAGATTTGATTCTTGTAAATTAAAATAATTCCAAATATAAGATAATAAACTCAATTCAAATATCAAAAATGATATAGTATCTTTCACTTTGGCGTAGATAACTTTTATCTTTTGTTTAGGTTCCCATGTTTCATTGTTGAAGAAGCTTTGACAATTTTTTTGAAAAGAAAAGACTGTTATAAGAAGAGAAAAAATTATTGAAAAATTATTGAATTTAGTTGCTGTTCCAAGTAGTAGCAACCAAAGAGTTAGTCTAACGACAGTCTGAATACCAATAAGTGAAATTATTAATAAATAACCAAAAATAATAAAAGGTATTAAATTATTCCAGTTGATTGTATGGTGTGTATATTGATACATCATTTTTAATGAGTATACATATTGAATAGCGTATACAAAATATACCGTTAAAGATTTTATACATTTAACAATTGACTTGGATAAATCCTGTTCCTTTTGTATAGGATAATCAACAACTTGTGATAAAGTGACAATAATAAAAATCAAGGTATATATTGCTATGATTACATCATTTTCGCTATTTCTCGGATGAATCATACAAAGAATTAATAAGAAAAAATACTCATAACCGTTTAGATTTAAAAGAAATAAAGCTAGAAGAGCTACATAGAATAAAATGCTATAAATAGGGAATTTTAAGAAGTATAGTATTGTCATTAATAGAATCTTATTTATCAATAAGTGATTAGAATATAATTGAAATAATTGATTGATAAACTTAAGTTTTGGAACTTTTTTGAAAGTAGAATCAAACTTATCAATGTATATAATATAAGTTGTAAGATAAAATAATGAAATAATTGATAAAAATAACGTAATCATCTTTTTCCCTCTTTATAAAAAACAAATTTATATAATTATACTCTATATAAAATACCTTATTCTAAAAAATCTAACAACTTAGTAGTGTTAATAATATATATTGTATTATAGTGTTATCCCCTAAACTATAATATTAATATACTTATAATATATTAAATAGTATTAATTAAAAAGCACTATTATAATTTTTCGGCTTTTATATATTATTAATATATGCTTTTTATTAAACGTTCAAAAAAATAGACTTTATTTACACTATATTGAATAATGAGGTTAGATAAATAATATAAAAAAGCATAATGATTTGTGACTGTTTTCACAAGTAATAGAAAGGTACTCATATGGTAGAAAAAAGCCAATACTTCAAGAATCTTATTAAAGTTGTAGTTGATAATTCTGAATCAAAAGATTGGAAATCGGCTGTGGACGAATGGAAAATCATTGATGTAGTGGAAGATGAAAAACTTGAGGAATCATGTATATGTGGTAAAGAACATCTTAGATATCTTTTTACAATTAAGAATGAAGAGAATGGTAGAAAGCTTTATCCCATAGGAAGATTATGTATTAAAAAATTTGAACGTAAAGAATTAAAAGATGAAGTGAACATTAAGGAACAATTGTTCAAATTGTTACACGCAGTGGAAGATAACGAATTTCTTCAATTGAGCTCTGAATATTTTAGTCGCAAGCTATTACACTATTTATATGAAGCTGGTGCATTTAAAGCCACACAATGGAATGATAATGATCCAAAAAAGACTATCAATTTTTACGTGATATGTTTAACAAAAAGAAGAGAACTGAAAAACAGGATAAGAAAGCAGTTGCTATTATTCTTAGTTCAATAAAACCATTTCTTCAGGATAAATTATCTGAAAAAGTAAAAAAATAAAAAATTAGTTTTAATTTTATTATATATTTCGAAATGTAGTTATTGTATAATACTCTTATTAAGATAGGAATAATTGTTATAACCACGCTGTATCATTTACAGAAATTTTTGAAAATAGTAGTATTGATGATTAAAAAAATTACTAGGGGTATAAAATATGTGTTCTAATCAAGAAGATAAAAAAATTTTAAAATCAGAATTACAATTGCCGGATATTCAAAAACGTTTGGTAACACTAAATCAAGATTTGACTAATACGGATTTTGACAGTGTAAATTCTGAATTTATTGGCTTAATTATTAAAAATATACAAGTTCAAAAAGGAATTTTCATATCATTAGCTTTCCCGAAATTTTGCCCATATAATCACAAAAAAATTTTAGAACCAATACTTTTATATTATATTCGCTATAGAACTAAAGAACATTTTGAAACCAAATTTACCAACTTTATTTTCAAGGTGATAGCTGAAGCCTGTTTACGTTATTTCAGCTTAAAAGATGTAAGTAGCTTCTTAGATAAAGTTACAAAAGAGGTAATTGAATCAGATTATCCCGATTTTAAGTTTAAAGAAAGCTATCAGGCAAATGATGACTGGAAGGAAAATCTAAGACGACCGGTAAAGACGCCCCGAAATTATCGTAAAAAGCAAAGACTAGTTTTAGTATTACTAGCAGCTGAAATGCAGTTAGATTACGTGGACTTGTTAAAAAAAGATATAGAAGTTGAACATATTTATCCTCAAGCTGGTGAAAATGATGATGATAGAATTTATACTATTGGTAATTTAACGCTACTTGAAAAAAAGTTGAATGGTAAGGCAAGTAATCATGACTTTTGTGACAAAAAAAATAATTATCAAAAATCAAAGATTACTATAACTCAGGAGTTGTATGAAATGGACAGTTGGGATTTTGACGAAATAGATTCTAGAACGGAAGATTTGATTTCAGATTTGGAAGGCATTTTCGGTCAATGGCAAGATGATTATAGGGAGCTGCTTAATACGAATTAATTGTTGATAAGGATTGGATTATAGAATCAAGCAATGATAAAATTGCTTGATTCTTTTTTAGTCTAAAACTGAGATTTATAGGCACTAAAAGAACGCTTGTTCAGAGTCGAAAAATCATGTAAAATAAATATTTAAGTAGTGGGTATCTTGTATGAATAGTTGTCATAACATTGACGAAAAATATGGAGTAATAGTAGCTTCTAGAATGAAAAAGCGTAAATTACTTTTAATCACTTTAATTTGAAATTCTAGTCTGTTATGCTCTTTTTGGAAAACAAGAATATAGACATACAGCTGAACTTTTATAATTGTTAAGCTATCTAATAATTAATATAAAAGTGGGGATTTATTTGAAAAATAGCAATCATTTTGATCAATTATCTATTGAGGAAATTAATGAACTTATTAAAGCAGAAAAAAATCCAGAAAATAAGCTTGATTTTAATGATATATAATCAAGTAATAGGGACACTAAATTTGGAAGCTAATCAAGTTAAATGTAAGGTTAATGATAAAAAAGAAAGATAGAATATAATTTTATTTGTAACATTACACCTATAGAAACTAAATTTAGTATTATGCTTGTTTTCAGAAAAATAAATAGGACATTGATAAGATTCGATTTTGGTGAAAAGTTAAGACATAAAAATAATATGGGAACCAACCATGAAAAAGTAATAACTGGATCGTATGTTCACATTTATTCTCCAAATGGAAAGTATGATAAGAAAAATGTTATTCCGATTTCTAAATTTTCTGAATTTGTAAATATTAAATCAATTAAAGAGTGTTTAGATCCATTTATAAAATATACTAATATTAAATGGTAAGGAGGTGCTTTTTTGATGAATAAGGCAGAACTATTGAAAAATAGCTATTATAATTGGCTGAACGAAGAATTAACATTTACTGAACAAGATAATTATGTGGAAATTACTACTCCTTTTCTTGATAGTGTGTTTGATAATATTTGTATTTATGCAAAATTTGCTAAAGAGAATAGCGTTGAATTATCAGATTTTGGACAAACTTTATTTAATTTAGAGGGTCAAGGCATTTCTATTCAAGAAAAAAATAAAAAAATATGGAATAGTTTCAAAACTATACTTGATGATTTTGGAATATCTATTGAAGGACGTTCTTTAGTAATAATTACACCACTTGATAAATTTCCAACAGCTAAAAACAGAATATTGCAAGCAATTATGAAAGTGAATGATTTGGTTTTTATGTATACCAATAAATCACAGAGTTCATTTGATGAGATAGTATCAGATTATTTATCAGATAATAAAATCCTTTTTACTAAGAATATCCAAATTGTCAATACTTCTGTAGCAGCTTCAATCTTTGATTTTTCCATTCCATTTGAAAATGGAAGAAGTAAGTTGATTAAAACAGTTGCTAGACCTAATGATTATAATTCTGCAAAGATATTTAATTATGATGTAAAAGCTTGCTTGCCGATTAGAAGTTCAGATCAATTTGTTTGTTTATTTAATGATCAAAAGGGAAAACAAGTGGATCCAAGTACAATTAATACTGCTCTTGAGGGTGTGAACACTTCTGTTGCTAGAGCATTTTCATTTTCTGAAGCACAAGAAAATAATGTGCTTGATAATAAAGAGCTATAAATTTAGTAATTAAATTTAGAATTTATAAGGGAGAATTTACATGCTCATAAAAGATAGCTTATGGGAGAAAGTACTAGATTCATGGAGAAATGGATATAAATTACCAACTAAGTTTTATTTTTATATGGCTTTTTTGGAAATAGTTGGTTCATTATTATTGCTATGTTCTGCTAAATCTGGCCAGACTAGTCAGAGCCTTTTATCAAAATTTTATAATTATATTTATTCGGATGTAGGCCTCAATATTGTATTAGTAATTGCTCTTATTTTTGCTTTTCTATTGTTTATTTTACCTAATTCTGAAAACGTTTCTTCAAGTATAAAAGAAAGACTCAAGAAGACAAAGGTTCAAAAGATTATTGGATGGATTAGAAAAAATAAGTGTTTTCAAGCAATTATTCGATGGATTAGAAGAAAGAAGTTTACTCAGGCATTTATTCAAATAATCAGAAAAATTATAAATTTCTTTAAAACGAGAGTTCAAAAAATCAGAAAGAATAAACACTTTCAAGCGATTATTCAGGTTCTATATAAAAGCACCTATTATTTGGCTTTTGTAATAGTATTTTACTTTACAATACTATTTACTTTGCCGGGCTACTTAAATTTAATTAGTAGTATGACTAATACAGCACCTTTATTTATTATGATAGGATATAACTATAATATGCTGTGCTATATAAATCTCTCTTTTGGGGGAGTTGCATTAATAATGAGCTGTATTCAATTTAGAAATCCGAGTATTGACAAGAATATAGAATTAGATAAAAATGCATTAAATAGTGGCTGTCTAAAGAAAGTATCTGATATTGATTATTATTTTGACAGTAAGTATGTCGGTAATACAACATTTTACAAGCTTAGGTGGGTAGGTAATATTAATAGAAAAAAGGTAGACTGTTTAGATTTTATTATCAAAAATCCTATTTTGATATTTTACTATATTTGTATGTGCATCACATATGTAATAATACTAGGTCTTTGCTATTTAAATTTCCCAATATTGCAAATTATTTTATTTTGGAAATTTTTAATTTCCGTATTTCTTGTTTTAATTATATTTACAATAGTAAAGAATTTAAAGAATTCAGTTATACTTGTTAAAAAATATAAATTTAAAATAATTATTTCTGCACCATCATATGAGGAATTGCTGAGACGTGAGAAATTTATAAAATCTTTTGATAAAAATGTTTTGCCTTAATTTTTTAATATATGGCTCTAAAGTAAGAAAAGACATCAGTGCGTGATAATATTATCGATTTTTCAAAGATTCCCCCTATTTAATCTAAAATATGATATATTAATAGAAATCAAGTTCTCCACATTTATTTAAGCATTTTGCTTAAATAAGAAGCGCATTAGTACAAGCGTGAGCGTGGGGTTTTTCTTTGCCCAATTTTTTAAGATTATCACAGAGAAATTAGAATTTTTGCTGTATTTATCTTTAGAAGCAATTAATTTCTCTGGAGGTAATTATGTCATATAATGATGGCAAGTTTTATGGATTCACAAACGATGAGATTTTTGGTAGTATTATGCAAAATAAGCGCTTTTGCAAGGCGATTATTAAAGCAGTACTACCTGATGTGAATGTAGTTTCGGTAGAAAGTATTGATACCCAGAAAGAATTGGGTACCAAGAGTGACAAGCGAAGTAAGTCGGTGAGGCTTGATATTGCGGTCAAGGATCAAGCGGGTAACTTATATGATCTTGAAATGCAGGTTAATAACAATCATGACATTGGGCCACGCATGCGGTATTATCAATCCTCGATGGATCGGGATACTTTAGATCGCGGAGAGCCGTACACATCATTGGCACGAACATATTTGATATTCCTTTGTGCTTTTGATCCATTTGGTAAGGGAAAGCTGCGGTATAGTTTTCACTTGTACGATGATGAAGACAAGGATATTCAGCTGGAGAACAATGCCGAAAATATAATTATAAATTCCAAAGGTACTGGTAGTGATGATGTCGATTTGTTAAATCTCCAAAAGTTGATGAA
>NZ_AYYU01000003.1 GCF_001436455.1 Lactobacillus jensenii DSM 20557
TCAGTTTTTAGATAATATCTTTTAGTCTATAGTATATTGTTTTCGTGTTTCAAGGGAATTTAATATAAAAGCTTTTTATAAAGAAAGGAGGATATAATGTTTTTCTTTATGATGGTACCAATTAATTGGTTAAAAAAGTGGAGTAATTTACTTTGGCAGTCAGTGAAAAAATTAGTACTTTTAATGATTACTCATTTTAAGTGATAGAAAAGGCGTATAGTCTTACGACTATACGCTTTTTTTCTAATTGTTAGATAATCTCAAATAATAAAATAAAAAGGATTACTTATGTGGTATTCCCTAATTATAGTATTGGTGATAATAAGCGTGAAAAGCTTTGAAGTGAACGTAAATAGTGTGATTGATTTTGAATTTCTTCAATTGTTAGTAAATGGGCATTTTTCATGTCTTCTTCGAATATTTGAGCCAATTCATGATTAATATTACTATCATAAAATACAGCCATATCTTCAAAATTAAGACTATATGAACGATAATCTTGATTCATTGAGCCAACAACGGCATAGTCGAAATCTCCGACAATTGTCTTGGCATGTAAGAAACCATTATCATAAATATAAATTTTAATTCCCATTTTAGTTAATTGATTAGCATACCACTGGGTTGCTCGATAAATAAAAGGGTGATCAGGTTTAGACGGAATCATTATACGTAAATCAACACCACTATTAACAATAATTTGCCAAGTGGCAATCATGGCGTCATCTGGAATTAAGTAAGGAGTTTGTATCCAAAGCCTTTTTCTTGCTAGGAGCATTAACCTCATCATGCCGTTACGCATATATGGTATTTCGCTGTCAGGACCATCTGCAACAATTTGGGTTGCAACATTATGTTCAGTAATTTCATCTTCATTTAAGTCAGGAAAGAGCTTCTCTGAAAAAGTAATAACTTGGCTAATTTTAGTAATAGAAGCGTTCCAATCCATGACAAAGCGCTCTTGTAAAAGTAGGGCGGCTGATCCAACCATTCGAACATGGGTATCACGCCAATAACCAAATTTTTTCTTTTTTCCTAGATATTGATCTCCCACATTAAAACCACCAGTCCAAGCAATGCGACCATCAATAACGACGATTTTTCGGTGTAAATGGTAGTTAATACGGTATCTAAGAATCATATTGCGTGAGGTAATAAATGGTAATACTTCTCCACCAGCTTTACGTAATTTATCGAACCATTTACTGGTTGCTCCAAATGATCCCCAAGCGTCATAAATTAGACGAACTTTGATACCTTCCTTAGCTTTTTTTACTAATAAATTTAATATTTGATTACCAATGTTATCGTTATAAAAACTATAGTATTCAACATTAATTGTTTCTCGTGCTTTTTCAATATCTAGCATCAAATCTTGAAATTTTTCATGTCCGTCAGTGTAAAGTTTTACTTGATTATTTTTAGAAAGAGGAGCTTCTCGGTTTTGGTTAAAATATTCAATCGCTACCTGTGCTTTATGGGCAGTATCAGATTTCCCAGCCCTTTTTTGAAAACGGGGAATCATCTTTTGTACATTTCGCAGGCCAATGTGATTCTGCTTATTAATTGCAAAAAGATTTTCTTGTGATAATCCCCGACCAAAAAAGCCATATAAAATAAAGCCTAAAATTGGAAAAATTAGTAAAATAATTAACCATGCCCAGGCAGTAGCTACAGATCTTTTTCTTCTGAAAACTACATAAAAAGCTAAAATAGTATTGATACTAATGATAATGATATGTATATATTTGAGCAAAAACACTCAGATAATTCCTCCATTTGATTATTGCTAATAAATGATAAATTATAAAGTACACGGATCCATTTCTTTTTATTGTATCTATTTTAAACCTAAAAATCGATTAATAATATTATTAACAAATGGATCATCATGTAACCAGCTGTGCTCAGCGTTTGTCCCTCTGATTTCAACTTCTTGATAAAACTTTAACTGAGGTGCCAAAATATAGCGAATACTTTTGGCTGAAACAACTGAGATGAATTTATCAGTATTAGTTTCATCCAAAATGTTTCCATAAATATTTAAAACACTTGCATCTGGACAAATTCTTTTTTTACCTAAAATAAACTTTAAGTAAGTTAAATTCATGGCAATGGGGCGTCCTTTTTCACCAAGATAATTAACGTTAGGAATATCACCTAAATAAGTTACACCATCAAAAGGGCCAGCTATTAAGGCTGCTTTTTTTAAAGTCGGAAAATTTTTATGTTTAAAATAATGCATAGCTGTTGCAACTATAGCAGGTGCTCCAAGGGAGTGAGCTACTGCAAAATAGGTATCAAATTTAAATTGTTTTTTCAAAAAAGGTAGAATTCGACTTAAATAATAGCTGATAGCACTCATGCCAGCAATTCTATGGCGAAAGACTAATTGTACAATAGGATATTGATCTCCTGTCCAAGTACCTTCAAGAGTAAAATTGCCGACTGCATCACAAGTAACCTTTAAATAATGTGGATTATGCTTGGCTTTACCAGCCTCTTTTACTAATACTCTAGTTGTATAATCTCCACCACGAAAACCATGAATATATAGAATTGGAGTTTGTTGGCAAGTACTTGGTTCAATTTTATAATTGGAATATGAGGTGATTTTATTGGGATGCAGTCGTAATAAAAAGCGTGAAGGAGGAAAACTGGCTAATGTTCCCAAGCTGATCAATTCAAACATTGAAGGATCTTGAGAATGCTTAATTCGATTGTGTTCAGTTTCTTCAATATACTTTCGAGAATTAAAGAGCATATTGACCTCCTTCTTGTGTATTATATAGTAGTATTTTAACATTAATTGAGACTTATTTATGATTGGAGCAATAAATGAAGTTTTATGCAGTAAAAAAAGGTCGAAAAATTGGAGTTTTCCGGACTTGGGATGAGTGCAAAGAACAAGTTGATGGTTTTAGCGGAGCTGAATACAAATCATTCAGTAATCTTTTAGAAGCTAGTCAATATTTGAACTTATCCACTGATCAAAAAAGAGCCATTATGAAGCCCAGTGAAGATAATTTAAACGCCGCAATCGAAAAAGTTAAAGCACAAAGCAGGTTACTAGACGATGTGCCTAAGGTAAAAAGCAAGTCCGCTACTTCTAAAGCAGATTACAGTCAATACGAGGTAGTTATCTTTAGTGATGGTGGATGTAGAAATCATGGGAATATTAAAGGTAGCCATGTTCAAAAAAACGACAAGGCAGCATGGGCATATTTAATTGAATATGATGGAAAAAGAGTTAGCAAAGCTGGTGGAGAGTTTGGGGCAACCAATAACCAGATGGAATTAACTGGCTTTATTCAAGCTATGAAACGAAGCTTGGCTTTAAAACTTAATAATAAGAAGACAATCTTTGTTTTAGATTCTCGTTATGTGTTAAGACCAATAACTGAAAAATGGATTTGGTCTTGGCGAAATAATGGTTGGAAAAGAAGTAAGGGTGAGTTAAAAAACAAAGAATTGTGGCAAGAAATATCAAGGTTATTACCACAATTTAAAAATGCAGAGTTTGAATGGACTCATGGACATGAAGATAATTATGGAAATAACTTTGTTGATAAAGCACTAAATGTTTATATGGATAAAATGTAAAAATAGAAAAGAGTCATCTGAATGATAATTTTTAAAATGTATCAACCGTTTTTTGAAATAAATAATTGGACCCATGTTATTACTAGCGGTAAAGATTGGCTGATAATTTTAACATTAATTTTGATGGAATGTCTTTTATCTGTTGATAATGCTGTTGTCTTAGCAGCGCAAACCCAAGTATTGCCTACCAAACTTGAGAAAGAAAAATCACTTCTTTATGGCTTATGGGGAGCTTATCTTTTTCGTTTTATTATTATTGGTATAGGCACATATTTAATTCGTTTTTGGGAAATTAAATTAGTTGGTAGTGTGTACCTATTTTATTTATGCTTTAAGTTCTTCTATGAACAGCATCATCCTGAAAAAGTTAAAGCAAAGCACAAGCATCATTCTCAACATAAAAATAAAAAGCATGTCTTTTCTTTATTTTGGCGGACAGTTATCTCTATTGAGCTGATGGATATTGTGTTTTCGATTGATTCGGTTTTGGCGGCTTTAGCAATTGCTGAAAATCCAGTGATTGTCTTAATCGGTGGGATGATTGGGATTTTGTGCATGCGGGGAGTAGCCGAAATTATTATTAGATTGATGGAACATATTCCTGAACTTGAACCTATGGCTTATATTTTAATTGGAATTATTGCCTTAAAATTATTACTTAATTTGCCACCACTAGAGTTTGAAATACCAAATAGTATCTTTGCACTTATTGTTTTTGGTATTTTAGGGATAACAGTTTTATTCCACTTTTGGCGGATAAAAAAGCATGGACCTAAACATTTCTAAGTATATGAAAAAAGTTTTGACTATAGTCAAAACTTTTTTATTTATAGAATCGATTTATTTTAGAACGATTACTCCACCGAATAATCCTTTAAAGAAATTAATTACAGCATCAATTATTTTTTGAATCCAGTTTTTAGTATCTTGAGAATTTAATTTGTTGAAAATACTTTTGGCACCTTCTTGGATTTGGCTAGATAATTTTTGAGCTTGTTCTTTAAAACTGTTTGAATTTAAAGCTCCAGATTTTTTGATGGTAATTAATAAGTTAATAATTTGTTGCTTTTGTGAGTTAGTAATGACATTAGTTAAATTATTCTTTTCAAGTTGATTATTAACAATAGTAGTAATTTGATTATTAGTGATATTTGAACCATATTTTGCCATATCGGCTTTTGCTCCAGCAACAGCATTATTTAATTGCGCATCACTGTAGCCGTCTTTATTTTTGTTATCTTGAGTAATTGAGCTTAAAGTATTTAATTCACTTTGAGCAGCATTTACTTGGCTTTGATTAAGAGTATTACCGGATTGAGCATAAGCAGCATAAATACCAGCTAAAGCACCAGATCCATCAATTGGTGTGGCACTAGTGATATAAATATTTGCATCAGTAATTCCTGCAGTTAAAGCAGCGTTTTTGTATTGGTTAGCTGTAATAGTAGTAATATTGTTTGAACCGTTATAATCCAAAATTTTCACATTAATACCACTACCACTACTTGTTTTTTGAATCATGGCACTAGACCAGACCCCAGATGAAGTGGTAAAAGTTTCACCTGATGGATTAAGATATTTAACTAAATCACTTCCAGTAACCGTAATAGTTTTGTAAGAAGCACCGTTTAATGATTGAGTTAAGGTATTGATAGTACCTTGCTTTTGACTACTAGTTAAGGATGAACCTAAAGTTACAACAGGTGTAGTGTCATCGTCAGCTTTAGCAGTATTTTTATTAGTGAAGCTAACTCCAGTTGCAATTATCATTGCAGCTAAAAATGCCATAAATTTTTTCATGATAACATTTCACTCCTTTATGGTTATATTATACCTGTTTTGATAAATGAGAAGCTAACTTCGCAAAGAAAGCTTAATAGTTTTACAACTTCCTTTAAGCTTTTACTTGAAATAGGAATTAAACTAATTCGATGATATAATCTTAAGAAAAGGAGGAGCCGAATTTTGCAACAACCAAAGTTAACCGTGATTATGCCGGTCTATAATTTAGCAGAATACTTACCACGGGCTTTAGATGCATTACTTCATCAAGATGAATCTAATTTTAAACTCTTGATTATTGATGATGGTTCTACTGACGAGACTAACGAAATTTTGCAAGAATATCGGCCAAAATTTCCATATTTTACTGTAATTAAAACTAAAAATGGTGGACCTTCTTCAGCAAGAAATATTGGCTTAAATCAAGTGGATACCCCATATTTTACTTTTCATGACGGGGATGATTTTGTTGATCCGGGATATGTTTCTTTTTTCTTGAGAGCTTTTAAATTACACCCAGATTGTGATTTAGTTTCCTGTGGTTATTATATAGATCGTCCTAAGGGAAGAAGTCATGTTGTTGGTAAACCGGAAAGTGGTGTGCTGACTAAAGGAAATGCTTTTATGAAACTTACTGATATTTTTGATTCTCCAATGAAAGGGTATTGCTGGAATAAAGGATATCGAACAAAGCTAGTTAGAAAGCATAATTTACTTTTTGACACAGATGTAGCATTTATGGAGGATCAGATTTTTAACGTTAAATATATTTCAATAGCAAGAAAAGTTTATTATACGCAAAAGCCTTATTATCATTATTGGCAACGATCTGATTCAATTGTTCATAAGCCTAATTTAAAGAAAACATCTGATTTATTTATAGGAAATTATTTAATTTGGAGTAAAATTATAAAAAGTATTATGCAAGAGCACGAGAAAGAAAAGGCTAAGAAAAAAGCTAATAAAATTTTGCTCAAGAATTCAAATGTTGACTAAGGATATTTAGGAATAAGAATGAAAGTTACTGTAAATAATATTGAATTATATTATCAAAAATTAGGTAAAGGGGAACCTTTAATCTTACTTCATGGACACCACTTAGATGGTGGAATGTTTGATAAAATTTTGGCACCATTATCTTTATACTATACTGTTTATGTTTTAGATATGAGAGGACATGGCTTAAGTGAAGGGGATGCAGCAGAGCATTATCAAGAAGAAGTTAGTGATTTAGCAGCCTTTATTCGCAAACTTGATTTAAAGCAGCCATATATTTATGGCTATGATGCCGGTGGTGTTGTAACTTTAATGCTAGCCAGTCAATATCCCAATATGCTTAAAAAGGCAATTGTAGCTGGAGTTTTTGTACATGGTGGAGGGATTAAACCTTATCACTATGCCGTTGAAGGAGTAAAAAGATTCATTAAGCGGGATCCAGATAGCCAAGTTGAATTAACAGAAACATTAATTGAACCAGAAAAATTAAGAAAAATTATTACGCCAACTTTGTGTGTTGTCGGAGAAAAAGATTGGGTTAAAGTTGAACATGTAAGATGGTATTCTCAAATTATGCAAAATGCACGATTGGTAATTATGCCTAGACAAACCCATAATAGTTATACAGTTCATAGTTTTAAAATGCTGGATTTAATTAAAGAATTTTGTAAATAAAAAAGAGCGATATTATCGCTCTTTTTTACATATATAGTCCTAAGCAGCTAATAATTAAAGCAACTAATCCGGGAAGCATTTGAACAAAGTAAATTTTTTTATTAACGGTTAAGCCACCAAAAAAACCTACAACACAGACGAAGCTTGAAAATAATAAGTTAGCATAGACAGTATTAATTCCAGTAAAAATCCATTGACCTAAAATGATAATTACAGCTAACATAGCGTTGTAAATTCCTTGATTTGCCATAGAAATTCTAGCATCAGCTTGTTTTAAAAATTCTTCATCAACGCCGAAAGCTTTGGCTTGCTTTTGGGGAGTGGCAGTCATTTCTAAAAAGGCGATAAATAAGTGTTCAATTGCAATTATCAATAATAAAACAATACTAAATGTTCTCATAAAATCCTCCTAAATAATATACTTGGATATTATAGCAAAAAATATTGTGAAAAATTAAATATTTTAAATCCCTTTGTTTATCCAAAGTCTTTTTTTGTCTATAATAGAATTGTATATAGATTTTTCTAAAGGGGCATACAATGAATAAAGAAGAACTCCATCAAATGTTACACCCAATGAAGTTAATCGGCTTAGGTGGTAATAAGGCTTTAAATGAAAAGATTGCTAATATCTTGCATATGCCTTTGCTTGAAACAAGTGTCCACCATTTTAGTGACGGTGAAATTGCAGTAAACATTGCTGAAACCGTACGTGGTTGTGATGTATTTGTTATTCAATCAATTCAAGATCCAGTTAACGAAAACTTTATGGAATTGGAAATAGTCTGTGATGCATTACATCGTGCATCAGCCCACCGGATTAATTGTGTGGTACCATATTTGGCTTATTCTCGTTCTGATACTAAGAGTCGTTCTCGTGAACCAATTACAGCTAAGTTAGTTGCTAACTTACTTCAATTAACTGGAATTGATCGTTTAATTACTTTAGATTTACATGCTTCACAAATTCAAGGATTTTACAATATTCCAGTAGATCATTTACACGCTTTGCCATTACTTGCACAATACTTCTTAGACAATGGAATTGCTACTAGTGATGATGAGGATGTAGTGATTGTTTCTCCTGATCATTCAGGCACTAAGTTAGCTCGTAACTTTGCAACTAACTTTAATGCACCAATTGCGATTGTTGATCAACGTGGTGCTCATTATGATGATTCAGTTCATGATATGATTGGTGATGTAAAAGGTAAAAAGTGTATCATTGTTGATGATTTAATTGATACTGGTTCACGAGTTGCTTCATCTACTCATTCTGTTTTAGCAGCTGGTGCAACTAAGGTTTATGTTGCAGCTAGCCATGCATTATTATCACACGATGCAGTTGATGTTTTGAATAAGTTACCAATTGAACAAATCGTGGTTACTGATACTATTAAACATGAAAAGTATCCAGATAGAATTGTTAGAGTATCGGTTGATCAATTACTTGCACGAGGAATTGATTATGTATACAATGATCGTTCAATTCACCAAATTTTTGATGAACAAAATAGACTTAAGTAACTGATTAGTTATTAATTAAGAAATTGAAAAACTGACTCTTTTTAAGGGTCAGTTTTTGTTTATTACTATACAAAGCTAGAAGTAATTGATATAATTCTTTATAATTGTATAGACAAATTGATAGAGAGGTTGACTGTTGTGGCAAGACATAAGAATATGAAGCGGAGAAGAATTATCTTAGATAATACTTTTAAATTGATTCGCGAATATGGAATAGATAATGTATCGCTTCAAATGATTGCAGAAAAATCTGAGATTTCCAAGTCTTTATTGCAATCCTACTATCCACATAAACAAAAGTTAACTACTGATATTATGCACAACTTATTTAATACTTTATGGGATGAAGTTTATACAAATGTCGTAGATCAAAAGCAAAATTTATTCACACAGGTCAAAGCTTTTTGCTACATCATTGGCTCCTTGGGAATTCGTGATAATGGATTAGATCAAGTAATTAGACAAGCATTTAGTGATAATACGACTCTTGATACCTGGAGCCAGATGCTTAATTCATGGATTACTGAAAGAAATTTAATTTCAGAATTTACTCCAGACCAAATTGATAATATTCGTTCAGGTATTTCGTTTATTGCAGCTGGAGGTGGACGTCTTTATCTTAAACGTAAGAGTCATAGCCTTAACCCTGAAGAGATAGCTGATTTTATGACTTCGACTTTAATGGGCGTTTTTATGAATTATGATGCTTCAGAAATTAAGAAGGTGCTTGATGAAGGGCATCAAGTAATTCGGAATGCAGATATCGGTAGCATTCATTTTGCTATTGACCACATGTTTGACGAAGGTAAAGAAATTTACAGTTAGGGAGAATAATATGGCAGAAACGACGCGTTCAGAGCTTAGACGTCTTGATGCTGAACAAAATAGAACTTATAAAAGATCCTTTGTTGCAACGATTTTTGTAGTTGTAAGTTTAATATTATTTAGTTTTACATTAATGAACCCATCATTTATGAAGGGAATTACACGGACAAGTAATGGCCAAGCTGTAATTGATGCACAGATTAATGCAAAATTTGATCGTTTAGCAGTGCTAGTTAATGGTAAAAAGAATAGTAGCTCTAATTTATTGACCTCAAATCAAACTCAAGTATTATCTGATGAATTAATAGATTATACTTTAGGAATCCATTGGTTTAAAACTGATAATGCGAGTTTAGCAAATGAAATTTATTCTACGTTGAATAAAGAAATTGATTCTAATTCAGATACAGAAGCCCAGAGTGTTATGAAAGCCCTAAAAAAACAAGGAGATAGCTCAGTATATACAATTATTTCAGCTTTTGATTTGGCAGATGTTACTCAACAAGCTAATTTAGTAACTATGTTTTTAATCATTAACACTGTTTTGGTAATTGTTTTAATCTTATCATTGATTTCTACATTGATGGAAATGAGAGAAAAGCTACGTTTGAAGGCTATAATTCATGAAGTAACAGGAGCAGGGATGTGGACAGGAGCTTTAATGATTACGATTTATGTCATTTTAGCGATGATACCATTAATTTTTAATGTTGAAAGTATAACTCTCCTTGATTTTGGATATTGGTTAGAGTTAGCAAGTTCTGTATTTTGGGAATATGTTATGTTTGGAGCAATTATTTTTGTAATTAATACTATTCCTTGGCAGATAACATCTACAAAATAAATGGATTGATTTATAGTTTATGAAAAAAACACCTAGTTTAAACTAGGTGTTTTTTTAAAGTATTTAAAATGCCTATTCTATGCTGGATTTTTACTTGGAATTTTTTGAACCCATTGATTTGGTCCCAGGTAATACCAAGTAATTCCACCAATTATTATACTTTGACCATATGCATAACTAGTTTGTGGCTTGAGATAAGCATATGTTTTTGTTTGTAAGTTAGCATATGGACTAGTGTAAATTTGTTTATCAAGCATATTGTCATCTGAATCTAAAATTCCAGCACTAATTAATGGATTTGAAACTCGATAAAAATCTCTAAACCATTGATTTTTGCCAAGATTATAGAAGTTTTTATCATCTTGATAAGATCTTCCAAAAATAGTAGTGTTTGTAATTCTATTTTTCATAAGAGAATCACTAATTTCTTCTGCCTTTAATAATAAAGCTGATTTAATTTTTACGTCTTTTTCAGCAGGAGTGGAAGATTTGCTATTAGCAATTTCTTCAACTTGCTTTTGTACATTAGCTGAAGATTTCTTTGTGGAAGTATTTAAACTTGGTTGGTTAGCAGCAACTTGGTTAAATAACTTGAAGCTATATGAGTAAATTCCATTAATATTTACTTGATATTGGTGACCAGAAACTAAACTTATATTTCCAGGCTTATAAGTAATGATAGTTGAAAAGTTTCCATAGAAACCTGAACTATAATTATGCACGTTTGTAGCAGTTGTTTTTTGGCCGGTATCTAAGTCAGTGATGGTTATTGTTGGAGTTGATTTAATTTGATCATTAGCTAAATAAAATGACCAGTAAATATTGCCACCACTCAATAATTCAATTGGGAAAACCCCTTCACTTGGATAAGTAATAGTTGATTTGGTAGCTGTTTTCATGACATCTGTTAAATTGAGAACTCTTTGAACAGAATAACGATAGCCATTTGCTCCATAAGCAGCACCTATTCCCGTTGTATAAAGCCAAGGTGAGAGAATCCAGGCTCTGTGGCCAGTATCTCCTCCTGTTAAATTGTTTCTGTCAGTTAAGAAGTCTGTAATTACATCTCCAGCTGATTGATTTAAAATGTTGAAATTAAGATTTGAATTTTTAGTTAAATCAACTGCTGTTTCCCAGTCACTTTCACTAATGTAACTAGGTTTAGATTCATTTGGTAAGCCGTGTTGACTTTGAAATGGATTAGCTCCAATGGCTGCCATAACTGCAGCAGCCACTTGCGCATTCTGATTTTCAGTTTTACTTGCAGTAACACTTGGCAATCCAAAAAGAGCACGATAGTAGTTAATCCAGGCTAATTGCGAATCAATGTAGTTTTGAGAAATTTGTCCTGCAGAAAATGGCTCTGTTAAGTTAGGAGTAATTGTATAAATATTATTTTTACTATATGCTGTTTGATCCAAACTTGAATAACGGTTTTGGAAGGAACGAATAGTATTAAGTTCAGAGCTAGTAAAAGTTGCTGCACTAGCAACTGGTGCAGTGATAATTGTAGTAAATATTGGAGCTAGCAACATGATACTTGCAGAAATGGTTGCAAGTTTTCGTTTGAAATTCATGGATGAAGCCCTCCTTTTCTATAAGAATATGATATCACATTTCTTTTTGTAACGGTTTTGTAATATTTATGTAACAATTTAAACATATTTGCTAAAAAAATTCTAGTTTTTTTCCTAATAAATACGCCAATCATGCTGTAAATGCGTATAATTAAAGATTGAACGATATAAGGAGATAAAAAACGAACAATTAAAGGAGAAAAAAATGACAGATAAAACCAGAGTTGGCTTAATCTTTGGTGGTAACTCCTCAGAATATGAGGTCTCCATTGTTTCTGGCCACAATATTTACAACGCAATTGATAAAGAAAAGTATGACGTATACCCAATTTGGTTGACTAAGGATAACTATTTTGCAAGTTTAGAAGATTCCAAAAAAGTTTGGGACGACCCTACTTATACTATTAAAAACCCACATAAATTAGCTAATGTTTCCAACTTTGAACAATTGGCTAATTTACCTGAAATGGATGTTTACTTCCCAATTGTTCACGGAAATATTGGTGAAGATGGTGTTATCCAAGGATTCTTTAGAATGCTTGATAAGCCATTTGTTGGGGATGATGTACTAGCAGCAGCTGTTACAATGGATAAGGAATTTACTAAGATTTTAGCTCAAAGAGCCGGTGTACCTGTTGCTGATTGGGTGGCAATCAAGCGTTTTGAATACAATGATAAAAATAATTCTAAGCTTGATTATAAATATGTTTCTGAAAAGTTAGGAACTGACTTGTTTGTTAAGCCTTCTAACCAAGGCTCAAGTGTCGGAATTACTCATGTTAAATCAGAATCAGATTATTTGCCAGCTCTTGCAGAAGCTTTTAAGTATGATGATAAAGTTTTAGTAGAAGAAGCAATTACTGGTACTGAAGTTGAAACTGCTGTTTTAGGTAATGATGATATTATCGTTTCTGGTGTTGGTCAAATTATTAATGCTAAGGGATCATTCTATAGTTATAAAAATAAATATGATGATTCTTCAACAACTACTTTGCAAATTCCAGCAGATTTACCAGCAGAAATCGTTGAAAAAGTTCGCTCAAATGCAGAAAAGATTTATCGTGCAACTGAATGTAGTGGAATGGCTAGAATTGATTCTATGTTAAGAACTAGTGATCATGAAGTTATTTTCAATGAATTGAATGCACTTCCAGGTTTCACTAACATTAGTATGTATCCTAAATTATTTGAAGAAGCTGGTATTAAATATACCGATCTCATTTCTCGCTTGATTGAATTGGCAGTTGAACGCCATAACCACAAAAAAACTTTGCTTCATAAGCCTGAATAGGGGAATAATTGATGAGTCTGAATGAAAAAGAATTAGTAAATCCAAGTACTGCAGCAGCTGAACTTAAAATTAGTGTGGCAACTTTGAGAAAGTATTCTTTAATTGTTGAAAAAACAACTGGGGATTCAGAATATTATGCTCGTACTAGTCAACGTGCAAGATTGTATTCTGCTCAAAATATTGCCGATCTTAAAGCTTTTCATAAGTTAGCTAAGCAAAGTGGGTTAACGTTGAGTGATGCTGCCCAACAAATATTTGCAGTGAGTGACAAAAAAGTTGAGGATCAAAAAAAAGCTGATAAAAAAATAGAAGAACAAGCTAATGCCTTAATGGATTCTAAGCAAGTAGTTAAGCTATTATCAGCTTTGCAACAAACTATTGCCAATCAAAATCAAGCAATTGCTGATTTACAAAAGCAGGTTGCTGAAGTGCAAAAACAAAATGCTGCATTGATTGATAGTCAAAAGCAGTTAGCTGCTCCACAAGCAACTGAAGATTTGCCAGAGATGGATGAAGATTTCTTTGATGAAGAAATTGAAGAAAAGACACCTGAACAAAAGCGAAGCGAAGTTACAGAAGATATGTCAAAAAGTGAAGATGAAGTACGTGGTGCGATTTTAAAGAAGGCTCAAGAAAACGCCGCAAAGCGTGCTAAAGAAAATGTTCATCGAACTTTAGCAGATATGCAACTTCCTAAGAAAAAGCACTGGTGGGAAAGATTTCTTGGTTAAGAAATGAATAAGAAGATGACCTATTTTTAGGTCATCTTTTTTTAGTAGGTAAAATAATAACAGGAAGGAAGAACATGATGTGGAAAAAGCAACTAACTAAGAAAAATTTATTCACACTTTTTGTCTTGTTTTTGGGTTTAATAATAACTAGCTGGATTTATTTTAAGCCCTCTTCTTATGCGGATACAGCAATTATTGTAAATAAGAACTTAAATGATCGAGTAACCGAAAAGACTGAAGATGAATATAAAAATTATGATGAAAAACGAGTACAAACTTTAAAGTTAAAGGTGATTTCTGGTAAACATCAAGGAAAAATTTACACAGTAAAAAATCATTATGTAAAATCACAATTAGAAACCCAAGCTTATCGGTCTGGAGAAAGGGTATTAGTTTCCTTCAATAAAGGACAAATTAGTTTGTTAAGTCCAAAAAGAGATTGGATTTTAGCTTTGGCCGCGACGATTGTTTTAACGCTTCTTTTAGTAATTGCCGGAAAAAATACTTTTTGGCTAGTGCTATCTTTAGTTTTAAGTTGGATTATATTTTATTTCATTATAAAATTTGATATTCAAGAAAATGGAACAGAGATATTTGCAATTTATGGATTGGGAGTCATTGTTTTTGCTTTTGTGTCTTTGTTAATTGTGCAGGGGCTAAATAAAAAGATGCTGGCAACTTATTTTGCAACATTAGTTGGGGTCTTTGTTTCATTTGGAATATGCTATTTAATAATGAAATTAACTGGTGAAGCAGGGATGAAATATGAAACTGTAGACTATGCTACGCAATCACCACGTTCGCTGTTTTTAGCCCAAGCATTATTGGGGGTGTTAGGTGCCGTTATGGATGAAGCAACAGATATAGTTTCTAGTCTATATGAATTAACACAACATAAAAAAGATTTAACAGTTAAGCAATTGTTATTAAGTGGTAGAACCATGGGTCAAGAAATTATGGGACCACTTATTAATGTTTTAGTTTTAATTTTTATTGCTGAAGCTTTGCCGATGACTATTTTATATTTACGTGATAATAATACCTTGGCTTTTAGTTTTGAGTTCACCTTATCACTTGGCGCTATTCAAAGTTTAATGAGTGCAATTGGAATATGTTTGACAGTTATTTTTGCTAGTTTAACAAGTTTAGTATTTTTAAAGAAAAGAGGGGACTAAGATGACTACTTTAACAGCTTTGGTTTTGCTCTTATTTGTTTTAATGGTACTAATTGGTGGAAAAACAGGATTTAACAGCTTTTTGAGTGTGATGGTTAATGGGATTCTGCTTGTTTTAGTGGCTTTATTAATTTCATGGGGAATTAATATATTTGTATTAACCTTAATTTTTATTCCTTTAAAATTAGCAGCGATTATTTTCTTAGGAACACATGATATGATAGTTGCCAAGAATTCCTTTTATGCCGCTATTTTGGTTGCAACGGTAACAATTTTAGTTATTATTTGTTTGCAATATCTTGCACAAGCAGCAGGCTTTGGTGATGAAGCAGGTGAAGAGCTAGTTGGTCTTTCACCATATCCTGGCTTAAGTTATCCAGCGATTGCTATTACGGTTGCCATTTTTAGTACATTAGGTGCAATAAGTGAAGCAAGTGTAGCAATGAGTAGTGGTATTTTGGAATTAAAAAAGCATAATCCAGGGGTTACACGTAATCAACTTGAAAAAAGTGGTGCTAATATTGGAAAAGATGTTTTAGGTACTAGTGTAAATACTATTTTGTTTGGATTATTTGGTAGCTTTTTGCCATTATTTATTTGGTATATGCGTTTAAATTATCCATTGGGCAAGATTTTAAATGATAAGCTGTTTGTTAACGAAGTTTTGATAATGGCTTATTCAATTATTGGGGTAGCATTAACTATACCTTTAACAAGTTATTTGTTAGCAAAAAAAGTTAGTAAAAAAGCATAAGCAAGGTGAAGAAAGTAAATCACGCAAGCTTATGCTTTTTTATATTAAAATTATTTTTTAGGTTTGAAGAAATAGAACTGTTTAGCAGCTACTAAACCATCACTAGATTCAGTAATATGCATTTGAATAGCTTTGGCTTTGACATCTCGTAAACCAACGACTTTGTTTTTAGGATCATTTGGCCAATTAATTTCATCACGATAAGGTTCAAAATGAATGCCATCTTTTGAAATAGCTAAACTAGCCTTGATAATTCGTCCAACTTGATCGACAGTTCTTGGCAAATAGACCATTCTTGATAACTCTTCTTCTTGAGTAAAGTTAAAAGTTAAAGTTAAACCCTCATTCGTCAACTTATTAGCGGTTCTCCATTCACTAGCAGGAAGCATGTCAGTAGCTAATGCGACATCATGACCTTCTTGACTGAGCATTGAGGAATGCATTTTAACGTTTTTAACCGCAAATTTATATTGACTAGGTTTGGTTCTGCCACCGAAGTAATCAGACCATTCAGAAACCTTATTATGTGATAAGTAACGTAACCGCATCTTATATAAAGTTTCAGACTTCAAGTTATTAAAGGTAAAGCTCTTGCCACTAATCCCATCATAAATTAAGTCGTTTACTTCGATTTGAACTTGGGCATCATTGGGCCAAATTGCAGTTAAGCTGTGAGCTGTTGTTTTATCTGGGTTAATTGATGGCTTCCCTGGAGCACGCAAAGCTGAGTCGATGATAGCATGAGCTTCATTAGCTTTAACATAGTGGAAATTATCAATAAAGATATCGATTTTGGTATCAGTAATGTCCCGTTTTGCTAATTTGATTTGTAAAGCAGTTTGGCGTTGCTTAGTAAAATCACTAAAAGCTGGTGCAGCAATAAAGTTAGTATTAAAGTAATATCCTTCTTTGGTAGTTAAAAAGGCATTGAAGGAGCCTGATTCATTAAGACGAACGGGTTCGTCATTTATCTTGAGGCTAACATTTCCAGGATAATGATCAATTAGAATATTTAAATAAGTTGCTTGATCTTTGGCAACTCCATCACAAAGATTTTCAATAGGTTCAAAGGATAGGTGTAAACGATCATCATTTAAGTTAGAAGTAATAGTGGTTGTGTATGTTTCATCACTATTTAAGTTATTATCATTTAAAATTTTGGCAGTCTTTTTACCTTGAGGATAGATAGTAAAAATTCGATTACCTTGACTCAAAATTGCTCCTGAACGAACAAAAACAGGAAGGTGCCAAATTGGAAATGATAGATTATTGTATACTCTACCACCTGCATATTTCTTACCGGTAAATAGATCAATCCAAATAGTGCGATGATCAGGTAAGTATAAGCGATCCTTAATTGCATATCCTTTTTCGTCTTCACGTCCGTCAGTAATTGGTGCAATTAACAAATCTTCTCCTAACATGAACTCATTAGCCCATTCATCAGAATAATTTGTCTTTTCATGAGGAAATTCCATGAAAAGTGGACGTATAATCAAGTCACCATTTTGAGCTTTTTTAATTAAAGTATATAAGTATGAACTAAATTGCTTTCTCAAAGCTAGATAGGCGCGGTTAATTTTTGAAATTTTATTGTTGTATACAAATGGAAGTTTAGGAGTAGGTCCTTGTCCATCCATGCTGAATAACAATGGTGTGAAACTCTTCCATTCAAAATCACGTACACTAACCGTTGCGTTTCCTCCGCCACGAAGCCCATCTACTGCACATCCACTAATAGCTTGTCCAGAAAGAGATAAACCAAGTAAACTAGCGATTTGATTCTTTAATGTATCCCATTCGCCTCCATCTTCTCCAAATGCTAAGGCACTAGTGTGGAAACTTTTGGCATTACCATTATTAGTTAAAACAAGTGGTCTTTGCTGTTTTAAACTATTAGCTAAAGCAGAATATGTTTTAGCCTCGTTTTGTTTATTAGTATAAGCGAGTTGGGTATTAGCTAATAAAGTTTCAACATGGGCAGTTCCTGGCATAACGCCTTGACTTAAGGCATATTCATTAAAGCTTTGTAATTCATCAAGGTTAGCTGGTTTTTGTGAGCCAAAATCTGGAATGAAGTAACTAAGTGGAAATTTCATTTTATGATAGCGATCAATCATTGCTCTAGCTGAAAAGATTGCACTTTCTTCTCCATTTAAAGACGCTTTAGCAGCAACATTTTCAGGGCTAGTGGCTTTTTCATAATAATCACCATCTTCAAATTTAGTAGCAGTTCGATTAGTATTATCGCTTTTCTTCCAAGTAAAATCTAAAAAGTTACCGAGATAACCTAGTCCTAAAGCGTATTTAGGTAGATTAAATGGTTTGCCTGTTAATTGGTAGAGCTTTTGTAAGATAGATTGAGGAGAGTTGCCAATTAAATAAAATGTATCGAATTCTTCACAATTATGACTCAATAAACAATTACTTGAATTCTTAGAGCCAAAATCATAAGTTCCATTTGAATTAGTGTTGCGTAACTCTCCAAAACCGGCATTTGACCAGAAAAATGGAATTGGGTTAATAACACCACCATTTCCGGCAACTTTTAAATCTTTAATTTGAATTTTTTTACCTTTATGACTGAAGTGTCCACCTTGAAGGCCTCCGCCATAATAGTATTCATTTTGATTTTGCTTTAAAAATTCGATACTTGCACCATCACCAATTTCTAATGGACTAGTTTGACTTAGACGATTGCGGTGGACTTGTTCATCAAAAATTGTTAAAGTTGCTGGCTTTTGGCCAAAGACTAACTTTATTGAGCCAGTTTGAATAATGAAGGCTTCACTAGTTGCTTTAGCACTACTTTTTTGATGATAAGAATTGTCAAATGATGACAAATTTAAATCCAAGGCATTGGCTTGAAAAGCGCCTTTAGGATCAAGATAAAAACGAAAAATACTATCTGACAAGATATATAAGCGAGCTGTTTCGCCACTTGAATAATGTAATTCATAAAAATTTTCTGCTTTTTGCGCACCAACTAAAGCACCTAGTTGATGACGACCTTGTATAGTTTGTGCCATATCTACCACCTAAATATTTGTTTAATTATTTACATTATAACGAAAAATCATGAAAATTTTTCGCTATTTAGTTGACTTTAAAGATATTTATCGTCACGATATGAATAGTAACGATAGCGCTTTTATGAAAGAAGAGATAAATTTATGACCTATTATATTCATGCGGCAAAGTTTTTCCTAAAAAATAGAACAGAATTTGGTGGATATTTAGAAGTAACTGATGAAGGAAAATTTGGTTTTTATTATCCAGAAAATGAGAAGCCTAATGGGAAAATAAAAGAATATCCTGGTAAGGCAGTTGCACCAGGATATGTTGATACACACATTCATGGCTTACTTAATGAAGATGTAATGAAAAGCAATTGGCAAGGTATTAACAAAATTTCAGAAGGCTTGCTTGCGGCTGGGGTAACTTCATGGTTACCAACGACAATTACTGCAAGTAATGATACTTTGACTAATATTTGCAAAATGTTTGCAGAACATAGAGGTCAAGAAAGGGGAGCTAAAATTCAAGGACTTCATTTTGAAGGCCCATTCTTTACACCTGAACATGGTGGAGCTGAAAATCCTAAATATATGGTTGATCCAGATATTAAGCTTTTCGATGGTTGGCGTAAGGCTAGTGATAATATGCTAATCAAAATATCAATGGCTCCAGAGCGTGAAGGAAGCTGTGAATTTATTAGAGAAGCAGTAAAAGAAGGGGTAACAGTCTCTTTAGGACATTCAAGTAGTAACTTCGAAGATGCTAATAACGCAGTTAATGCTGGAGCTAGCATGTTTACCCATACTTATAATGGTATGAATTACTTGTCGCAACATACACCTAATATTATTGGAGCAGCCTTTTCTAGTCGCTTAACTGATTGTGAATTAATTGCTGATGGGCATCACGTAGAAATTCCCGCATTGAGAGCTTTAATTCAAGCTAAGGGATACGAACATATTTGCTTGATTACTGATTGTATGCAGGCAGGGATGATGCCAGATGGCAATTATATGCTAGGTGAATTACCAGTTTATGTAAAAGATGGTATGGCTCGTTTGGTTAATGGCAATAATTTAGCTGGAAGTATTTTACTCTTAAAAGATGCTGTTAAAAACTTAGTCGATTGGGATATTGTTAGTCGAGAAGATGCAGTAATGATGGCTAGTTACGTTCCAGCTAAGAGTAGTAAAATTTTAGATAGATGTGGCGTTATTGCACCTGATCGAGCAGCTGACTTTTTGATTTTGAATAATGATATGACCTTAGTAGAAACTTACTTAGATGGGGTCTCAAGATATAAGGTAGAAAAATAATGATTTTTGAAAAGAGTTATAACAATAGTGCTGCTTTGGTTAAGGATGAAGCTGGAGTAGAGTGGATTGTTATTGGAAAAGGCATTGGTTTTGGTAAAAAAGCCGGCGATGTAATTGAAGAAGAAAAAATAGAACGTCGTTTTAAAAATACCGATCAAGATACCACTTTAAAAACAGTTACTAGTTTAAGTTCATTAGCTCTCAGCTTAACTAATAAAATGGTTGAGCTTTCTCAAAGAGAACTTGGAATTAAGTTTGATAATTATGCTTATACTTCATTGGCCGACCATGTTGACTTTATGTTAACGAGAAGTAAGGAAAATTTGGTTTTAGATAATCAAATGATGCAATGGGAAGTAATTAAGCTCTATCCTAAAGAAGTAGCAGTTGCTAAAGAGTTAGTAACAATGGTTGAAAAAGAAGCAAAAGTAACTCTACCAGATAGCGAAGTCGTTTTTTTGACTTATCATTTGGTTAATGTTGGCTTTGATAAAGAAACAGTTCAAGAAACGATGGAACTTAGTAAGTTATTAGATGGGATATTGCGTATCGTTAGTTTAGAAACAGGAAAAAAGTTAGATCGTACCTCGTTTAATTACAGTAGATTTGTAACTCATTTGCGTGCTTTACTTATTCAGATTATCAAAAAGCAAGAACGCAAAAATGATGGCCTAGATCCTATTTTTGGTCAATTGATGAAACAAAAATATCCTGAAACTAGCAAAGTAGTAACAAAGATTGCTTATTTTATTAAAGAAAAGACTGGTTATCAGTTGAGTGAAGATGATGAAGTTTATCTTATTTTACACGTGTGGAGAGTAAGCAATCGATAATTTATATTTTTGTATTGACAGCGCTTACAAATGATAGTAATATAAAACCATAAAGTTAATATTTAACAAGTAATCACTAAGGTGTGTTATTAGTTAAGCTAAGCATTAACCCGAGAGATTATGTCTATACTAACCAGATTCTTCTGGAGTATTTTGGCATGATGTCTCGGGTTTTTATATTGTTAAGAGGTGTAAATGATGGCCTACGAAGACCTAAGCAAAAAGATTATCGCTGGAGTTGGCGGTAAAGATAATGTAGTCAGTGTAGTTCACTGTACAACACGTTTACGTTTTAAGTTAAAAGATGAAAAGAAAGCCCATGATGATGAGCTTAAAAATACCGATGGTATTGTAACTGTTGTTAAATCAGCAGGACAGTATCAAGTAGTTATTGGTAATGAAGTTGCTGACGTTTACGATACTTTAATCAAAGTCGGTGGCTTTAGCGACGGTGGTCAAGTTGCTGATGATTACGTTGATAAGAGCAACATGTCAATTGCTGATAAGTTTATTGATATCGTTTCAGGTATCTTTACTCCATTTTTAGGCGCTTTAGCTAGTGCCGGAATGATTAAAGGACTTGTTGCTGCTTGTGCATCTCTTGGAATTTTGTCTAAAGCTTCAGGTGCTTACCAAATTCTTTATGCAATTGGGGATTCAATTTTTTATTTCTTACCAATTATGATTGCTGTTAATGCTGCTAAAAAGTTTAAAGTTGAACTTTTTACGGCTATGGGAATTGCTGCGGCAATGCTTTATCCAGCAATTGTTGCAATTAGTTCAAGTAAGACAACTTTAATGACAATCTTTAAAGGAACTTTCTTACAATCTGATGTTCATACTACTTTCTTTGGTATTCCAGTTATTATGATGAATTATTCATCAACTGTTATTCCAATTATCTTAGCTGTATGGTTTGCAGGATATGTTCAAAAATGGGTCAAGAGTTGGGTTCCAGCAGTTGTTAGAACATTTTTAGTACCTTTCTTTACCTTGCTAATAGTAGTTCCTATAACTTTTATAGTTATTGGACCTGTTGCTACTTGGCTTGGTGACTTACTTGCTGCTGTTACTAATGGAGCTTATAACTTAAGTCCTATTCTTGCTGCAATTTTGATGGGGGCTTTCTGGCAAGTATTTGTTATCTTTGGTGTACACTGGGGATTTGTCGCAGTCTTCTTTGCAAACCTTGCAGCATATGGTTTTGATAAGCTGTTAGTATTATCTTCTGCTGCTTCATTTGCTCAAATTGGGGTAGTATTAGCCATTCTTTTGCAAACTAAAAACGAAAAGACTAAAGGTCTTGCATTTCCTGCCTTTCTTTCAGGTATTTTTGGTGTTACTGAACCTGCAATTTATGGTGTTACTCTTCCAAGAAAGAAGCCTTTCATTATTTCATGTATTGCTTCTGCTTTAGCAACTATTATTATTGCTTTAGGTAATGTAAAACTTTACATGATGGGTGGTATGGGAATCTTCTTATACCCTGCAGCCATCAACCCTAAGACTGGGATTGATAAGAGCTTTTACTTCTTAATTGCCGCTACAATTGTTGCCTTTATTTTAGGATTTGTTTTACAAATGCTCTTTGGTAAAGATGCTGTCGATGCACAAGATCAAGAACATATTGCTAATGATGTTCAAGTTGCCGCAAATGAAGCTAAAGAAATTAAAAAGAATGCGGCTGTTGTAAAGCCAAGTGTTGATTACAATAAACCAACTACTTTAGTTAGCCCATTAAACGGTGAATTAATTCCATTATCTGAAGTTAAGGATGAAGTCTTTTCAACTAAGGCTATGGGAGATGGTGCAGCTATTAGACCAAGTGAAGGTGTCTTACGTGCTCCTGCTAATGGTCATGTAGTATTAGTTTTTCCAACTGGACACGCAATAGGAATGCATACAGATGATGGTGCAGAAGTATTGATGCATATTGGTATGGATACTGTTAACTTGAATGGTAAAGGCTTTGAAACTTTAGTAAAAAAAGATCAAGTTGTTAAAGCTGGTGATCCATTAGTTAAGTTTGATATTGAAGCAATTAAAAAGGCTGGCTATGATGTGACAACACCAATTGTGATTACTAATACAAAGAACTATCATAAAGTTAGCTTAGCTAAACAAGGATTAGTTCACGTTGGTGATAATGTATTAGACCTTGATTAGGAGGAAAAATATGAATACAAAGACAAGTTTTCCAAAAGATTTTTTGTGGGGCGGCGCAACGGCTGCTAACCAACTTGAAGGTGGCTATGATGAAGGCGGAAAAGGGTTATCAGTAACTGACATTACAACCGCTGGTAGTTTAGAAAAACCTAGAATGCTAACTTATATGCTTAATGGTAAAGCAGGAGAAACACCAGCAATGCCTGGTGCAGGGCTACCAAAAGGTGCAAAAGGTGCGATTCTACCAGATGAATATTATCCTAACCATGTAGCAATTGACTTTTATCACCATTACAAAGAAGATATTAAGTTATTTGCTGAAATGGGATTTAAGACCTTCAGAATGTCTATTGCTTGGACAAGAATCTTCCCTAAGGGAGACGAAAAAGAACCTAATCAAGCAGGTCTTGATTTTTATCGCAAGGTATTTGAAGAATTAAAGAAATATAATATTGAACCTTTAGTTACTATTTCACACTATGAAGATCCATTATATTTAAGTGAAAAATATAATGACTGGCAAGATCGGGCTATGATTGATGAATATGTTAAGTATGCTAAGGTATTGTTCAATGAATACAAGGGATTAGTTAAGTACTGGCTAACATTTAATGAAATTAACTGTAGTTTGTTAATGCTTAATTTGTTTGGTCAAAAGACAAATGATGATGCTGTATATCAACACGCTTATCAAAAGTTGCATTATCAATTTGTAGCGAGTGCACGCGCAGTTAAAGCTGCTCACGAAATTGATTCTAATTATGTTGTCGGAAACATGATTTGTGGTATTGTAAATTATCCATTAACCCCGGATCCTAAGGATATTTTAGCTAACCGTTATGCTTGGGAACAAAATATCTTCTACTGTGGGGATGTTCAAGCCTTGGGTGAATATCCAAGCTATTCTAAGCGCTTGTGGAATGAACACAATGTTCATTTGGATATTACAGACCAAGATTTAGCAGATCTTAAAGCTGGAAAAGTTGATATGTACACTTTCTCTTACTACATGTCTAATGTAATTACCACGCATGAATCTAAGGATAAAGTTGGAGGTAATTTTGCTGCAGGAGCTAAGAACCCATATTTGAAGTATTCAGAATGGGGCTGGGCAACTGATCCTGTGGGCTTAGAATATTACCTTGAAGTAATGAACGATCGTTATCATTTACCACAAATGGTTGTTGAAAATGGTTTGGGTGCAGTTGATAAATTGACTGAAGATAATGAAGTTCACGATGATTATCGAATTGACTATTTGAAGCAACATATCAAAGCAATGAAAGCAGCAATTAATAATGGTGTAGACTTAATTGGCTATACGACTTGGGGCTGCATTGACCTTGTAAGTGCCGGCACAGGTCAAATGAGTAAACGTTATGGCTTTATTTATGTTGATAGGGATGACGAAGGTAACGGGAGTTTGAAGCGTTACAAGAAGGATTCATTCTATTGGTATAAGAAAGTTATTGCCTCAAACGGTGAAGATTTGGGCTAGAAAAATAAAATATCCGTATGAAGAAACAGATTGCAATTAGTAATTTGCTTCTTTTTTTACTTTAATTTAATAAATGAATAAAAACGGCAACCTATTCGGTTACCCTTTCTTTTGCTAAAATATTTTAGGAATTTACATTTCCACTCCAAGAGCCTCGGAGAAAAAATAAAAAAGAGCAATCAAAAATGATTACTCTTCTCTTGCTCAACAAATTAGTCTTGATTATCTTCTAAAAACTTTTTGAAGAGCTTTTTCAGGTACTTTGGAGGTACCACAATAACAAAAATAATAAATTAACGTGTAAGAAGAATTGAAAGGGAAATCAATTCGTCGACGACGTTTTGCGGGTGGTTCGTTAGAACCGCCTTTTTTGTTGCCTACACTTATATAACGATTAGAGCCTAATAAATAGTGCTAATTAATTTTGCAAATAAAAAGACAGCTGGTAACCTCAACTGTCTTTTTTGCTTCTGATTTGATATTTAATTGTACAACAACTTATGCCATTTTTATTATCTATTTTTTTCTCTTTTACGAATCTCTTTTGCATCTTCGTGGTAAAATTCATGCAAGGCTCGATTCATAGAACGAATTCCGCTAAAGCCATTATCAATGGCAATTTTGGTTAATGTTGCATTACTTGAAAGTAAATCTTTTCGAGCTGAAATAGCTCTACGATACCGAATATATTCTGCAACAGTCATTGCCATATTCTTTTTGAAAAATCTTGCAAGATATTCTCGTGAAATATGACATTCGTTGGCAATTATTTCTAAAGATAAGTCCTGCTTTAGGTTAGTAGTTATATATTCGACAATTTCTTGAAGTCTTTGAGTAATTACTTCTTTTTTAGCAGGGAGCTGTTTTCTTTTTTGAATAAAATTATTCAGTAAAATATCCAAAATTTCTAGTGAAATAATTGATAATTGGATGTTTCGATCTTTTGAATTTTCCTGAACAGTAGCTATAAACTTAATTAATTTGCTTTTAAGATCCAGATAAGCAACTTTTTGAGACTTGGTAAATTTATCAGGATGATTAATTTCAATTCGATAATTGTTAATCTGAGGAAATAGTCCTTCAATGTATGAGTACGGGTAAATGATGGAAAGGGCTAAATCTTTTTGCTTAACACGAGTTTTAATTGAATGAATTTCCTGAGTATTAACTACTAAAATCCTACCTGACTTTGAAGCAAAGTGTTCATCACCAATTCGAAAATCATCAATTAATCCGCGTTCTAGATAGCTTAATTCAATTCCACGATGCCAATGAACGGGAATATAAGCATTCCAAGATTGATTATTTTCAAAAATATGGTACCAAATTGCTAGTTGATCAACCGGCTTAACAAATTCATGTTCGTACATAGGTTTTGCAGTCCTCCATTAGAACTGAGATAAACCTATTTTACAATATATCGCTTGAAAAAATCGGTTTCATCTTTGTTACATTGTTGTCCGACTTCATCACGAACATTGCAGTGGAAGACATGTTGCTTAGGGTTATCAGGAGTGCCATAAATATGCAATTCATGTTCAATCCCTTTAGCGCGTAAAAATCCATCCAAACGGACCGCATTATCATGTAAGAAGTCTTCATTAGCTGTCATGATAAATAGTGGTGGTAATTTTTTAGTTAAATATTGTTCAGTATTTAAAAGTTCCTTTTTATCTTTAATTGCATCTGGTGCAAAGTAGGCAGCTACAGCACCTTGAGTTTGTCCTTTATCAAGCATAAAGTAGGCACCACAATTTAAAGCAGCTGCATTAAATTTAAAGTTTAAAGGTTTGTAACCAAATAATTTGCGAAAATCATCATTAGTGGCAATAGCTAAATATTGTTCAGTCATTTGGCCACCAGCACTATCTCCCAGTAAGAAGATATTCTTTAGATCTAAGTGATATTTCTCACCATTGTGTTCAACCCATTCCATTAACATTTGAACATCATCTAAGATTCCAGGAAAGACAACATCAGGTCCTAAATGATAATTGAAGTTTACAAAGCCAAAGCCCATTTTCGCAAGTGACATACCATAGAATTGATAAGTTTCTTTAGTTCCATATACCCAGCCACCACCATGAATACTAATGATAGTAGGAACTTTTCCCGTTCTATTTTTAGGTAAATAAATATCTAATAAATTCCATTTTTTGTCAGGACCATAACTTAAATTATCAATTCGCTCGACTTCTGGAATGTTAGTAGGTAATCCGGCATCACGAGCATCGTCTCCTTTTTTAAAAAGAGCACGTAATTCTTCTGTAGAAGTTGGTAAATCTGCCATAATTAATTCCTCCTTACATATAATTCAGTTCCAGTGTACAGCTTATAAAATAAAAAGAGTGACTACTTAATGACAAAAAACTGGCGATTTGTAGCCAAAATAAAAAGAGTCAATAGACGCCATATTTTAGATAACCAGCAACATTGTATGCGCTTACTCATGGCGGTATGCTAATTAATGAAATTTATAGGAGGGCTGTACAATGAAATATAATAAAAATAGTCTAATTTTCAAAATAGCGTTATTGTCTATTTCAACGTTGTTGATGATAGCACCAGCAGTATCGTCAGCACTGCCACTACTTTATCCAGCATTTAGCGGAGTAAGTAAGGCTAGTGTTGAAGGGTTAGTTACTTTACCTAATATTGGGATTATTTTTGGCTTGATCTTGAGTCCTATTTTGATTAAATTTTTAGGGCAGAAGAAAACAGTTCTATCTGGATTAGTATTGGCATTAATTAGTGGCACTTTTCCAATGTATGCAAGTAACTTTATGATGATTGCAATTTCTAGACTTTTATTAGGAGTGGGAATTGGATTATTTAATTCATTGGCAGTGTCATTGATTCCCCAATTCTATAATGATGATGAAGAAGAAACGGCTTCAATGTTAGGTTTTCAAAATGTAATGGGAGCCTTAGGGACAGCTCTTGCTTCATTTGTTTTAAGCTGGTTAGTTACCATTAACTGGCATATGGCATTTGGTATTTATTTGTTAATTATTCCAGTCTTCATTTTATTTGCACTATTTATTCCTAATGATAAGGCTAATAAGACGATAACTAAAAAAGCTGCACCAAAGAATAGAGAAAAAATCAACTCAAAATTAGTTGTGATTTGGACCGTCTTTTTCATTCTATTTATTTTTTATATGCCAATTTCTTACAAGTTGCCTCTCTTGGTAACTTCTGAAAAATTAGGTAGTATGAGTCAATATGCTGCATTAACCGGGATTACCGGGTTATGTGGAATACCTCTTGGAGCAAGCTTTGGGATGTTCTTTAAAAAGCTACATGATAAGATTTTCCCACTTGGATTTTTGATAACTGCACTTGGATTTTTATTATTTGGTTTTGCAACCAACTTAGTTATGATTTTTGCTGGAAATATCGTTCTTGGTTTCGGGGCAGCTTTAGCTATCCCATACTTGTATAATTGGATTTCTTGGGCAGCACCACATGGCTCAGTTAACTTAGCTACAACGATTGCTTTAGTTTTGATTAATATTGCTTGTTCTATTTCACCATATATTCTTAATTCCTTATCTGGTTTGTTAGGTAATTCAACTCCAAGATTTGCAATGTTTATTTGTGCAGCTGCTTTTATACTTTTAACAGTTTATGGATTAGGGCATTATTTGCGAGTACATAGGGTTAATATTAAAGCAAAGCAACAACTTTAAATTTAAATAGAAAAGAGCCAATAAAATGACACAATATTTAGCTTTTGATATAGGTGGTACTAATTTAAAATATGCTCTCTTAAATAATGCTGGTAAGATTATTGAACATGATAAAGTTCCTACACCAGCAGATGATTTAGCAGCTTTCTTGAAAGAAATTTATAAGATTGCAGATCATTATCAAGGTCAATTTGAAGGAATTGCTTTTAGTGTACCGGGTAAGGTTGATACTAAGACTAATACTGTTTATTTTGGTGGCTCGCTACCCTATTTAGATGGTGTAAATTTTCAACGTCTTGTTGGTGATAAATATCTTGTCCCCGTTGGTGTAGAAAACGATGGTAAAGCTGCGGCATTGGCTGAGCTTTGGCTTGGCGAGTTAAAGGGAATTAATAATGGTGCTGCAATTGTTTTAGGAACTGGTATTGGTGGCGGAATCATCTTAGATGGGAAAATTTGGAGAGGAAGTCATTTTCAAGCAGGTGAACTTAGCTTTATGCAGACTGAAGGAGATAAGTCAGGTTTTGACCGCTTTGGTTGTACTTACGGTTCTGCTGTAAAAATGATTGAAAGTGTTAATAAGTTAATTGGAAATTCCGACTTAAAAGATGGGTACGCAGCTTTTGATGCTATTAATAAAGGTAATGCTGAAGCACAAAAAATTTTAGAGCGAGAATGTAAAGAAGTTGCCACAATTATTTTTAATATTCAATCGGTAGTTGATTTAGATAAATTTGTAATTGGTGGAGGTATTAGTGCTCAACCCAAGGTTGTAGAAACTATCAATAAGCAATATGACTTGATTACTAATGAAGTTCCATTTATTGCGAAAATGTTAACACGGCCAAAGATTGTAAGGGCTAAGTTTATGAATGAAGCCAATATTTATGGAGCTTTGTATGCTTTGCTATTGAAATTAAATGGCGAGGAAGAATAAAGATTAATAGTTAGATATTAAAAAAACTGGAAATTCTAGCTTTTATAGCAGATGATTTCTAGTTTTTTTATTGAATGAATTGACTATAACAAATATATTATTAGCTAATAACTATAAATAGATTTTTCCCATGTGAATAATAGAATAAATCTATTAAAATTGACAGCATTTCTTATTTTAAAGCGCTTACTAAAAGGATATCCTAGCTATTGTAATAAATGTTAAATATTTCACATTTTATATTGGAGAAAAGTTATGAAGCCAAATAAAAATTATTTATCTACTACAATAGCAATTTATTTATCGTTTCTTTTATTAGGAATTAATATGTCGATTTCAGCTCAATATAAGACAGAATTAGCTCATGCATGGGGAGCTGGTAATAATATTTCTGTTGTGTTAACTGTTTCTTCAGCCGTGGGAATAGGAAGTTTAATTGCTAGTTTATTCACAGGGATTATTTCTGATAAATTTGGACGAAGAACTTCAGCAATAATAGGTTCTTTTGGATGGGTTATTTTTGCTTTTGGAACTGCATATGCTCCTAATGCTGTTTTTGCGTATATTATTGGTATTATTACTGGTATTGCAATGTCATTTAGCAATTCAGCATTAACACCAGCAATGATGGAAGCATATCCAGATTCCAGATCTCTGGTAACTTTACTTACTAAATTTTTTGTTAGTTTTGGTCAATTTATTTTACCATTTATAATTATTTTCTTGTCTGCAGAAAAAGTCCCATTTACTTATGTATTTAATTTTATAGGAATCGCATATTTAATTATAGGAATTATTTGCTTTTTAGTTCCGTTTCCAGATAGTCGAATTTCAAATCAAGAAAAGCCGGTAACTAAAGGGGCAGTTAGGAATGGAAACGTAAAAATTTCTTTAGAAGCTGTTGCTTTATGCCTAATTGGTTTTACGTCTACTGCTGTTTTTATGTTATGGACACAAACTAATCAAGAATTAGGAAAAGCATACGGTTTAACTAATCCTGCTCTACTTCAGTCTGTTTATGCGGTTTGCTCATTAATATCAGTATTGCTTACCAGTTTTATTATTAAAAATAAAGGTATTAAAGAATCAACAATTTTAACTATATATCCAGTAATTTCAGCACTTGCCTTGGTTTTAGCTTACTTGATAAATAGCCCAATTGTATTATTTATCGTTTCCGGATTTATAGGCTTTTTTGCGGCAGGAGGGTTATTGCAATTAGCAATCTCTCTTATGGCAGGATTATATCCTCAAGCTAAAGCCACAGCAACTTCTACATTGTTTATTGCAAATGGGATTTCAAATTGGGGAGTAATTCAAGTTGCGGCAATTATAACAACTAGTTTTGGAACTGCAGCACCGCGTTTAATATTGATTTTTAATATTTTACTTTGCATATTTGGTGCAATATTGGGCTTAATAGTAAAGCAAAATGAAATTAAACAAGCTATAAATGAAAAGTTAGCTTTAAAGTAACTAGGAGTAATGATAATGAATGAAAAAGATATAAAGATTTCTAGAGATGGTTTAAATTTAGCTGCTAAAGTTTCTTTGCCCAAAAATTCTACATTTGATTTAGCTATTTTGGCATATGGATTTGTTGGAGAAATGAATCCTAGGGTAAATAATTTATTGCCAGAGATTGCTGATAAATTGCAAAAAAGAGGTATAGCTACTTTAAGATTCGATTTTAATGGGCATGGAGAAAGTGAAGGCCTATTAGATAATATGTCTATTTACAATGAACTAGAAGACTATCATGCAGTCTTGAATTATGTATTGAATTTGAAAGGACTTCGTAAACTATATTTAGTTGGACATTCTCAAGGTGGAGTACTTAGTTCAATGATGGCGGGGTTTTATCGAGATAAGATTCAAAAATTAGTTCTTATGTCTCCTGCTACTACATTAGTTGATGATGCTAAAATAGGAACTTGCATGGGAATAAATTATGATCCTAATAATATTCCAGCTAAATTAGATTTTGGAAAATTCAAATTAAATGATTGGTATTTTAGAACTGCTCAATTTCTTAACATTTATGATGTGGCCCAAAGTTATCGCAAACCTGTATTGATTTTGCATGGAGAAAAAGATAAAGTGGTAAATAATTATGCTTCAATTCGATATCATGCAATTTGGCCACAATCTGAAATTCATTTAATAGCAGAGAGTGATCATGGCCTTCATCAAAATAGACAAGAGGTATACAATCGAGTAATAAAATTTTTATGTGACGATTTAGATTGATTTTTTTAAAGTGAATTTAGAAGCGTTGATAAACTTAGTACGACACTAAGGAATATTAACGCTTTTTGTATGAAGAATTTTTTGAAATATATTTCAAAAATTGACAATTTATTTTTAAATACTGAAATACTGTTTCTATAGTAATGAAAGGGCTTCCAAAGAGTAAAAACAATTGGTATAAATAAACATGTAAGGTACCTCACTTAATGAATGTTTATCATTTCTAAGGAGACAGATTTATGGTTAAAGATGATCGAAAGTTTTCAGTTGTAATTGCTGGTGGTGGTAGTACATTTACCCCAGGATTTATTTTAAGATTAATTAATCAACAAGATAAATTCCCACTTCGCCAGATTAAGTTCTATGATATTGATGCTGAACGACAAAAGAAGATTGGTGATGCATGTGCCATTATTATTAAAGAACGTGCCCCACAAATAAAGTTTTCATATACTACTGATCCTGAAGAAGCCTTTACTGATGTTGACTTCGTCTTTGGTTCAATTCGTGTTGGTAAATACGAAATGCGTAGTCATGATGAAAAGATTCCTCTTAAATATGGTGTAAATGGTCAAGAAACAACCGGCCCCGGAGGAATGGCATATGGTTTACGTTCAATTCCAGCAATTATTCAAATTATTGATTACATGGAAAAGTATTCACCAAATGCATGGATGATTAACTACTCAAACACTATTGCAATTGTTTCTGAAGCTTGTCGTCGCTTCCGTCCAAAGTCAAAGGTAATTAATATTTGTGATATGCCAATTGATATCATGACTAGAATGGCTCAAATTTGTGGCCTTAAAGATTACCATGATCTTGACTTTATCTATTATGGTTTGAATCACTTTGGCTGGTGGAAAGAAGTTAGAAACTATAAGACCGGCGAAGACTTAATGCCTAAGCTAAAGAAATATGTTCGTGAAAATGGATATTATGTAGGCGGAGACTTTGACAAAGAAACCGAAGCTAGCTGGGTAGCAACCTTCAAGAAAGCCAAGGATTGCTATGCTTTGGAACCAGACACATTGCCAAATACTTATATGCAATATTACTACTACCCACAATATGAAGTGGCTCATGCTGATCCACATCATACACGGACTGATGAAATTCTTGAACACCGTCAAAAGATTGTCTTTGGTGAATGTAAGAGAATTGTTGAAGCTGGCACAGCTAAGAATAATATTTGGGATAAGAATGCTATTCACTCAGAATATATTGTTGATATCTGTCATGCAATTGCCTACAACACCCATGAAAAATTCTTAGCAAATATTCCAAACAATGGTGCAATTTCTAATATGCCAGATGATTGTATCGTTGAAGTTCCATGTCTCTTTGGTGCAGATGGTGTTCAGCCAATTGCCTGTGGTGAAGCTGGCAGATTCCAAAGAGGTTTAATGATGGAACAAGTAACTTGTGAGCAATTAGTTGTTGATGCATATGAACAACACTCATACGAAAAGATGTGGCAAGCATTTGCTCTTAATAAGACTGTTCCAGATGCACTTGTTGCAAAGAAGATTCTTGACGATATGATTCCAGTTAACGCACCTTATTGGCCAGAATTAAAGTAATCAAAATCTAAATAAAAGTTGTAAAGATATAAAAGGTGCTAATAGTTAGCACCTTTTTGCTTACGAGGTGAAAATTATGATGCAGAAACTCCAAAGGTTTGGAGCCGCAATGTTCGTTCCAGTCCTTTTATTCTCATTTGCGAGTATTGTCGTAGCGTTATGTAGTTTATTTACCAATCCATTGATTTTTGGCTCTCTTGCAAAAGATGGTACTTTCTGGAACGGTATTTGGAATGTGATAGCTAATGGTGGATGGACTGTATTTAATCAAGTAAACTTGCTCTTTGTTGTAGGTTTACCAATTGGTCTAGCTCATGCTGCTAAAGGTAGAGCTGCTATGGAATCATTAGTTATTTACTTAACATTTAATTATTTTGTAGCAGGCTTTTTACAATATTGGGGCCCATTTTTTGGCGTAAATAATTATGCTAAAGACCTAGTTGCTAACTCAACTAACGGTGGTCTTACAATGATTGCTGGAATAAAAACTCTTAATACCAGTATGGTAGGGGCATTATTAGTAGCTGGAATTGTAATTTATTTGCATAATCATTTCTTTGACAAGAAATTGCCAGATTGGTTAGCTACTTTCCAAGGTTCAACTTATGTTGTAATGCTAGGTTTCTTTGTAATGATTCCATTTGCATTCTTGACTTGTTTAGTATGGCCTAAGATTCAATTAGGAATTACAAGTATGCAAACTTTCATTGTACACAGTGGTTTAGTTGGTGTTTGGATTTACACTTTCTTAAACCGTATCCTTATTCCAACAGGGTTACACCACTTAGTATATATTCCATTCCAATTCGGTCCTGCTGTTGTTGAAGGTGGGTTACAACCATATTGGTTAAAGCACTTAGCAGAATTTGCTCAAAGCAGCAAGCCACTTAGTGTTTTAGCTCCTCAATTAGGATTCCAACTTTATGGGAATGAAAAAGTATTCTTAGTTCCAGCCATTTGTTACGCATTCTATTCAACTGCAAAGAAGAATAAGAAAAAGCAAACTTCAGCATTACTTATTCCAGCAGCTTTAACTTCAGTCTTTGCTGGGATTACTGAACCTGTAGACTTTACTTACTTGTTTGCTGCACCTGTATTATGGGTGATTTATTCTTTGCTTTCAGCAACTATGAACACTACCATGTGTGCATTTGGTGTTGTAGGTAACATGACTGATGGTGCAATTGGTATTGCCGCTCAAAACTGGATTCCACTTTGGCCACACCACTGGCAAACATATATTATTCAATTTGCTATTGGAATTATTTTTGCCGTAATTGTATTCTTCGTATTTAAATACATGATTTTGAAGTTTAATTACATTACTCCAGGTCGTGAAGCAGATGATGAAGATGTTAAACTTCTTTCAAAGGCTGAATACAAAGCTAAGAAAGCTGCTGAAAAAGCAGGTAGTGCTAATGCTAATGACCCATATATTGCTCGTGCATCTGCTTATCTTGAATTATTAGGTGGACCAAGCAATATTGAAGATTTAACTTCATGTGCAACTAGATTGAGAGTAACTGTAGTAAATCCTAATAAAGTTGCATCTGATGCTGCATTTAAGCAAAATAAGGCAGTTAGCGTTGTCCACCATGGTAAAGCATTACAAGTAATTGTCGGTTTGGATGTTGCTCAAGTTCTTGAGAGAATGCAAACAATGATGCAAGAACAAGGACACAATAATGTTGCTTCAACTGAAGTAGATCCAACTCTTGAAAAAGCTACTGGTTTTATTGATTTATTAGGTGGTCAAAGTAACATTGATAATCTATTGTCATGTGCAACTAGATTAAGAGTGACCGTAGTAGATCCAAGTCTAGTAGCTGATGAAGCTGCATTTAAGCAAGTTGGTGCATACAACCTAGAAATAAAAGATAAAGAAGTAGATATTGCAGTAGGATTAGAAACAGATGCCATTATTGCAAAAATGAAAGAAATAATGTAGAAGCATTAAATTTTATGTTGGATACAAAAATATAATATTTAAGTAGAAAAATATTAACGTCTGTAGTCCTTTGTATTAGTCCATTGTGCTATATTTAAACTAGCATAATGGGAGATGGAAATATGAATTTACAAACGCGTATTTATGAAAAACAGGGTGTATTGAGTGAATCTGAAAAAGAGATTATTCAAGGGTTATTAAGTTCAGCTAAAGAAAATTCTCAGCTTAGTTTAAAAGATTTATCTAAAAAGCTCTATGTTTCGGAATCTGCTATTTTTAGACTATGTAAGAAATTGGGATTGTCTGGTTACAGTGAATTGAGATTTGAACTTTTAGCTGCCTCTTCAGTAAATCATCAACCTAATAATAATTTCATTAAAGAAATGGCTGATTTAACTACTAACACGATTAAACAGTTTGAAGCTCGAAACCTGACTAATTTTTATATTGATATCCAAACAGCTAAAAACATTTACTTGTACTCTACAGGTTGGCAACAGGAATTATTAGCTAGTTATATCTCTAAAGAATTGTTTTTACTTGGTAAACAGACTGTGTTACTACCATCAGCTTTAGATGAGCTAAAGATGCGTGGCCAATTCTTTAACAAGGGTGATATGCTATGGACGATTTCATATTCTGGTAATAATTCAGCTATTGTTAATGAACTAAAGAAGATTAGACTAATTGATGATAAGCTAAAATTAGTATCTTTGACCAAAATGGGTAGTAATGATTTAGCTACAATTTCTGATTATAGTTTCTTTTTCCAAACAATTGACTTCAGTTACCAAAATAATGGGGGGGTAATCCCCGGTCCTGTTTCTCTCCGGCTTATATTTTGATTGATTTGCTTATAAATGGATATTTTGATTGGCAACAAAAGAAGGGATAGCTATGATTTCACACTTAAACTTTTCTAGTTTTTTAGATCGAATCGTTCAAAATTTAAAATTAACACCAAAGAAGTTGCTGAAATGGTATTCATATATATTAATTTTGGTTCCACTTGCTTGTGCTGTTTTGGTAAGTTTAAATTTAGTAACAGCAAGAACCAGTTTTGCTAATCTTATAAGAAGTCAGGCTGGTTTAGCAGTTGGTGTGATTATAGCTTTATGTGACTTGATAATTGGTTACTTTTGTCTTTTGAATTTATCTAATTTTGGTAAGAAAAAGACCTATAAACGATTTATGATTACACAAGTTATTACACAAGCTTTAGTTGGTAATTTTATGTGTGTAATTATGGGCATTTTAGGAATTCATTTAAGTAAAGAACTGAAAAATGAGGGACAAGTCAATTCAAAAGTAAAGTTGGTTATAAATTTTGGTACAGCATTATTATTTCTTTGCTTTGTTTTATTAATAGTAATTGAATTGAAAAAGTAGAGGTTAAGCAATGTTTGGTTTATTTAAAAAAAGCTCAAAATTAAAAGTTATTTCACCAGTTAAAGGCGATTTAATTCCGATTACTGATGTTAATGATGATGTTTTTTCAACCAAAATGTTAGGTGATGGCTTTGCTATCGAACCGATTGATGGTGCGGTTGTTGCTCCATTATCGGGCAAGATTACAACCCTGTTCCCTACAAAGCACGCGCTAGGAATTACAACAGATAAAGGCTTAGAAGTATTGATTCATATGGGAATTGATACTGTTGAATTAAAAGGAGCGCCTTTTGATGTATTTGTAAAAATGAATCAAGAAATTAAGGCAGGCGATAAATTAGCCCAAATAGATTTGGATAAAATAAAACAAGCTGGCTTATCTGATACAATTATTGTGGTCTATACTAATATGGATTTACTAAATTCTGTATCAGATGTTGATCCTAGACCAATTTTAGCTGGTGATGTTGTTCAAGAGATTGAATATAAATAAAGTATCCGTACATTAAGAAACAGAAGCAAATCGATATTTGCTTCTGTTTTTTTGTAGTAAAAATTTTTAAAGCCCCAATATATTGAATGCACCGCCAATTTGTATAGCACATATTGTTATTTGCATACTACAATATTAATTGACCCATTTTTGAAAAGTAGTATATTCATACCTGTAAGCATTAACTTAGCTTTGATACTTTGGAGGTAAAAATTGAAAAGAAACCGTTATGTTGTCGCCCTTGCTGGCGTTGTTTTACATTTAATGATTGGTTCTGTTTATGCTTGGAGCGTTTTTACAAAGCCAATCGCAGCTGAAACTGGTTGGTCCATTAAGGCCGTAACATTCGCTTTTAGTTTAGCTATTTTCTTCCTGGGGATGTCTGCTGCTTTTATGGGACGATTAGTTGAAAAGTATGGACCTACTGTAACTGGTACAGTTTCTGCTATCTTGTTCGGGTTAGGCGTAATGCTTACCGGTGTTGCAATTGGAGCTCATCAACTTTGGCTACTTTATGTGTGCTATGGTGTAATTGGTGGAGTTGGTTTGGGAGCAGGGTATGTAACTCCTGTTTCTACAATTATTAAGTGGTTTCCAGATAAAAGGGGGCTTGCTACTGGACTTGCAATTATGGGTTTTGGCTTTGCTGCTTTGTTAACCAGTACTGTTGCTAATCACCTCTTGAGTCTTAAAAGCGTCGGCCTTGAAAAGACTTTTTATATTTTAGGTGCTGTTTACTTAGTGGTAATGCTTTTAGCAGCTCAATTAATTAAGCGTCCTCAACCTGGAGAAGTTCCAGTTCAAACTAATTTACCTAAAAGTAGCACCGGCGTTCAGATGAAAGCTAATGACGCTTTAAAAACACCAGCCTTTTATTGTTTGTGGTTTATGTTCTTTATAAACATTACTACAGGTATTGGCCTCGTCTCAATGGCTTCTCCGATGGCACAAGAGATGGTCAATATGGATGCCGCTAAAGCTGCCGCATTGGTTGGAATTATTGGTTTATTCAATGGTTTTGGTCGATTGATTTGGGCAAGTTTATCAGACTATATAGGTCGTCCCCTAACATATACCTTGATTTTTGTTGTTGATATTCTTTGTCTAGGCACAATTCTTTATTTGCGGCAAGAACTACTATTTTCAATAGCACTTTGTCTTCTTCTATCATGTTACGGAGCAGGCTTCTCCGTAATTCCTGCTTATTTAGGTGACGTGTTTGGCACTCGTGAACTTGGTGCCTTACACGGCTACACTTTAACTGCTTGGGCAGTTGCTGGAATGGTTGGTCCTACAATTATCACCTATACCAGTCATGGCAGTGACTATTCCAAGACTCTACTTATTTTTATTATTATTGATGTCATATCTTTACTTGTCTCATTTTTTGTAAAAACACAAATTAAACTTATGAAAAAAGCCTAATTAAGCAATAAAAAGACCTCGGATTTCCGAGGTCTTTTTAATATGCTTATTTCAATAACTTTTTAGCTAATTCAAAATCACCTAAAGTTGCTGAACCATTATTGGCAACTGCTGGACGAACAATTAATTCATCAAGTGCAGGAGTTGCAACATAATTATTATTTAAATCATCAAAGTACTTACGTACTTGAACTAAATCATCTTCGTTTAAAACAGAGCCACCTACAATCATAACATCAGGTCTAGTGGTCATGTATGCATTGTAAAGCATTTGTGCTACGTAATATTGTAAAAAGCTGAATACTTTATGATCTCTTGGTAAATCTTCTCCAGGAATTCCAGTTCTAGCTTTAAGACTAGGACCTGCAGCCATACCTTCAACACAAGCACCATGGAAAGGACAGCCACCTTCGTAGTCATCGCCTTCAGCTTTTACTACCATCATATGACCCATTTCTGGGTGGTAGTTGCGGCCAATAAATTTACCTTCTTGAATAATACCGCCACCAACACCAGTACCAATAGTCACGTAAAGGTAAGTCTTAGTGTTATCAGCACCGCGAGCAATGTATTCACCGTAGCAAGAACCATTTACATCAGTTGTAATATAAACTGGAATGTCTAATTCTTTTTCGAAGAATCCTTTGAAGTTAGCACCTGACCAACCTGGCTTAGGTGTATCTAAAATATAACCATAAGTACGTGAATCAGGGTTAATGTCAACTGGACCAAAGGTTGCGATACCAAGGGCATCTACTGGATTCTTCTTAAAAAAATCCACACAAGCTGTAAAAGTTTCATCTCTACTTGTAGTTGGAATTCGGTCAGTTGCGATTACTTTACCAGACTCAATATCTTGAACGGCAAGGATGAATTTGGTACCACCAGCTTCAATACTGCCGACAGTTTTTGCATTTGTCATTAATATTTTCCTCTCAGTTTTTGATTTTTATAAAATGTAAAGGCTTTAAAAATCATAACGATTTTAGCACAAATTGGACATTACTTGTAGTTTTAACATCTTTTTTCTTAAAAAATATGTTAAGTATTTTTATATCGAAAATATAAATGGCGTTATGAGATTGTTTTTGCTTTATATCAATAGTCTGAATCTATTAATAATTCTGCTATTGTTTGTTTTTTTAAATAGAAAATCATTTTAAAATGAAACCGATTACTGTTAGTGATAGGAGAGGTAAAATATGACTAAACAAACTTTGCAAGCTGAAGCTAATGGTCGTAATGGTAAGATTAAGTTTGATATTAATATTGATAATAACGAAATAAAAGATATAAAGGTTACCAAATCTAGTGAAACACCAGCAATATTTAATCAGGTTTTTGATAAATTAAAAAATTCCATTATAGAGGAGCAATCATTTGATGTAGACGCTGTATCGGGCGCTACAATTATGACAAGTGCTTTACTTGATTCTGGAAAAAAGGCTTTGAATCAGGCAGGAGTTACACCAGTAGCTAAAGAGAGCGATAAAACACATCGGGAAGTAAACCTAGATGTAGATGTTGCCGTCATTGGCTCAGGTGCCGCAGGATTGATTGCAGCTTGCCGAGCTCTTTCAATGGGAAAAAATGTAGTAGTTCTTGAAAAGAATGGTTATTTAGGTGGAGCTACAATATTAAATGGTTCAAATGTAGTAGCTACAGGTTCTAACTTGGCTCAGCAATTATTTGGTACTGAGGCACAAGAAGATAGTAGTAAACGGCTTTTTGCTGATATTACTCGTGAATGCCGAGGTACAAATTATCCTGAATTATCAAAAGTTTTGGTTGAAAATATTGGTAAAGCTGTTGATTTTATTAAAGAGTTTGCGGGTTTGACTTATCAAAAAGCAGAAACACAAACAATTGAGCATTCAGTTAATCGGCAAGTGGAAATGCCAAGTGAAAGCTCATATGAATTAATTAAAAAGATAGCAGCTGCCTTTGAAGAAAAGGGTGGCAAGATTTTACTTGATGCTCGTGTTGAAAAAATCAATTCTGAAAATGGTGTACCTATTAGTCTAGTTGCTGAAGGAAAGCACCAAACTACAAACGTTAAGTTCAAATCACTTATTTTAGCTGCCGGTGGTTGGGGTGCCAAAGACTTTAAAGAAAAGCGAACTTCGATTCCTTATTATGGTCCAATGACTTCAACTGGAGATTATTTCTTCTTTAACAAGGGATTAAATTTGGCTAGTCGTAATTTAGATTGGTATAAAGTTTATCCACATGGGTTAGAAGTTGAACCTGGAATTGCTAAACTTACAACTTATTCAACAAAAGAAGCAAGTGATATGGGGGCAATTTTTATTAATCGGGCTGGTAATAGAATTGTAAATGAATCAGATCCATACACTCATTTTAGAGATGCAATTGCTGCTCAAAAAGATCAGATAGCTTTTGTTCTTATGGATCAAAGAATTTGGAACAGATTTTATGAATTAATGCTTAAATATGGTTTTACTGCTGATGAAATTAGTCATTATTTTGCACTTGATGGCAAACAAAGCCCAATTTTAGTAAAAGGCACTCTTGAAACCGTAGCTAATAAAGCTGGTATTAATTTTGAAAATTTACAGCATACTTTATCTAATTATCAAAATTATGCCAAAAATGGCAAAGATCCTGAGTTCGGACGTGAAGCAAAATTTATGCATGAATATTCAGGTGATACTTACTACGTTATTGAACAAAAACTTCGCTTCTGTACAACTTTAGGTGGGTATGAAACTAATAGCCAAATGCAATTATTAAATAATGATATGAAGCCAGTGGCTAATTATTATGCAGCTGGTGAAGTAATTGGTGGTGCCAATGGTCATGACTCTATGCCAAGTATGATGAATTCATGGAGTTATGCTTCAGGCTTTTTAGCTGGAACTAATGCCAGCGACAATTGTAATAATCGATAAAAAATAAGCTATTTTTATCCTTTAGGAGATAAGAATAGCTTATTTTTTAAATCGTAGTATTTTTCTCGTTAAAACTATTTCGACAATATTTTTCAGCGTAACTTTGAAAACGTTGCACAACTGGTGGTAAAAAATGATTTGCTTTAGTAATTGCATAAATTGGGTGCACTACTGCTTTATCTTTAATAGGCAATAATTTCACTATCCCACTACTTAATTGTGACATATGTGGTACAATTGCAACCCCAAAGTTATAACGAACAAATCCTAAGACTGAGTGGTCTTCCTGAACTTCGACAGCTACTTTGGGTTTTATGTTTGCTTGATCGAATATTTTTTTGAGGAAAATTCCTAAGCCACTATTACGCTGATAAAGGACCATAGGATATTTAGCTAATTCGGAAAGAGTAACTTCATCTTTTTTAGCTAGAGGATGGTTAAAAGGAACAGCAGCTAATAATTCTTGATTTACTAGATGAAATTGATTAACTTGCGCTACTAGAGCAGGGGTTGTAGCTTTAGAAGCAAATACTAAATCGAGTTTTTCTTCTAGTAATTCTTCAATTAATTTATCTGTAATATCTTGGCTATACGAAAAAGTGATTTTCTTAGCAGTTGGATCATTTTTAAAGGTTGAAACTAACTCAGGTACTAGGTCTTGGCCCATAGTATAAGTAAATCCTAAATGAATATGTCCTTGATTAATGTCATGTAATTCTGCAACGTATTCATTACCTTTTTTTAAGGCATCTAGGCTCGCTTCTACGTGCTTTAAATAGATGCGACCGTAATTGGTTAACTTAATATTACGACCTTCTTTTTCAAATAATGGCACTCCTAATTCATCTTCAATACTGTTAATTGCGTATGAAAGAGAAGGTTGGGAGATACCTAAAGATTCTGCAGCTCGTGCCATGTGTTCAGTATGAGCTAATTCTACAAAGAATTCCAAGTGTCTTAGATTCATAAAATTTCTCCTCAAATTTACAGGATAAATAATAAACTGTCTTTATTGATAAATCGAACTAGTTTTATTTATTGCTTACTTTGAAAACGATACCATAAAAGGTGAATTGAGAACATATTAACAAAGATTTTTATTAAGGAGATTTTAATTATGACAAATAAAATAACTGGTGTAAATGGTCCTATTAATGGTTGGCTTGATGGTCATACCTACTTAATTGGTTTGATGGCTTACCCAATTCGCCACTCAATGTCTCCAACAATGCACAATAATGCTTTTGCAAAATTAGGTTTAAATTTTACCTACCTTTGCTTTGAAATTGATAACAAGAAGTTACCTAAGGCAGTTGAAGCTATTAGAACTTTGGATATGCGTGGTTCAAATGTTTCTATGCCTAATAAAAAAGAAGTTATAAAGTACTTGGATAAATTATCTCCTGCTTCAGAAATGTGTGATGCTGTAAACACTATTGTTAACGATAATGGTGTTTTAACTGGTTACACTACTGACGGAATTGGCTTTATGAAGAGCTTGGAAGATGAAGGTATTGATATTCGCGGCAAGAAGATGTGTTTAGCTGGTGCTGGCGGTGCCGCCACTCCAATTGCTGTTCAAGCTGCTCTTGATGGTGTTAGTGAAATTGAAATTTTTAACCTTAACGATGATAAATGGGCTCAAGCTGAAAAGAATGTTAAGACAATCAATGAAAAGACTAACTGTAAGGCTAGTTTGCACCACTTGGAAGACAAAGATGACTTCAAGCGCGCCATTAGTGAATGCGACATCTATTGTGATGCAACAGGTGTTGGGATGAAGCCTCTTGAAGATATGACTTTAGTTGAAGATCCTAGTTGGTTCCACGAAGATATGACTGTCTTTGACACAGTTTATGCTCCAAGAACTACTAAGCTAATGAAAGTTGCTCAAAAAGCTGGTGTAAAACATGTCTTAAATGGTATCGGCATGATGATTGAACAGGGTGTTGCCGCATTCAAACTTTGGACTGGTAAAGATATGCCAACTGATTATATTCGTGAAGTTATTTTTGAAAATGATGCTAAAGATAATAAGTAAAAGTTATTAGTTTTTAACTAAGTAGATTTGGGGATAGTTATGAAGAACAAATATACACCTACGGCTCTAGCGCTTTATTTCAATTATTTTGTTCATGGGATGGGCGTTATTATCTTGTCTCAAAATGCAGCTAATTTGGCTCACCAATGGGGAACTACGGAAACCGGTGCTCTTGCAGTAGTTTCTTCACTAGGAATTGGGCGGATTATAAATCTTTTAGTTTCAGGGGTGTTATCTGATAAATTTGGAAGAAAGCCATTTGTTCAATTAGGAATTGTTACTTATTTTATTTTTTTTGTTGGCATTTTGATATCACCGAATACAGTTATTGCGTATATTCTAGGAATTTTAGCAGGTATGGCTAATTCATTCCTTGATACAGGTACTTATCCAGGTTTGATGGAAATTTATCCAAATTCTAAAGGAACTTCTAATGTTGTATTAAAGGCATTCATTAGTGCAGGGCAATTTTTCTTGCCATTTATTGTCAGCTTTTTAGCAGCTACACATATGTGGTATGGATGGTCATTTTTAATTCCAGCTACTATTTTGGTTATTACTTTTCTTTATTTCATGTTTGGTGGGGCTTTTCCGGATTCGAATTCAACTAGTAAAACTGTTGAAGAAAAGATAACCAATAATAATGTGAAAACTAATTTATGGTTAGATGGTACTTTATTTATTATTTATGGATATATTTCACAAGCAACCTTTTATTTGGTAAGTCAAATGCTTACACAATATGGTCAAAAAATAGGTAATCTTCCGCAAGTAGCAGCTCATTCATTAGTTAGTTGGTATTCTTTAGGTTCAATTATTTGTGTATTAACTACAGCTGCTTTGGGTAAGAAGTTCAGTGAAATTCAATTTGTTCCTGTTTATACTTTAGGTGCATTTATTTCATTGGGGTTAATGTGGATTTACCCAACTAATGCAAATTTGATGATTATTTTATCACTATTAGTCGGATTTTTTGCAGCGGGTGGTGTAATGCAATTGGCATTAACAGTCATGGCTGAATTCTTCCCTGCAGGTAAAGGAACAGTTACAGGCTTCTTTTATACAGCAGGCTCAATCGCATCGTTTACGATACCTTTAGCAATTAATTGGATTGGAAACATGCGAAATGTAATGCTTTTTGATGTAATTATTGCATTAATTGGATTTATTGATACGAGTTTAATTGCTATGCGATACAAAAAAATGTTTGGTAAATTAGGAAAGTAGGAAGTATTATGGCGACTGTGAAAATTAGGAATCTAGTTTTAGGTGAAGGATTACCTAAAATAGCTGTACCTAATGTCGGAAAAACAAGAGAAGAAATTATATCTGCAGCTAAAGAAATTATACAGGCTAAGCCAGATTTGATGGAGTGGCGGATTGATTATTTTGAAGCAGGTATAAATAATTTTGATGAATTAAAAAAGGTAGCCCAAGAACTTCGTAAGGTTATGGAAGAAATACCTATTTTAATAACTTTCAGAACCAAAAATGAAGGAGGAGTGTTATCATTACCTGAAGAAAGGTATTTATCTTTACTTGATCAAATTATTGTAAATAGACTAGGTGATGCTATTGATATTGAACTTTTTCACAATGAAGATACAATTAAAGGATTAGTTGAAAAGGCGCATCAATATAATGTGATTGTTGTTATGAGTAATCATGATTTTGATAAAGTGCCAAGCAAAGATATAATTGAATTTAGATTGAAAAAGATGGCCGAATTAGGTGCGGATATCCCTAAATTTGCTTGTATGCCACATTCAAGCATGGATGTTTTGACTTTATTGATGGCTACTACAGTTGTAAATGAAAATATTTCTAACCCTATCATTACAATGGCAATGGGAGATTTAGGAAAAGTTAGTCGGATAGCTGGACAAGTATTTGGATCAAGTTTATCATTTGGAGCTGTTGGTCAGACATCCGCTCCAGGTCAATTATCTATTTCTGATTTAAGAAATGCTGAGAAGTACTTAGAATTACATTGATATGTATCAAAAAACCGTTAAAGCAATGCTTTAACGGTTTTATTTTTATTTTTTATAATAGTTTTTAATATAAGTAAGTAGTCGTTGGGTTGCAGGAGATAAGAAATGATTTTTTTAGTTGCTACATAAACTGGATTGATAGCAGCTTTACTGTCAATTTCCAGGAATTTTATTTCCTTTTGGTTAATTAAATTACTCTTAGGAACAATTGCTACCCCAAAGTCTGAATTTACAAAATTCATAATAGGTGCTGTATCTGCTAAGACCATTGAAATGTTAGGTTCAATTCCAGCTCTTTCAAAGAAAGTATCAATATTTTGTCTTAAGCAGTTAATGTGAGGATAGGTAATTAATGGATAAGAAGCTAAATCATTTACGCTAATTTTATCTTGCTTAGCTAAAGGACTATTGATAGAAACGGCTAAATATAGCTTTTGATCAAATAAATGAGTTAGATTTACAGATTCTAAGTCATCAGGATTAGCTACAATGGCTAAATCAACTTTTTCACTCAATAGTTTTTGGATGATAACTGAAGTAACATCTTGCTCAAAGTAGAAGTTAAGATGTTGTTCAGGATTTTCATGTTTAAAAGCATTTACTAATACAGGTGCGATTTCTCTAGCTGCAGATGAAAAGCCAAATCTAACAGTTCCGCTATTAGTATCTACTAATTCACTGATATAAGTGTTTCCTTTACTGAAATCAGCTAAACCCGCTTTAACATATCTAAGATATATTTTTCCATATTTACTTAACTTTATATTACGTCCATCTTTTTCAAATAATGGAACACCTAATTCTTTTTCAATGCTACTAATTGCATATGACAAAGATGGTTGTGTTATTCCTAAATTTTCAGCAGCCTTTGCCATATGTTCAGTATGTGCAAGTTCGACAAAAAATTCTAGGTGACGTAAATTCATTGAAAAAATCCACTCTTTCTTTAAAATCCCTCATGCCCTCTCTATGAATATAAAATAAAATAACAAATTATGCAATAGTGTTATGTTAAAATAACAAAAAATGTTTATTAAAAAAGCTAGTTCTATAACTATATTGATAGAACTAGCTTTTAACTTAATTTATTTATCATAAACAATTACTGGCTCATGCATTTCAACTGCATCCCAGACCTTTTTTATTTCACTAGGACGGATATTAACACAACCATGAGATCCACCTTTTAGATATGCAGTCTTTGACCAATCAGTTCTCCAGCTGGCATCGTGTAATCCACAACCAGTTAAAGTAAATGGCATCCAGTAATTTACTTTTGATGAATAACTCGAGCCATCATCATTAGTACCCCTTAAGATACTTGGTGATTGTTTATATTCGATATACCAAACACCAGTTGGAGTAGCATCAGAAGAACCAGAACTAGTTTGCGCTGTTCCAGTTACAACATCATTCAAGGTTACAGCTACAGAGCCATTCTTAATTACCCATAATTTTTGTTCTTTAATAGAAACAACTACGTAATTTTTACCAAGACCATTATTTATTGTGGTATAACCTGTTCCGTAGGTACTATAGCCTTTACCGTAAATGTAATTAGCACCATCTACAGTAGCTGTATCACTACCTAAAGCTTTTTCAATAGCAGGAATGGCTGTTTTATTATTAATAGCCCAACCATATGACTTATTAGTGACATTAATCGTACTTCCGTTAGGGGTTGTAAATGAATATGATTTATCTAAAGTAGATACTTCAGAATTGATTTTTGCCAATTTAGCGGACAAAGTAGAAGTATCAGTGAAGTGGAATTGTCCACCATAGTACCTAACTGTTTTAAATAATTTTTTAGCTTCAAGTGTGAAAGTTTTTCCGCCAACTTTGTATGTTGTTTTAGCATTATAAAAATTAGCTAATTTCTTTTTTGCTTCTTTTAAAGTGCTATCCGCAAAATTCCATTTTTTGTCAGATGGAAAAGCAGTGTGTTGCTTTTTGAAGTACTTAGTAATTTCTTTTTTATCTGTTACTTGTACTCCATCTAATTTCATACTAGTGATTTTTCCATCAGTCATTGTTGCAGCTGTTTTCGCATTTTTATTGATCTTAGTAACAGCTTGATTGATTGTTAAACCACCAACTTTGATACCAAATATTTTAACGTTTTTATTAAAGTGTTTACTTGTGTATCGTAATGTAGCTTGACGCTGAGCTTCTAAGTGATTGTGGTAAATAAATCCACCAGCTAAAGATAGAAGGATAATTGCAGAAAAAAGTGTAATAAGTACTTTGTTATTCTTAAACCAATTATCAGCTACAGTTTTTGAATGTTTTCCAGTCAAAATCTTTTTCGCCACCTATTTAAATTTGTATATATTTTATCAAAAAAAGCAAACTATTGCTAAAATGTTGCACTTTTTTGGTATTATCTAAGTAATAGCTTTTTATTAAGTTAAGGAGAAAAAATAATGGGAAAAATCAATCGCTTTTATGATACATTTCACCCAAATCATTATGATTTATTCATTAATGTAAATCGGGCCGATAAAAAAATTAATGGTACTTCAACTATTACTGGTGAAGCTTTAAATAAAGAAGTTAATGTTCACCAAAAATTTATGAGTATTAGTAAGGTAACTCAAGATGGTGAAGCAGTACCTTTTGAAGTAGATCAAAAGGCTGAAGCAATTAAAATTACATTAGCTAAAGCTGGCAATACAACTATTAGTATTGATTACAGTGCACCACTTACTGATACAATGATGGGTATTTATCCTTCATACTACCAGTTAAATGGTAAAAAAGAAGAAATTATTGGTACTCAATTTGAAACTACTTTTGCTCGTCAAGCATTTCCATGTATTGACGAACCAGAAGCTAAAGCCACTTTTAGTTTAGCACTTAAATTCGATGAAAAGCCTGGCGAAATTGCTTTGGCTAACATGCCAGAAACTAAAGTGGAAAATGGTGTACACTATTTTGAAAAGACTGTTAAGATGTCAACTTACTTAGTTGCATTTGCCTTTGGTGATTTGCAATCTAAGATGACTGAAACTAAGAGTGGAGTAAAAGTAGGTGTCTTTGCTACTAAGGCTCACAAGGCTAAAGAATTAGACTTTGCTTTAGATATTGCTAAGCGCGCAATTGAATTTTATGAAGACTTCTACCAAACTCCATATCCATTGCCACATTCATGGCAATTAGCTTTACCTGACTTTAGTGCTGGTGCGATGGAAAACTGGGGATTGGTAACTTACCGTGAAGCTTACTTGTTGCTTGATCCAGACAACACTCCACTTGACATGAAGAAGTTAGTGGCAACTGTAATTACGCACGAACTTGCTCACCAATGGTTTGGTGACTTAGTAACTATGAAGTGGTGGGACAACTTATGGCTTAACGAAAGTTTTGCTAACATGATGGAATATTTATCACTTGACCATCTTGAACCAAGCTGGAATGTTTGGGAAATGTTCCAATCTTCAGAAGCTCCAGCTGCTTTAACTCGGGATGCAACTGATGGTGTTCAATCAGTTTATGTTGAAGTAAAAGATCCAGCAGAAATCGATACTTTATTTGATGGTGCAATCGTTTATGCTAAGGGTTCTAGAATGTTAGTAATGGTTAGAGCTCTTTTAGGCGATAAGGCCTTACAAAAGGGACTTAAGTATTACTTTGACCACCATAAGTTTGGTAATACTACTGGGGATGACTTGTGGAATGCTTTATCAACTGCAACTGACTTAAACATTGCTGAAATTATGCACTCATGGCTTAACCAACCAGGTTATCCTGTAGTGAATGCTTTTGTTGAAGATGGCCACTTGAAGTTGACACAAAAGCAATTCTTTGTTGGTGAAGGCGAAGATAAGGGCCGAATTTGGCAAATTCCATTGAATGCTAACTTTGATTCACCAGCTATCATGACTGAAAAAGAATTAGATTTAGGCGACTACGAAACTTTACGTAAGCAAGCTGGTCATGCATTAAGAATTAATGTTGGTAACACTACTCACTGCGTTGTTAAATACGACGAAACTTTGATGAATGATATCTTAGCAGAAGTAGAAGATTTAGACTCAATTAGTAAGTTGCAATTACTACAAGATTTACGTTTACTCAGTGAAGGTCGCGAAAGTTCATATGCTGAAGTTGTTCCTTTACTTGATAAGCTTAAGGATTCTAAGTCAAACCTTGTAAATAACGCTATTTACACTACTGCTAGAAAGTTACGTCAATTTGTAACTCCAGATTCAGATGCTGAAAACTACTTGAAGCAATTCTACAACCGCTTAAGTGAAGACCAAGTTAAGCGTTTAGGTTGGGAAGTTAAAGCTGGAGAAAGCGATGAAGACAAGTTAACTCGTCCATACGTTTTAAGTGCTAGTCTTTATGGTGGCAATATTGATTCAGTTCGTGCAGCTCACAAACTTTACCAAGAACATGAAGATGACCTAGAAAGCTTAAACGCGGATGTTCGTCCATATGTTTTGATTAATGAAGTTAAGAACTGTGGTTCAAGCGAATTGACTGATAAGTTAATTAAGCTTTACCAAACTACGAGTGATGCCAGCTTCAAGAGCGACTTAACAGCTGCAATTACTTCATCTAAGAGTGAAAGTGAACTTGAAAAAGTTGTATCTTACTTTAAGAACGCTGACGTTGTTAAGCCACAAGACTTACGTGGTTGGTTTGCAAGTGTCTTGAACAACAAGCTTGGTGAACAACTCGCTTGGGATTGGATTAGAGACGAATGGGCATGGCTTGATAAGACTGTTGGTGGTGATATGGAATTTACTACTTTCATAACAGTAATTGCTAGAAACTTTAAGACAGCTAAACGTCTTGAAGAATTTAAGGCCTTCTTTGAACCTAAGCTTGATCAACCAATGTTAACTCGTGAAATCAAGATGGATACCAAAGTTATTGGAACTAGAGTTGACTTAGTTGAAGCTGAAAAAGTTAAGGTTAACCAAGTTGTTAAAAGTTTATTTGTAGAAGAATAAAAAGAAGCGCATTAGCGCTTCTTTTTTTGTCTAAAATTGTGTTTCTTTAATGTCATCTTCAGGACGATGTTTCATAATTCGTAAAACTCGCCATTTATAATCGATACCTTCTGGATAAGGTGACAGTTCAATTTTGGCTGCATTATCTTGAAAGTCAAAAGATAATTCAGCTCTTTCATCAATCCATTCAATTCTCATAGGTTCTTGCTCAAAGCCACTAACTGTAATAGTTTCAGGTAGTGGTGATTTAATAAAGACGTATACTTGATATGATGCATGACGATTTTCACAAACGAAAGAGTTGGAAGCAGTTGTTTTTAAGCTGCTCTCAGTACTTTCGTTATAGGCATGACCGAACCAGTGCATCCAGTCATTAAGTAAAGTTAATGCTGTTTTTTGATTATCGAGCAAATCGCCCATCTCGTCCAGTTCTACATTGAAAACGGCATGCTGCCCATTACGCTTGAAATTGATTAAGTCATTAATGACATTGGCACTTTCTAAATCAATTCCATGTGCATTAACCAGTTCAACTGTATAGTCTTTGCAAGCTTCTTTATATGGCGCGAGGTCTTCAGCACCTTCAACGCTAATAGCGCGAGCACCGATGTTTCTTGCTAAACGTACCAACTTTTGCGCATTAGCATTGGCGTTTACTTTGAAATTTAAAATAATTCCATAATCTGGATTCACTTTTTAAGCCCTCCCTTAGGTATTCATTTATATTTTACCGTATAATTGCAGTAAGGAGAAATTTTAGCTTTCTCTATATATTTAAAAAGGAAAGATAGTAATATGAAAACTATTATTTCACCAGCTAAAAAAATGATTGTTAACCAAGAAAGCTTTTTGGCGAAAACTAGGCCAGACTTTCTCGAGCAAGCTGAGATTTTAGCTGATTTTTTAAAGAATCAAGAAGCAGGTAGATTAAAGCAAATTTGGGAAGCGAGCGATAAGATTGTTCAAGAAGGAATAATGCAGCTGAAAAATATGGACTTAGAAAAAGCCCAAACTCCAGCAATTATTTCTTATGGCGGGATTCAATATCAGTATATGGCTCCTGATTTATTTACTGAACCTGCCTTAATTTATATACAAAAAAACTTGCGAATTCTTTCTGGTCTATATGGAGTTTTACGTCCTTTTGATGCAGTTAGTCCTTATCGCCTAGAACTAAAAAATAAGCTGGTAGGTTTTAAAGATTACAGTTTGTATCATTTTTGGGATAGTTTGATTCATGATAAATTATTTGAAGATGATGATACAGTGATTAATTTGGCTTCTAAAGAGTATGCTAAAGCTGTTACACCATATTTACATGAAGGAGAGAGATTTATAACTATTGATTTTTTAGAAAAAAGAAAAGATCAATGGAAAATGATTGGGACTCATGCCAAGATGAGTCGTGGAGAAATGGTACGTTGGATTAGCGAAAATCAAATAAAAACGCCTGAAGAACTTCAAGCGTTTAATGATTTTGATTATAAATTTGATGAACTAACTTCAAGTGCTGATAAATATATTTTTAAAACTCAGTATGATTTTAAAAGGCATTAAAGTCAGGTTTTAAAAAGTCAGCAGTCAAATCACTGGCCATAGCTTGGTATGTGTCACTAAAGCGATGATCGGCCCCATTTATAAAATGTAATTCACTATTTTGATAAATAGCTTGGTATTTTTCAATATATTTAGCAGGGACTATTTGGTCATTAGTTCCATGAATTAAGCTAACCGGACCGGTATAATTTTTAGCTATGTCATAAATTGGAAGATTTTGAGCAACACGTAAGTAAAAACCATCTAAATTTCTGTTTTTAAAGGGAATAGAATCTGGAATCTTTTTTGGATTATAAGATACTCCTCGAGTATTTCCTTTTAATGCATCATCTTTTAGGCAAGCGGCAGGAGCTAGCAGAACTAACTTCTTTATTAAATCGGGATAAAGCCCAGCCAGCATAGATGCTACTACTCCACCTTGAGAGTGGCCAACCAAATAAATATGATTAACATGAGGATCAGATTTTACGTATGACAGTATTGCATTAGCATCTTCAATTTCATTCCATACAGTCATATTTTCAAAGGCACCATCACTATCTCCATGCCCATTAAAGTCAAATCTAATGCTAGCGACATTTTCATCACGTAGTTTATTTACGATTTCTTTAATTAGGGCAGTATTACGATTAGCTGTAAATCCATGCATAATAACTGCCAAATCGTATTTTTCACCAAAAGGATTTTCGCGTTCGCAGACTAAATTTAAGCCATCACGTTGAATTGTGAAAATTGACATTATAGCCCCTCCTTCTCTTTATAACTTTATTTTAGCGCTTTTAGTTTTAATAGTATCAACTTAGAAAGGAAATAAGATGAAATTAACATTTATTAGACATGGACAAACCGATTTAAATAAAGATAATCGGATTCAAGGTGGAGGAATTGATCAGCCATTAAATGAAACTGGAATTAATCAGGCAGAAGTGGCTGCTAGTCATTTTGATCCACAAAAATATGATTTAGTATTTTCAAGTCCATTAAAAAGAGCAAAAAAAACTGCAGAAATATTTGTTAAAGGACAAAAGCAAATTTATTTTGATGATCGAATTAAGGAAATGGACTTTGGTGAATGGGACACATTAAAAGTTGATGAGTTAATAAAGGAATATCCTAAAGGATTTAATGAAGACGGCTATGTAGCTAATGGATATTTAAGATATGCTCCAGGTGGAGAAAGTTTTGAAGAGGTTGCTAGTCGCGGAAGTGAATTTATCGATGAATTGATTCATAAATATCCAGATAAAAATATTTTAGTAGTATGTCATGGAACATTAATTAAGACTTTAGTAGCTCATTATTTCTCTAATGGAAACTTAGGTGTTTTTGAGCAAGTAGCTAATTGTGCAATTAGCGAATTTGAGATGACTGAAAATTTCTCTAAAGTTATTTGTTATAATCAGGTTTTATATTAAGTAAACTAAGGAAGCTAGTGCTTCCTTTTTTGTATCAATTAATTGACAGCGCTTTCAAAAAGCCGGTAAAATTAAACTAAAGTAGTTTATAAGTTTACAAGGAGACTTATTATGTGTACGTATAACAAATTAACTAAAAGTGATATTGAAAACTTAAGTGAATTCATTAGTGATTCAGAGCGATTTATTACCGTGCCAACAGAACATTGGGATCATGACCAATTTAAAGTTGTAAGGGCAATGCCTGATTTAGTAATTCAACCAATAACAAGTGAAGAAGTTGCAAAAGTAGTTAAATATGCAAGTGATCATAAGATTCCGTTAGTTCCTAGAGGTAATTCGACTGGCTTGATGGGAGCAAACTTGACCGTTCATGGTGGTATTAGTTTAGATATGGTTAAGATGAATCAAGTCCTAGATTATGATCCTGATTCATTGACTATGACTGTTCAACCGGGGCTGCGTTTGAATGACCTAGAAAAATATTTGTCCGATAAACCTTTTACATATATGCCAGCTCCAGCCATGCATTGGGCAACTATTGGTGGTAATGTTGCTACTAATGCAGGTGGTTTAAAAGCTATTAAGTATGGTGTAACTAGAGAGCATATTCGTGAAGTTAAAGTTGCCTTAACTGATGGAAAGATTTATAAATTTGGTTCTAAGTCAGTTAAATCTTCTTCAGGATATAGTTTAAAAGATTTAATTATTGGTAGTGAAGGTACACTAGGTGTTATTACTGAAATAACAATTCGCTTATATCCTAAACCTAAAAAAGTGATAAATGCGATTATTCCTTTTGATACTTTAGAAAATGCCATTAAATCTGTTCCTAAGATTTTAGCTTCAGGAGTTGTACCAACGACTGTTGAATTTATGGGAAGAAAAGTTTTGCAATTATGGGAAAAAGCATATGATGAAACTTTTCCAATTAAAGATGGTGATGGCTTCATTATTATCGGATTAGATGCATTTACAGATGAAGAACTTCATGCACAATTAAAAGAGGCCATTGCAGCAACAGCTGAATATCATGCTATGAAGCCAATTGTATTAGATGCTACTAGTAAAGAAGCAGAGTTAATTTGGAAAGCAAGAGAAGCCTTACTGTTGGCAATCCAAAAATCAACACCTAAAATGGATGAAGTTGATGTATCAGTACCAATTGATCGAATTCCATTAGTATTGAAGCGAATTGAGGAGTTAGAACAAGAAGAGAAAATGCGGATTCCTAATTTTGGTCATGCAGGGGATGGTAACTTACATATTTATCTTTGCTCAGATGAAATGGATGATGAAGAGTTCGCAAAGAAATCACATATCGTTATTAGCGAGTTATATAAAGTTGCTCGGGATAATGATGGAAATATATCAGGAGAGCATGGTGTTGGTTATGCTAGAAAAGATTACTATGAAGATTTTTATGGTAAAGACTATACTAATTTACTTAGAAAAGTAAAAAGTATTTTTGATCCAAATGGAATAATTAATCCAGATAAGATTTTTCCACTTAAATAAAGAAAAAAGAGCATAGTGCTCTTTTTTTATGTTAGAATGTTGACACAGTGTCACAAAAGTGTAAAATAATATTTGTAAGTGACACAATGTCACATTATAGAAAGAGTAAAAGATATGGTAAAGTCGACTTTTCAAAATTTGAATCAAGGAAAAAAGAAGCGAGTAACTGAAGCACTAATTGATGAATTTAGCTCTTATTCATTAGCTGATGCTCAGGTAGCGAGAATTGTTAAAAGTAGTGGAATAGCTCGGGGAGCTTTTTACAAATATTTTGATGATTTAACTGATGCATATGAATATGTATATCAGTTAGTGATGAAAGATATTCATACAGGCTTAAGACCAAGTAAGGCCTTTGATGTAGAATTACTCTACCAAATGACAGCTGATTTTGTGGGTAAATCAGAGCAAAGTCCATATTTGGCTTTTATAAAGCTCCATTTAAGTAAAAATGAAGTAATGTTAACTCCTGATTTTAAACAAAAGGCAATAAGATTAAAAAATCTCGATGCTAAAACTTGGTCAGCGATGGTATTGAGTCATGAAACTATTAAACTCGTTTTATTTGATCCTGATCACAAAAATATCTATCTTGAACGTTTTAAACATAGTTTAGAGTTGTTAGATGAGGAAGGGTAGCTATGTATTTAGCTTTTAAAGAAATAAAAAAAGAAAAACTCAGATATGGTCTGATTGTTTTTATGATTTTTTTAATCAGTTATTTGATTTTTATACTAAGTGGTCTAGCTTTTGGATTGGCTTCTGAAAATACACAAGCTATTTATGCTTGGCAAACTAGAAAAGTAGTTTTAAATCAGAATAGTAATATTAGTTTGAGCCAATCATTATTGACTAAGCAAGATATACCAAATAAGTTATCTACTAATGAAGCACTTGTGGGACAGACTCCATTAGTTATAAAAAATAAAAAGAAAGCAACAATATCAGCTCAATTTGTTGGAATAAAAGCAAGCCAGTACATTTATAAGAATTTGGTAATTACAAGTGGTCGAAAAGCCAAAAGTAAAAATGAAGTTGTAGTTAGCCAAATACTTAAAAATAAGGGTTATAAATTAGGTGATAAATTAACTCTTAATGGTTCAACTGATAAATATAAAATTGTAGGTTTTACTAAAAATGCAATGATTAATATTGCTCCAATTATCTATGGAAATTTAGCAACCTGGCGTAAATTGCGTAGTGTAAATAATGAAATTGTTGCTAGTGGCATAATTTCTAAAAAAAGTGATTTTAAAGTCAATAGCAAAAATGTAAAAACATATAGCGTAAAAACTTTTGTGAATAAATTACCAGGTTATAGCGCACAAAATCTGACTTTTGGTTTAATGATTGGATTTTTGTTTATAATTTCATTAATCATTGTTGCGGTATTCTTATACATTTTAACCATGCAAAAATTGCCTAATTTTGCAGTAATGAGAGCGCAAGGAATTCCAAGTAAAACTTTGATTGGGTTTACTGTTAGTCAATCATTTATATTAGTTTTATTTGCTAGCTTGTTGGCATTAGTTTTAATGGAATTAACAGTATTAACTTTACCAGCAGCTGTTCCAATGCAATTTTCTCCAACTATCGCAATAGCTGGATTGTTAGGAATGTTGATTATGGGGGTTATTGGTAGTTTGATTCCTGTACGGAGTATCTTGAAAGTTGATCCAACAATGGCAATTGGGGGTTAAATGATGAGTACAATTGAATTAAAGAATATCAAAAAGATTTATGGTTCAGGTAATGCACAAACAATTGCTTTAAAAGGAGTGGACTTTGAAGCTGAAAAAGGTGAAGTAGTATTACTAGAAGGTCCTAGTGGTGCAGGAAAGTCAACTTTGCTAACTATTATGGGCAGCTTGCAAAAGGCAAGTAGCGGAACAATTTTATTTAATGGAGAAAATGTTACTGAATTTAGTGATAAGCAAAGAGATAATCTACGTTTAAATAAAATTGGCTTTGTTCTACAAGCTTATAATTTAGTACCTTTTTTAAAGGTTAAAGAACAATTTGAATTAGTTAATCGTGTAAAAAAGACAGGGAATTTATCATCTGATGAATTAGCTGATTTAGTTAAACTACTAGGAATTGAACAATTGCTTAATAAGTATCCTAATGAGCTTTCTGGTGGTCAAATGCAAAGAGTAGCTATTGCTAGAGCTTTATATGCTAATCCACAAGTGATTTTAGCTGATGAACCAACGGCTTCACTTGATAGCGAGAGAGTTAAAGAAGTAGGAGCCTTATTTAAAAAATTAGCTAAAAAGCAGGGAAAAGCTGTGATTTTAGTTACGCACGATCAACGCTTAGAGGCTTATTGTGATCATATTTATGATATGCTTGATGGAAATTTAACAAAAAGAAAATAAAACAGGTCTGGGTTTCCAGACCTGTTTTTGATTTAAGCTATTATAAATTTGGATCCATAGTAAAGCTAAGAGGTGAGAGGGCAGTCTGTTTGGTAATTAATTGGGCAATTAAAGCTTGATAATTTTGAACTGCTAGGTTGGCCATTTTTTCATTCGCTTCGTCAACTAATTCAATTTCTTTTTCACGGTCACTAACAGACAATAGTTTTTGATCGTATTCATGACGAATTTGCATAAGCTCTTTACTGGTATTATCTTGAGTTGTAGACAAGTCTTTACCGTATTTACCCCAATCACGATCCGCTAACACGCTAGCTAATTTAAATACCCAATATGCAGAATCACTTGAGTATGTTTCAGTTCCTTTATCCCACATAGCAGGAGTTTTAGTGCCTTGTGGGTAAAATGGAATGTAAACTCCTTGAGAAGTAATCCCCATACAAAGCCACTGAATCATATTTTCACCATTGAGTTCAAGTAGGTGACTTTCTTGAGTGGTAGCAACGCTAATAGGTCTAAATGTAGCATTTGAACTATTTTTCTTGTTTGTTAAATCAAATGGTGTGTTTTGATAGTGATCTTTTAGTACTCTTTGTGCATCTTGAATGGTAATTGGACGATCAGGCTTTTCCAAAAATGGTAAATAAAAGTCTTGGGGTTCCTTCTTTTTTGATGGTGTCAATAATTTTTGCCCAGCCCATACTCTTGGAGTATTATAGTGCAAGTCTGAATCGTCTTGCGTTCCAAAAATTTCTCTAAAGTTAAAAGTTCTGTCTTTAGGCCAAAGATTATTTTGATACACAAAATTTTGTAAATCTGGTGAAAAAATAAAGTTTAAGTGATCAGTGAAATCTACTTCTTGAATAGCAAGTTGATTAGATACTACAGCATAAGAATCATCAGGAATACGTTGTGCTACATAATGATGTCCTGAACCGATTTCTAAGTACCAAGCTTCATCAGGATCGGCAAATAAAATGCCATCTGCTTCAGCTGCTCCATGTTCTGTAACAATTTTACCTAATCTTTCAACCCCTTCACGGGCTGTTTTAATATAAGGTAAAACGCAAGTAACCATAGCTTCTTCTAGTATTCCTTTTTCTGTATCAAAAGGATCAACTGCTAATACACGTCCATTGGCATATGCTGATTCAGTAGCACTCATTGCTACATGGTATTCATTAATACCATCTTCCTCAAAAACACCATATTTATCAGTCCATTCAGGCGTACTTGAGTAAGCATAACTTTTATCTGGTAAGTCCATTTCAAAGTTATTGTCATTTGAAGAAAAATGACTGTGAGCACAGATTGCCGCAGGATTAAATTTTAAATGTTTAGGCCAGGCAGTTTTACAGTCTTCGTTACGACCGATAATAACACTACCATTAATTGAAGCTTTTTTTCCGATTAAAATTGAAGTACAAGCAGAACGACCATGTTTTGTAATCATATTAGTCACACTTTCATTAAATGTTATATTATAATCTATTATAAGTTTTAATTAGTATTTATGAAAAGAGAGGACTTCAAAATGGAAGATAAAAAAATAACTTTAACTACAGATTATGCTAATAGTAGTATTAACATAGACTTCTCTGACAACTTGACTGATGAAGGAGAACGTGGCTACATTTTGTCGGCTTCTTTTTTATCATATGCAATTAGTGAAGGCTTATCTAAAGAAGAAATTGTTGAAATGATTTCTAATGGATACGACCAATTTACTAGCGAAAATAACTAAATAGCAATATAATTTTTATATATAATATAAAATTTTCTACATAAACGTTATTTAATTGGGGTTATTCTATGGCTAGAAAAAAAGAAATTCGCCGTCAACAAATTTTAGATGTGGCGTATAATCTGGCATTAAGTGAAGGAATAGAAAGCTTAACTGCGAGAAACATTGCTCAAGCCGGTGACTTTTCAACCCAACCTATTTATCTTGAATTTAAAAATATGGAGGATTTACGAACTCAGGTTTTAGAAATCATCTCTGTAAACTTAAAGACTAAGATTTTGCAAAAGAGTTATACAGGTGGAGCTTTAATTGATTTGGATCTTTCTTATATTAACTTTGCTAAAGAACATGTTGATTTATTTAGAGCAATGTTTGTTGATGGAAAGCTCGGAAGTGCTATTATTGCTGATACTTTGTTAAATTTGGGAATTGAAAAATTTAATGAAGAATATAGCAAGTATAACTTAAGTGAAAAGAAAACCAAGCAAGTGGTAATGGCCAACTGGATTTCTGCAACTGGAATTGCGGCATTAATTATTAATCAAGTTGCTACATTCAGTGAAGAGCAAATTGTTAACGTCTTAAAAGCACAGATTTTAGATGCTATTGATAATGAAAATCTATCTCAAGTAGAAAATAATCCTATGTTTTCTACAAGTGATAAAGAATAATAGGGAGCGTTTATATTAACGGCCCCTTATTTTTATTGTTTATATAAGCAAATTAACACTATAATAAGTAATATAGATTTCTGGAAAGGTGGTTTTTTTATGAAAATCCTTGCTATTGTTGGTAGTAATGCAGAAAATTCTTATAATCGTAAGTTACTACTTGCTATAAAAAATAGATTTACTATGCACAATATTGAACTTGCTGAAATTAAAGATTTACCTTTGTATAAAGAAGGCCAAGATACACCTCAAGTTGTTAGTGACTTAGCTAATAAAATTGAAGCAGCTGATTTAGTATTAATTGGATCACCAGAACAACAACATTCTGTGACTAGCGCTTTAAAAAGCGCACTTGAATGGTTATCTTCAAACCTTCATCCGTTTAAGGGGAAGCCTGTATTTATTGTGGGAACTTCTCCACTTGCTCAAGGTTCTGGCCGTTCACAGACGCGTTTGAAAAATATATTAGCAGCACCTGGCTTTTCATGCCCAGTATTTAACGGGGATGAATTTATGCTTGGTCTTGCCTCAAAGGCTTTTAATGAAGATGGTGAAATTAAAGATGAACGGACGCTTGAATTTCTAGATCATTTCTTTGGCGAAGTTGAAGAATGGTATGAACAAATTACGAAATAGGAGGCTATTTTGATGAAATTACTAGCTGTAGTAGGGACAAATGCTGACTTTTCATTTAATCGCTTTTTAGCTAAATATATCGCTAAAAGATACGGCGATAAAGCAGAAATTGAAGTTGCAGAAATTAATACCCTTCCTTTATTTAACCGGGAAAGTTCTGGGGATGAAAATGTCGAAAATTGGCGTGAAAAAGTAAAGTCAGCTGATGGAATTATTTTGACAACACCAGAATATGATCATGCTATTCCTGCAGCTTTAAAGAGTGCATTGGAGTGGTTAGGTTCCCACTCTGGAGCTGACTTAATGAATATGAAGCCAGCAATGGTAGTAGGGACTTCCTATGGAATGATGGGAGCAGCTCGTGCACAAGAAGAAGCCAGAGAAATATTATTAGCTCCTGATATGAGTGCAAATGTTTTACCAGGTAATGAAGTTCTAATAGGTAGAGCAGCAGATAATTTTGATAAGGAAACTGGTGACTTAATTAATCAATCCTATATTGATCAACTTGATATTGTGATGGAAAACTTTATTAAGTTTGTTGCTCAAAGTCAAAAATAGAATACTTTATGAAAAGAGCCTACAAGTTATTTTCATAGCTTGTAGGTCTTTTTTTTATGGCAATAAAGGTCTAGACTAAAATTATTAAAAGAGTATCTAATTTGGAGCGAGAAATGCTAGGATTTTCAATCAATCTAGGTGAGCCTTTGACAGCTCAAACCCATAATTATATTTTAAAAATGAGAAATGTTGGTTTTAAAGGAATATTTACTTCTTTACAGGCTCCTGAGCAAGATAGTGATCAAGTCTTAAAGGGATTAACTGAATTAAAGAAATGGTGTCACGATTTGGGCTTAGAGTTAGTAGGGGATATTTCTAAAGCTGGTATGAAAAAACTAGGATTAGAAGCAGATCTTACTAGTTTAAAAAGTTTGGGACTGACTGGTGTTAGAATTGATGCAGGCTTTGATAACGATGAAATAGCTAAGATATCTAAAGAGTTCAGAGTAGCTTTAAATGCTAGCACAATTAGCGAAGAAGATGTTATTAGTCTGCGTGAAAATCAGGCGGATTTTGACCATTTAGAAGCTTGGCATAATTATTATCCTCGTCCTAATACCGGATTAGATCGTGAATGGATGATTGAACGTAATAAATGGCTAAAAAGTTATGGCTTTAAAGTTATGGCTTTTGCTCCAGGTGATGGAATCAAGAGAGCGCCTATTTTTGAAAGCTTACCTACTTTAGAGGAGCATCGTAATGTAAGTAGCTTTTTTGCCAGTCTTGCTTTATTTAAGATGGGATTAGATTATGTCTTTATTGGAGATTGTGATTTAAGCAATGAAAGTTTTGATCAATTTTCAGAGTATTTAAATAAAAAGGCTATTCTACTTCATTTAACAGAAAATAATAACATAACTGAACAATTAGTTAAGCATTCTTGGCATCAGAGAGCAGATTTATCAAGAGATGTTATTAGATTAGAAGAAGGTAGGAGTAGACAATTATTTTCACAAGCTAAATTGCAAGCTGGAAAAAGATCAAAGGGTATAATTACTAGTGATAATGAACAGTATTTACGCTATGAAGGAGAATTAGAAATTGCCAAAAAAGATTTACCAGAAGATAAGCGTGTGAATATTGTTGGAAAAGTAGCAGATTTTGATTTACCATTACTGGATATAATTGGTTCAAATCAAATGATTCTTTTTAAATAGCTGCTTTTTACTGAAACTAAATATTTTATAATAAGCTAAATCAAGTGTAGAATTACCGGGTAGACAACTATCCGGTTTTACTTTCGAAGGAGAATATTTGTGCAGGCAAAAGTTTTACCACTAAAAACAATTCGTAATCCTCGTGATTTAGGAGGATATGTGACAAAAGACGGTCATAAAGTAAAAATGCAAAGATTACTTAGAACCGGGAGAATTTGTAACTTATCTAAGCATGATCAACAATACTTAATTAATTATGGATTAAGAAAAGTAATTGATTTACGTTCAGAAAAAGAGCGTAAACAAGATCCAGATACGTTTATTTCAGGGACTAAGCATTTTAATATCTCAATATCTCCAGAAGATAATACTGAGGCAGGAACAAGTTTTGAAGACTTATTTAAAAAATTTGATGATAATTCAATAGCTGCCTTTGAACACATGAGAGAAAATTATCGTCTAATGATTACCCGCCCTCATAGTCAACGTGCTTTTCATAGTATTTTAGAAGAGATGGCAAATACTCCTGAAGGAGCGATTATTTTTCACTGCTCTGAAGGAAAGGATAGGACTGGATTAACAACCTTTTTCATCTTGTATATTTTAGGTGTTGATTTAGAAACTATTAGACAAGATTACCTTTTCTCAAATTATATGCTCAATGATTATCGGGCTAAACGTGACTTAGAGGCAAAAGAAAAAGGTAGTAGTTTAGCTTTTAGAGCAAATTTACGCTCACTTGGTTCAGTAGCTGATGAATATTTAGATAATGCGATTATTACGATGTGTGAAGAATATGGTGGCATTGATTCATATATCAAAAATCAATTATTAGTTAGTGATGAATTAATTAACTTGCTTAGAAAGTTGTATTTAGAATAAATTGAGGTAGTTTATTATGATTGAAGACCTTGCAACTCATCAAGTTGTTAAAAAACACCATGCATTAGGAACATCAATAACTTTACAGTTATTTGGCACAGATCAAACTTGGATATTAGATCAAAGTGTTAAATTAATTGATTATTATGAAGATCTTTTCACTGTAAATCGAGATAAAAGTGAAGTTATGGATATTAACCATGCAGCTGGGCTTCATCCGGTTCAAGTTTCTAGCGCAACTTATAGTTTAGTAAAGCTTGCTGTAGAAAAAAGTTTAGAAAATTTTGGATTTAATGCCTTAATTGGTCCAGTTGTAAAATTATGGCATATTGGCTTTAAAGGGGCACGAGTTCCAAGCCAATCTGAAATAGATGAAAAAATGAAATTAATTGATCCCCAAAAAGTAGTATTGGATGATAAACAGCAAACTGTCTTTTTGGAAGAAAAAGGAATGGAACTTGACTTAGGAGGTATTGCTAAAGGCTGGATTGCTGATAGAATTCGTGATCAATGGCGGAGTTTCGGTGTATTAGCGGGGATTATTAATTTAGGAGGAAATGTTTTATTTGTTGGACCAAGTCCTAAACGCTTAAGTGGTAAGTGGTCATTAGGAGTTCAAGATCCAATTGAAAAGAGAGGAAAAAATATTACTAGTGTAATGGTTTCTGAATGCTCGGCCGTTACTAGTGGAATTTATGAACGCTATTTAGAGGTAAATGGACATAAATATCACCATTTAATTGATCCTAGAACAGGTTATCCGGTAGAAACGAAGCTAGCAGGTGTAACTACATTTACTAAAAATAGCGTAGATGCAGAAATTGAATGTAAAAGATTATTCTTTGCTGGAAAGCCAGTTGCTAATTGGCTGAATGAAAATCGAATTGGTGCGGTTTTTGTTTATCAAAATGAAGAAGTAATCTATGAAGGCTTTGATGGTAAATAAAAAGAAGTAGCGTTTGCTACTTCTTTTTATTATCCGGCAGTTTTTCCGATACTGAATAGATTATTGAAGACACCGTTAGATAGACCAGGAGTTTGATAAATAATGAAATGGAGAAATGGTGAATCAACAGTTTGCTGAATAAACCATTGATTTTGAAGAGCATTGCACATTGATAAAATCACATAAACAAATAAGTAAGCTGCAATTAATGATGCTAAAGCTCCCAATGTACCATCAAGTAATGAGCTAAAATTTTTCTCATTCTTTTTAGTTGGTAGCCATTTGCTAAACATCTTTTTTATATGTTTGCTTGCATAAAAAATAATGAAAAAGGCAATAAAACGAGCAGCCATTAATTCCATTTGATTTGAAGCAGTTGTGGTGCTTTGTCCACTATATTGACTATAAAGAAAATTACCAAGTGGATTTTGTAAAATAATAGCTAATGAGAAGAATACAGCTGATAATATTAAATTTACGATTTTTCGAGTAAAACCGATTTGAAAACCTTTATATGTTTGCCATCCTAAATAAAGTAAAACTAATATAGTAACAATCATTTTAGATCTCCTTTTAAGGCTCTATTATAGATTAAAATTTTTAAAAATGATATTGTTTCATGCTTTGACGATTAGCAAAATTTAATTCATAATTGGATGAGTAACAAAAATATTTTTTTGCTAAAAGTATGATTTCGCAGTAAATTGATTAGTGTGAAACAAAATCATGGAGGGTAAATGAAGCCTGAACTTTTCATTAAGCAATTAGCTGAAAAAGGCTTTGCTTTAAATCAAAAACAGATTGATCAATTTTCTAAGTACTATAAAAAGCTGATCGAAGTTAATGAATATGTTAACTTAACCAGAATTACGGATTTAGAGGAAGTCTATTTAAAACATTTTTACGATAGTTTAACACCTTTTTTAGAATATCCAGATCTTTTTAAAAAAGGACATATTTGTGATGTTGGAGCTGGAGCTGGTTTTCCATCTATTCCTATTAAGATTCTGGTCCCAGAAATGCAATTAGCAATTGTTGATTCACTTAATAAAAGATTGAAATTTCTAGCTGATTTAACAGCAGATTTAGATTTAGAACAAGTGGAATTAATTCATGGTCGTGCAGAAGATGTTGGTCAAAATGAAAAATATCGTGAAAAATTTGATTTAGTAACGGCTAGAGCAGTTGCTAATATGGCTACTTTGAGCGAATATTGTCTTCCTTTAGTTAAAAAAGGTGGTCAATTCTTGGCACTTAAAGGACCAAAAGCAGAGTCTGAGTTAGCAGATGCTAAAAAAGCAATTGCAGTTCTTGGTGGGCAAATAACTGCAACTAAGAGTTTACAATTACCTGAATCTGATGAAGAACGGACTTTAATTTTACTAAATAAAGTAAAACAAACTCCGAAAAAATATCCTCGGCAAGCGGGCACACCTAACCGCAAGCCACTTCATTAATGGAGGAATTGAACAGTGGCATTCTTTTTTTCTAAGAAAAACGAAATTCCAAAAGAAAAACAAATTCAAGATTTAGAATTAAGTAAAATTATTCCTAATCGTTATCAACCAAGACATGAATTCTCTGAAGCATCAATTGAACAATTAGCCCAAACATTGGAGCAAGAGGGTTTACTTCAACCGATTGTTGTAAGAGAAAAAGGTGATAACTATGAAATTATTGCTGGTGAACGCCGTTTTCGTGCAGCAAAAAGTCTTAATTGGACTACTATTCCAGCAATTGTTCAAAATATGGATGATCAAAAAGCTGCTAGTTTGGCCTTAATTGAAAACTTACAACGTGAAAATCTTAATCCAATTGATGAAGCTCGAGCTTATGAAGACTTAATGAAATTAAATGAGTTAACGCAAACGGCTTTAGCAAAAGATATGGGGAAATCACAATCTTACATCGCTAATAAGTTACGTTTACTTAAGCTGGAACCAGAAGTACAGTCATATCTTGTATCTGGTACTATTACGGCTCGTCATGGTCGGGCAATGTTAGGATTAACACCAGTTGAACAGTCACATGTTTTGCATGAAATATTACAAAAGAAATTAAGTGTTAAAGAAACCGAAGCAATTTGCGAAGATGTAGATGGTTACTTTGCTAAAAAAGCTGAAGAAGTTAAAAAGCCAGCTAAAAAAGAACCTGAGAAAAAGCGGGTTGTAAAAACAGCCAAGGATTTAAAAGTTCAAATTAATACCATTAAGCAAGCTGTTAAATTAGCAAAGGATTCTGGTATACAAGTAAAATCCCATGAAGAAAAAACAGATGATGGGTATAAAATAACAATTGAATTACACAGAAAGTAGGGTATGTAATTGATGGTCAATATTATTTCAATTGCAAACCAAAAAGGTGGAGTTGGTAAAACAACTACAACTATTAATTTGGCTGCAAGTATTGCGAATAGAGGATATCGGGTCTTAATTATTGACATTGATCCTCAGGGAAATGCAACAAGTGGATTAGGAATAGAAAAATCGACTATCCATCAAGACATTTATAATGTATTAGTTGATGAGATTCCGATAACTGATACTATTCATCATACAAGTACCAAAAATTTAGATATTGCTCCAGCTACAATTAATTTATCAGGCGCAGAAACTGAATTGATTAGTATGATGGCCAGAGAAACTCGGTTGAAATCTGCACTTGATCAAGTAGCAAATGATTACGATTTTGCTTTTATTGATTGCCCGCCTTCACTTGGCCAGCTTTCAATTAATGCCTTTACTGCTAGTGATTCAATTTTAATTCCAGTACAAAGTGAATACTATGCAATGGAAGGATTAAGCCAACTTCTTAATACTATCCGCTTAGTTCAAAAACACTTTAATAAGGATTTAGATGTTGAAGGCGTACTTTTGACAATGCTTGATGCACGGACAAACTTAGGGGCTGAAGTAGTTAAAGAAGTACAGTCATATTTTAGTAAAAAAGTTTATAAAACTATTATTCCGCGAATCACTAAATTGGCTGAAGCTCCAAGTTATGGTGAGCCAATTACTGAATATGATCCTAAGTCGCGTGGTGCAAAGTTGTATGATGATTTAGCTAGAGAGGTGCTAAAAGCTCATGGCAAGAGACTCAAGAAATAATGAACTACGAAAAAAAGGTGGCCTTGGGCGCGGAATAGAAGCCTTATTTGAAGATACTCCAACTCAAATAGTACAAAGTGTGGATGGTACAGAAGAAGTTGAAGAATTAAGCCTAGAAGACATTCGGCCTAATCCATATCAGCCAAGAAAGAACTTTGATGATAAGAGCTTAAAAGAGTTATCTGACTCAATTAAGGAGAATGGTGTTTTTCAGCCAATTATTGTTCGTAAAAGTTTAGATGGCTATGAAATTATTGCTGGTGAACGGAGATTTAGAGCTTCTAAACTAGCTAAAAAATCAACAATCCCTGCTATCATTCGAGACTTTGATGAAGCTCAAATGATGGAAGTTGCAGTGCTTGAAAATTTACAGCGTGAAGATTTATCCCCTTTAGAAGAAGCTCAAGCTTATGAAATGCTTCAAAAGAATTTGGGATTAACTCAAGAAGAAGTTTCTAAAAGAATGGGGAAATCTCGCCCTTATATAGCTAATTACTTACGTCTATTAACTTTGCCTAAAAAAGCTAAAAAACTTTTGCAACATGGTGAATTATCAATGGGACAAGCTAGAACCTTATTAGGGTTAAAAGATAAAGAGAAAATTGATGATTTAGCTAAAAAAGTTGTTAAAGAAGGAATTCCAGTTAGAAAATTAGAAGTTTTAGTTAGTGCAATGAATGAAAAAGCTAATAAAGTTTCTAAGAGTGATAAGATAAGAAAGTCTGCTTTTATTCGAGCAAGTGAAAGTAGATTATCTACAAAATTTGGAAGTCCTGTTTCAATTTCTGAAAGTAAAAAAGGTAAAGGCCATTTATCAATTGACTTTAATTCAACTGATGATTTGAATAGAATTTTGACAATGTTAGGAATTGATTTAGATGACTGATACAAAATTGGCATATCAATTAGCTGATACTGTACTTTTAAAAAAGCCACATGCTTGTCAGGTTAATAATTGGGAAGTTTTACGTTTAGGTGCAGATATTCGCCTTAAGTGTATGGGATGTGGTCATATTTTGATGATGCCACGAGCAGACTTTAACAAAAGACTTAAGAAAATTCTGACCAAAGCTAATGATCCAGTTAATAAAAAATTGGAGCATTACCTTCCTAAAGAAAATATTGCTATACCTAAGTGATTTTTATAAGAAAGAGAGAAAAAAGAATGTCATTAACTGCCGGAATCGTAGGATTACCAAATGTTGGTAAGTCCACTTTATTTAATGCTATTACCAAAGCTGGTGCTGAAATGGCCAACTACCCATTTGCAACAATTGAACCCAATGTTGGAATGGTTGAAGTTCCAGATCCTCGTTTAGCAAGAATTGATGAATTAATTCCAGCTAAAAAGATTGTTCATACTACTTTTGAATTTACTGATATTGCAGGATTGGTTAAAGGCGCTTCAAAAGGAGAAGGACTGGGTAACAAATTCTTAGAAAATATTCGTCAAACTGATGCTATTATCCATGTTGTTCGTTCTTTTGATGACGATAATATTACATCTGTAACTGGTAAAGTTGATCCAGAAGAAGATATTAATACAATTAATTTGGAGCTTGCCATTGCAGATTTAGATGCAGTAAATCGAAGAATTGGTAAGGTTGAAAAGTTAGTTAAAGGTAACGATAAAGATGCTAAAGCTGAACTTGCTGTTCTTGAAAAGATTAAGCCAGTTCTTGAAGAAGGAAAAGCTGTAAGAAGCATTGACTTCAAAGATGATGAAAAGAAAATCGTTAAAGGGTTATTTTTACTTACCTCAAAGCCAGTAATCTATGTGGCTAATATTGCTGAAGATTCAATGGCAGATCCTGAAAGTGATAAATACTTCCAAATTGTTAAAAAACATGCTGAAAGTGAAAATGCTGGTGCAATTGCGATTAGTGCAGCTACAGAAGAAGAAATAGCTGGTTTAGATGATGATGAAAAGCAAGAATTCTTAGAAGCAGAAGGTGTTACTGAATCTGGCTTAGACCGTTTAATCAAGGCTGCATATCATTTACTTGGATTGAGAACTTTCTTTACAGCTGGTGGCCCTGAAACACGTGCTTGGACTTTCCATGAAGGAATGAAGGCTCCACAAGTTGCTGGTGTTATTCACTCTGACTTTGAACGTGGATTTATTCGTGCCGAAGTTGTATCATTTGATGACTTAGACAAATATGAAAGTATGCAAAAGGTTAAAGAAGCGGGACGCTTGCGCTTAGAAGGAAAAGATTATGTTGTTCAAGATGGCGACATTATTGAATTTAGATTTAATGTCTAAGGGGAAATAAATGGATACAAGAGAAAAAAACTTAGCTAATACCCAAAAGCAAGAAGCTTCTCAAGCTAAAGTAGAAAAGCAAACTAGTAGTGTAATACAAGATGTAGATAGCATGCGCAAGCAATTAACTAACAAAAATAGTGATTATGTATTTCGTTTAGAAAAAGCATTAATGGATGCTGGTAAGAGCGAAGCTGAAGCTACAAAAATAGCCAATGATTTATTGGATGAAATCATAACTGCCCAAAAGCAAGGTATTCCCGCAAGTAACTTGTATAAGAAATCACCAATTTTAAAAGCAGAAGAAATTTTGCATCCAGTTATTAAGCCTAAAAAGCCTAAATATTGGATGAGAGCTGTTGATTCAGGTTTATTATACTTTGTAGTCTTTACTGCAATGATTTCTATTATGGCTTTAACTGCTGGTGCTAAGAACCAATATAATTCACAGTATGGTTTGTTGACATTAGTTGCAATTGCAGCGATTTTAGGAACTTTGATGACTTATTATACTGATGTGTTGGTAGCAGGTGGAAAAGCAAAATTTGGAAAGATAGCATTATTGACAATTGCAATGGTAGCTGTTTTATTCGTAGTAATTACTATTTTTTCAAGTAAAGCATTTCAAATCATTAATCCTGTTCTCCCTGCCTGGGCTAATTTGGTACTGGCAGCACTTGTTTATGGAGCTAGGTATTTATTTAGAAAAAAATACAATATTACAACAAGTGTTTTAAATCCTAAAGTAGATAAAGAGTAAATTATTTGACTTTTATTAAATAAAAGGATAATCTATTAAAAAAGTAAATAGTGTAAGTTTTGAGAAAATCATTTTCTTATAAGCGGATATTTTAGGAAGAAGGCTTTATGCCTTCTTTCTTTAGTTTAGAGCTAAAAAGTATACCGCGGTACACTAATCTGTATATAAAAAAATATATTGAAAAGAGGATCAAATATGATTAAGACCTTGATGAAGTCAATTCGCCAATATCGTAAAGAATCGATTCTTTCGCCGATATTCGTAACTGTCGAAGTTTTCATCGAAATGTTTATTCCTTACGTTATGGCATGGCTAATTGATGACGGTATTATGAAGGGGAATACTTCATTAATAACTAAATTAGGGCTATTCTTATTATTAATGGCTTTTATCTCTTTAATGTTTGGTATTGGTGCAAGTTACTTCTCAGCTAAAGCAGCAGCTGGCTTTGCGGCCAACTTGCGAAAAGATATGTTTTATAATACGCAAAACTTCTCTTTTGAAAATATTGATAAATTTTCAAGTTCTAGTTTAGTAACGCGTCTAACGACAGATATTAACAATATTCAATTGGCCTATCAAATGGTAATTAGAATTGCTGTTAGAGCTCCACTGATGTTGATTGTTTCAATTGTTATGGCCTTTGTTGTTAATGCCAAACTTGCAATTCAATTTGTAATTATTGCGCCAATTATGGCTATCTTATTGGCTTTGATTATTAAGAATGCATTTCCATTCTTTCCCAAGATTTTTAAAAACTATGATAAGTTGAATCAAACCGTTCGTGAAAATGTTCGTGGGGTTAGAGAAGTTAAAACTTATGTGCATGAGCAAGAGCAAATTGATAAGTTTTCTGAATCATCAAATATGATTTACAAACTCTTTTCTGGTGCACAAAAGATTATTGCATTAAATGCACCAGTTATGATGTTATTATTAAACGGCTCAATGCTTCTACTTTCATGGTTTGGTGCCAAATTGATCGTGGGACATGAAATGCAAACTGGACAGTTGGTATCAATGTTTTCATATTCAAACTCAGTGCTCTTCAGTTTGATGATTTTATCAATGATTTTTACCCAGTTAACTATCTCTCAAGCCAGTGGTAAAAGAATTACTGAAGTAATTGAGGAAAAATCAACCATTACTCAGCCAACGCAGCACCCAGTTACTGACTTGACTAATGGTGATATCGTATTTGATCATGCTAACTTTAAGTATGAAAAAGATAGTGACGTTTTAGCCTTGTCTGATATTAACTTACATATTCATTCAGGTGAAACTATTGGGATTATTGGTGAAACTGGTTCTTCAAAATCTACTTTAGTAGCGATGATTCCACGGCTTTATGATGTCACTGGTGGTGCTGTAAGAGTTGCTGGTCACAACGTTCGTTCATATGATTTAAAGACTTTGCGTGATAATGTGGCCATGGTTTTACAAAACAATGTTTTATTTTCTGGCTCTATCAAAGATAACTTAAGATGGGGTAATGAAAATGCGAGTGATGAAGAAATTATTGCAGCAGCTAAGGTGGCTCATGCAGATGGCTTTATCAATGAATTCCCAGATGGATATGACACTATGATTGAACAAGGTGGTAACAATGTATCTGGTGGTCAAAAGCAAAGAATTACAATTGCGCGTGCCTTACTAAAGAAGCCAAAAATCTTAATTTTGGATGATTCAACTTCAGCTGTTGATACTAAAACCGAAAAAGAAATTCGTTTGGCTTTGAAGCGTGATATGCCAAATACTACCAAGATTATCATTTCGCAAAGAATTGTTTCAATTAAAGATGCTGATCGAATTATTGTGATGAATCATGGTCGAATTGAAGATATCGGCACTCACGATGAACTTATTGAACGTAACGACCTATATAGTTCACTTAACAAGTATCAATCTGAAAAAGAAAAGTAGGTGAGTAGATGAAAAATCAAAATCAAAAGCATACGTTTTGGCGATTACTTAAGTATATTGTAAAAACTGGACCGGTAGCTTTTCCATTAGCAATTATTGGAATCATTGTCAGTGCCTTTAGTACAGTTTATGGTTCATTATTTATTCAACAATTAATTGATAAATATATTACGCCTTTACTTAAGCAGGCTAATCCTAATTTTACCCCTTTGTTTAATGCGCTTGGCTTTTTAGCATTAGTTTATTTAATTGGGGTAGCCACGACTTATCTGTATACCTTATTGATGATGGTCTTAGCTCAAAAAGTGCAAAAGAGTATCAGAGATAAGATGTTTAAACATATGCAATATTTACCAATTGCATATGTTGATCAAAATGAATATGGCGACATTATGTCGCGTTATACTAATGATATTGATACCTTGATGCAGATGATATCACAGTCAATACCTCAATTTGTGAGTTCAACTTTGACTATTGTTTTCGTATTAGGTTCGATGTTAGTTTTAAGTTGGCAATTAACAATTTTGACTTTAGTTATTTTCTTATTATCAGTTGGAATTGTTCGTTACTTAACTAAAAAGTCTGGTCATTATTTCAAGTTGCAACAAGAAAAATTAGGTGCAATGAATGGTTATAATGAGGAAATGCTCAGCGGGTTAAAGGTAATTAAGGTCTTTAGTCATGAACCATACGTTAAGAACGATTTTGATAAATATAATGATGAATTGCGTCAAGCATCTGGTTTAGCCAATGTTTATGCGACAGTGCTCTTCCCAATTATGGGTAACGTTGGGAATATCTCATACGTTTTAATTGCCTTAATTGGTGGTTTAGGTGCAATTAATGGCTTCTTCCCATTAACTTTGGGTGCAATTGCTTCATTTTTACAATTATCACGTTCATTCAGTATGCCAATTGCTCAAATTTCCCAACAATTAAACTCAATTGTAATGGCAATGGCTGGTGCTAACCGAATCTTTAATGTACTTGATAAAGCTACTGAAGTTGATGAAGGTCGCGTTACTATCACTCATAAAACTGGCGTCAAAAATGCTTGGAATTGGCGTAAAGCAAATAATGAATTAGTTCCAGTTAAGGGGCATATCAAGTTTGATCATGTTGATTTTGGCTATGTTCCAAATAAGCAAATTCTTTATGATATTAACATTGATGCTAAACCTGGTATGAAAGTTGCCTTAGTTGGTGAAACCGGTGCTGGTAAAACTACTATTTCTAATATGATTAATCGTTTTTATGAAATAAATAGTGGTAGTATTACCTACGATGGTATCGATGTTAAGGATATCAAGAAAGATGATTTGCGTAAGTCCGTTGCAATTGTTTTGCAGGATACGCACATGTTTACTGGGACAATCATGGATAATATTCGCTTTGGTAATCCAGATGCTAGTGACGATGAAGTCTACCAAGCAGCACGACTTGCTCATGCTGATGAATTTATTCATGAGCTTGATAATGGCTATCAAACGGTAATTGATGGTTCAGGTGGTGACTTGTCACAAGGACAAATGCAGTTATTATCAATTGCGAGAGCAATGATTGCTGATCGACCAGTGATGATTTTGGATGAAGCTACTTCAAGTATCGATACGAGAACTGAAAGAATTATCCAAAAGGGTATGGATAATTTATTAGCTGGTAGAACTAGTTTTGTAATTGCTCACCGTTTATCAACAATTGTTAATTCCGATTTGATTTGTGTTCTTGATCACGGACATATTATCGAAAAAGGGTCTCATGAAGAATTGTTAGCTAAAAAAGGTTACTATTACGAGTTATACACTGGTAAAAAGGAAATCGAATAATCTTAAGAATATGAAAAGAGCATGCTTAATTACATGCTCTTTTTTATATATTCGATACAATATAAATTGAGATTATTAGAAAGTAAAAAAAGAGGATTCCAAGTTATGAAAATTATAGTCGTTGATGATGACAAAGAAATTGTTGAATTACTTAGTATTTACCTCAAAAATGAAGGCTATGAACCAATTGCTGCATATAGCGGAAAAGAAGCTCTAACCAAAATTGCAACGACGCCTGATATTGGTTTGATGATTTTGGATATTATGATGCCAGGTATAACTGGAATTGACGTAATTAAAGAACTTAGAAAAGATTCAGATATTCCTATTATCGTTGTTTCAGCTAAAACTGGTGATATGGACAAAATTCAAGGTTTAATTACTGGAGCCGATGATTATGTTGTTAAGCCATTCAATCCATTAGAAGTTATGGCTAGAGTCCGTTCATTACTTCGTCGTAGTCAAAAGAAAGTTACAAGTGATAAACCTGATATTTTGGAAATTGGTCCTTTAGTAATTAACAAGGATTCACATGAAGTCAAAACAATTGCAGGAAATGTTATTCAGTTGACAGCATTAGAATTCGGTATTTTATATTTACTTGCTAGCCATCCAAATCGGGTATTTAGTGCTGATGAAATTTTTGAAAGGGTATGGCAACAAGAGTCTGTTGTTTCAGCTAAAACTGTTATGGTCCACGTTTCTCACTTGCGTGATAAAATTCAAAAGGCTACTGATGGAGAAGAAGTTATTCAAACAGTTTGGGGAGTAGGTTACAAAGTAGAGGCTTAAACATGAAAAAAAAGCGCGTCAAGTTAACTGGGCGTGAAAAAAGCGAGTTATTTGCGGAAGCAGTGGTAACAATTATCCTGCTTCTTCTTTTAAATTTATCAATTATAATCTTAATAAACTTGGCTATTTTAACTAATCAAAGTTTGGAAAATGGAATTTATTTCTTGAAAAGTACTTTGATTTTAGGAAATGGATTACATATTTGGTCTTGGCAAAGAATTTTTGTCTTCTTCATGGGCTGTGGAGATATGTTAGTACTATATTGGCGCTTGTTAAGACGCTATCACCAAATGCAATTACGACACGTTATTCAAGAACTGCATTATATAGCTGAGGGTCATTTTGATCATCGGATTTCTTTCGTAGTAAAAACAGATTTGCAAAAGGTGATTGATTCAATAAATTTCTTGGTTGATAGTACTGTAAATGCTATGAATGAAGAAAGGCAAATAGAACAATCTAAAGATGATTTGATTACTAATGTTTCTCATGATATTCGTACCCCTTTAACATCAATTATCGGTTATTTAGGGTTATTAAAGGCTGATAATAGTTTGACAGCTGATCAGTTAAAATATGTTGATATTGCCTATAATAAAGCGGGACAAATGAAAGCTTTAGCCAATGATTTGTTTGATTACACGACTTTAAATTCTATAAAAACAAAAGTAAATTTTGCACCACTACACTTAACATCAATGCTTGAGCAAGTAGCTGCAGGCTTTGAATTAGAAGCTGAAGAAAAGAATATTTCCTTAAATGTCAATACTAATCCAGATGACTTAGTAATTGATGCTGATGCGGAAAAGTTAGTAAGAGTTTTTAATAATTTGATTTCTAATGCTTTGAAATATGGACATGGTGCAAGTTTTATTAACTTATCTGCCAAAAAGATTAAAGCAAATTTAGTAGAAATAAGAGTAGAAAATAATGGTGAAGCTATTCCCAAAGCAGCACTTCAAAAGATTTTTGAGCGCTTTTATCGAGTGGAAACTTCACGTAATACTAAAACTGGTGGCACAGGTTTAGGGTTAGCAATTGTTAAAGAAGTCATAGATTTACATCATGGAAAAATTACATGTGAATCTAATGAACGAATAACAAGTTTTATTATTCATTTGCCATTTAAGGTAGCCTTGCCCGAAAGCAAGACTACTGTGTTATAATTTGGTCTGAAAACAATCTAAGGGGTTTTAAACCATGAGTATTTCTTTAAACACATGTATTTTAATTTTAAAAGAACATCACTTATTAAAATCAAGTGCAGTTCAAGATTCTGTACCTACGAAAATGGACTACATTTCTTATGATTCACGTGATATTCAAACCAACACTTTATTCTTTTGTAAGGGAGCAGGCTTTAGACCAACTTATTTATCAATGGCTAAAGACAATGGGGCTACTTGTTATGTGGCAGAACAACCATTTCCTGAAGGAAAAGGGATGCACGCTCTAGTTGTTAGAGATGTTACTAAGGCTATGGCATTATTATCAGCTGCATTTTATCGTTTCCCTCAAGACGATTTATTCTTGGTTGCATTCACTGGTACTAAGGGAAAAACCACATCTGCTTACTTCTTAAAAGGGATTTTTGATAAGATGAATGGTGGTAAAACTGCATTATTTTCATCAGTTAATGATGTAGTTGGACCTAAACCAGAAGATACATTCAAATCAAGCTTAACTACTCCAGAATCTTTAGATTTATTTCGTAATATGCGTAGAGCAGTAGATAACGGGATGACTCACTTAGTTATGGAAGTATCCTCACAAGCTTATAAAAAGAATCGAGTTTTTGGTTTAACTTATGATTTAGGTTTCTTTTTGAACATAACACCAGATCATATCGGCCCTAATGAACACCCTAATTTTGCAGATTATTTGCACTGCAAGCTACAATTACTTGTAAATTCACGGAAGTGTATTATTAATGCAGAGACAGATCATTTCTCTGAAGTTTATGCTGCTGCTACAACAACTACTAATCCAGATAGTATTTATCTTTTTAGTAGACAAGGCTATGAAAATCCTGATTTAAAAGTACCAGTGGACTTTTTATTTAAATCTGAAGAAACTGATTTGATTGAAACTAAGTTCCAATTATTCTGTGCTAGTGATAAGGCCAAGCACTTAGCTATTGAAGGCGAATATACTTTAGATATGATTGGTGACTTTAACGAAATTAATGGTACAGCTGCTATTATTGGAGCAGGTCTTGGTGGGGCGAATCACGATCATGCTGCCGAAGGCATTCGTCATGTCACTATTCCAGGTAGAATGGAAACTGAGAAAACTAAAAACCATGGTTTAGTTGTAGTTGATTATGCTCATAATAAGGCAAGTATGATGGCTTTAATGGGATTCATGAAGAAAGAATTTAGTAATCCTAAAATTATTGTTGTTGTAGGAGCTCCTGGCGATAAGGGAGTGAGCCGGCGACCAGGCTTCAGTCAAAGCTTAAGCGTTTTTGCGGATAAAGCCTTTCTTACTACTGATGATCCTGGTTTTGAAGATCCAATGGATATCGCTGAAGAAATTAATGCTGGAATTGATCACGCTAAGGTAGATGTAACTATTGAACTTGATCGTGAAAAAGCAATCCGTGAAGCAATTAGTATGGCTGGTAAAAATGATGTTGTATTGATTTGTGGTAAAGGGGCCGATCCTTTCCAAAAAGTTAGAGGTATAAACACTCCTTACCCATCAGATATTGTTGTGGCTAGAAATGTTATTAAAGAACTAGAAAAATAATCGATAGAAAGTAGATTAGGATGAAACACTTTTTTACTATCCTTGGTGGGATGGGAACTATTGCAACAGAAAGTTATGTTCGCTTAATTAATCACCGTGTAAAAATTAATAAAGATCAAGATTATTTAAACTATATCCTAGTAAATGATGCTGAAATTCCTGACAGAACAGCTTACATCAAGGATCATACTAAAGAAAATTTCTTTTTTGCATTAAAAGATGATGTTGAAAAACAATCTTTACTCAAGCCAGATTTTTTTGTAATGCCATGTAATACTGCCCATTACTTTTATCATGATTTAGCTGCTTTAACAGAGGTCCCTTTTTTAAATATGATGGACATTGCAATTCATACTTTTTTGGAAAAATTCCCAAATGAAAAAAAGATAGGATTAATTGCGACTGAAGGATCAATCTATGATCGTCTATATGAAAAGTCAATTGAAAAAGTGGGTCGCGAGGTAGAATTTGGCGGTAGTGAAATTCAGCCAATGGTAACTGATTTGATTTATCATAATATCAAAGAAAAAGGTGTTGTGAATAAAGAACTCTACCACAGAATTTTGCAAAAGATGCATGATGAGTACGGTTGTAATGTAATCTTACTAGGGTGTACTGAATTATCATTAGCCCAAGAAAAAGCACCAGATCATCCATATAATGTAATTGATCCACAATCTATTTTAGCTGATGTAACGATTGAATTAGCTTTGAAGATTAGAAATGGTATGGAAGTTGATAAGGCTGTAAGCAAGTATTTATATCAAGATTAATAATTAAATGAAGAATATATTCCTTTGGGGATGTATTCTTTTTTGTTAGAAAAATTTTGCCTAAAAGTGATAGAAAATGAATGAAAATGATTGATTTTGATTGAGAGAGCGGTTACTATATTAGTCGAGGTGAAAAAAGATGCTGACACAAGAGCGCCAATCGATTATAAAGAATTACGTCGACCAGCATGATTTCTGTCGTGTTGCTGATTTATGTAAATTGACGCAATCGTCAGAATCAACCATTCGCCGTGATTTGTCAGAAATGGATCAATTAGGGATATTGCGAAGAGTTCATGGTGGAGCACAAGCAGTTAATAGGTCAATTAGAGACATTGCTCAACATATTCGTTTCACAATTAATGTTGAGCAAAAAAGAAAAATAGCAAAATATACGGTTCAAAATTTTGTAAAACCTGGATCCTATATATTTTTAGATGCTGGAACTACTGTTTATGAAATGGTCCCTTTTTTAAAAGAGATTGCTGATCTAACAGTAGTAACTAATAGCTTAGATACAGCTGTCGAACTTCTTAAAGAAGATATTCCTACAAGAGTTTTGGGAGGGAAATTAAAGAAGCAGACTCATGCTATTGTAGGAGAAGTTGCAATTAAGCAGCTTTCAGAATTGAATTTTACAGCTGCTTTTATTGGAGCAAATGGCTTAAGCAAGACAGGGAATTTTACTACTCCCGATCCAGCTGAAGCGGCTATTAAGCGTCAAGAACTATTGCAGGCTAAACAAGTCTTTGTATTAATGGATTCGGCAAAGCTATTTGATGAGCATTTTGCTAAATTTGCTCATGTATCTGAGGTGACCTTGATTACTAATCCATTATCTTTTGACCAAAAAAATAAGTTACCAGATGATTTAGTTTATGAGGAGGCTGACTAAATGATTTATACAGTTACAGTTAATCCAGCACTTGACTATGTACTACAACTTGAAAAAGTAAATACAGGTGAAGTTAACCGGACAAATGATTGTCAATTCTTAGCAGGTGGAAAGGGAATTAATGTTTCTCAAATTTTAAATCAGTTAAAAATTGATAATACAGCTTGGGGATTTGTTGGTGGCTTTACAGGAACAGAACTTGTTCGCCAACTTAATAAAAAGCAAATTGTTAGTGATTTCGTAAAAATCTCTGATACAACAAGAGTTAATGTAAAGATTCATGCAGAAGTTGAATCAGAAATTAATGCTGCTGGTCCACAAATTACAGAACAAGAAATTGCTGCATTTAAGTCACGTTTAACAGATTTAAATGAAGGCGATATTGTTGTAATGAGTGGTAGTTTAACTCCAAGTTTAGGGGCCGATTTTTATAAAGACTTGCTTCCAACTATTAAAGAAGCTGGAGCTGAATTTGTAGTTGATACAACTGGTCAAGCTTTACTTGATACTTTAGAATATAAACCACTTGTTATTAAACCTAACCATCATGAATTAGCTGATTTATTTGGTGTAACTTTTAATTCAAATGAAGATATGCTTACATATGCTAAGAAATTACTTGATATGGGTGCCCAAAATGTCATGATTTCTATGGCAAAAGATGGTGGTTACTTAGTAACTCAAGATGGTGTATACCATGCAGCTGGTGCTAAAGGTGTAGCAGTAAATTCAGTTGGTGCTGGGGACTCAATGATTGCTGGATTTGTTGGAACTTATTTTGAAACTAAAGATCCAGTTGAAGCATTTAGAATTGGTATGGCTTGTGGTGCTGCTACTGCCTTCACTAAGGATATTGCAGTTAAGAGTCAAATTGATGCTGTTTTACCACAAATTAAAGTAGAAGAAGTAAAATAAAAATTTAGAAAAAGAGGGGAAAATATGCGGATTAAAGATATTTTGAGTCCAGAGTCAATGATTATGGACTTAAAGGCAACTGACAAAGAAGCAGCTATTAATGAAATGGCTGATTTAGAAGTTGCTACTGGTATTGTTAACAATAAAGAAGAATTCGTTAAGTCAATCTGGGCTCGTGAAAACGAATCTACTACTGGTATTGGCGAAGGAATTGCTATGCCTCACGCTCGTAACAAGAGCATTAATAAGGCGAGAGTATTGTTTGCTAAGAGTGAAAAAGGTATTGACTTTAATTCACTTGATGGCCAGCCAGTTCACTTATTCTTTATGATTACTGCTCCAGATGGTGCAGATAATACTCACTTACAAGCATTAGCTAAGCTTTCAGGTTTACTTGTAAATCCTGATTTAATTGCTAAGTTAAAGGCAGCTACTAAGCCTGAAGAAATTATTGATATCTTTACTAAAGCTGAAGAAGCTAAAGATGCTGAAGAAAAAGCTGCAGCAGAAAAGGCAGCAGCTAAGAAAGAAGCAGCAAAAGAAGCTAGCGATAAGCCTTTAATTGTTGGTGTTACTGCATGTATTAATGGTATTGCTCACACTTACATGGCTGAACAAGCTTTAATTAAGGCCGGTGAAAAGTTAGGTGCTGAAGTTAGAATTGAAACTAACGGTTCAGAAGGTGTTAAGCATGAATTAACAGCTGATGAAATTAAGCGCGCTAAGGGTGTTATCATTGCTTCTGATAAGAAAGTTAAGATGGCACGTTTTGATGGTAAAGAATTAATTGCTGGTCCAGTTGTTGATGGTATTAACAAGCCAGAAGAATTAGTTAAAGATATCTTAGCTGGAAAAGGTAGTGTATACCACGATAGTGGCAACGGCGAAGAAGCAAGCGAAGCTAAAGCAAGTGGTTGGCATGCAGTATACCAACAATTAATGAATGGTATTAGTCATATGCTTCCATTCGTTATTGGTGGTGGTATTTTGATGGCCATCTCATTCTTAGTTGAACAATATATGGGTGGCTCAAAGACTGAGGCATTTGTATTCTTAAACAATGCTGGTAATATGGCCTTTGCCTTCATGGTTCCAGTTCTTGCAGCTTATATTGCTGAAGCTATTGGGGATGCACCAGCACTAATGCCAGGTTTTGTTGGCGGATTTATGGCAACTGTTTACAAAGGCTCATTTGGTGGAGCTTATGTTGCAAGTGTTAACCATAGCGCAAATTCTGCTGCCGGCTTCTTAGGTGGTATTGCTGCTGGTTTCATTGCTGGTTACATTGTTGTAGGTCTTAAGAAGTTATTCAAGGGCTTGCCTAAATCAGTTGAAGGTATGAAGCCAATGCTCTTATACCCAATCTTTGGTTTATTGTTTGTAGCTCTTATCATGTACTTTATTATTAATCCTATTTTTGGAGCATTGAATGGAGCTATTACAGCATTCTTGAACCACTTGGGAACTGGTAACTTAGTATTACTTACTGCTATTTTGGCAGGTATGATGTCAATCGATATGGGTGGTCCTTTCAACAAGGCAGCTTATGTCTTTGCTTCAGGAGCATTTGCTAATGACCCTAATTCAAAGACAGCCGCTATTTTAATGGCAGCTGTTATGGTTGGTGGTATGGTTGCACCATTTGCTACAGCTATTGCTAGTGCATTCTTTAAGAATAAGTTTACTGATGAAGAAAGAAAAGCTGGTATTACTAACTGGATTTTAGGATTCTCATTCATTACTGAAGGAGCAATTCCATTTGCTGCTGCAGATCCTAGTCGTGTAATTCCATCAAGTGTTATCGGTTCAGCTGTTGCGGGTGCTTTAGTTGGTTTCCTTCATGTTGGTGTTCCAGCACCTCATGGTGGTTTCTGGGTATTCCCACTTGCTACTAACATTCCAGGTTACTTCTTAGCTGTAATTATTGGTTCAATTGTTGCTGCTATTATTTTAGGATTCTGGAAAAAACCAGTAAACAAATAATTTATGTTGATTTAAATAAATTAGACGCTATCGATTAAGATAGCGTCTTTTTTTGATAGAATAAAAGTAAGTAAGCAGGAGGATAATTATGATTAAATTAATTGCGACGGACATGGATGGTACATGGCTGAACTCTGATAAAAAGTATGATGTTGATCTTTTTGAAAAAGATATTGCGTTGATGAAGAAAAATAATATTAATTTCGTTATCGCAAGTGGTAATCAATATGATAACTTGAAAACACGTTTCCCAGATAATATTGATGACCTATATTTCGTAGCAGAAAATGGTGCTTTGGTTGCTAAAGGTAATCAGATTTTGGCAATTGAAGATTTAACTATTGAAGAAATTAATGAAATAAGAAGAGCTTGTAATGAATATAGATATCCTGTTGTTTGGGCTGGATTGAATAGTGCTTATGTTTTAAAAAGTGATGGTACTGAACTTTATCAAGAAATGAAAAAGTACTATCACAAATTGACAGCAGTAGATTCTTTTGAAGAAATTACTGATCGTTTATTTAAAATGAGCTTTGTAATTTTAGATAAAAATGTTTTAGATTTGGTGCCTGAAATGAAAGAGAAATATCCTAATTTAGGTTTTGTTGCAGGTTCTGAATATACTATCGATGTTTCTAAAGTAAATATGAACAAGGCAGTGGGACTCAAGCTTTTGGGAGAAAAATTAGGAATTGCTCCTAAGGAAATGGTAGCATTTGGAGATAGTGGCAATGATGTCGCAATGCTTGAATATGTTGGAAAAAGTTTTGCTACTTCAACAGCACAAGTGGTTGCTAAGGAAGCCGCTGATGAATTAATTGGATCAAGTGATGATAGTAGTGTTCAAAGAAAAATCATTGCATTGTTGAGTAAATAGGAATATACTGATAAGATTTTTAATTATCAATAAAAATCAAAAATTTAATTGAAAGGAAGGTAGTAATGGGAGAAGTTTTAACAGTTGAAAATTTGACTATGCAGTTTGATGATCAGACTGTTTTTAAAAAATTAAATTTCACACTAAAAAAAGGCTCAATGACTGCCTTACTTGGACCAAATGGTGCAGGAAAAACAACTTTAATTCGTATTCTTATGAATATGCTAACAGCTACTAATGGTACTTTTAAATTCTCTCAGAATACTAAGATTGGTTATGTTCCCCAATTTCGGAATATTGATATAGACTATCCTTTAAGTATTAGAGCTTTTATTGAGTTGAATACTCCTTTATTTAAGTCAGCCTCTATTAAAAAAAGAGTTGATAATATATTAAGGGAAACGAATTTACTAGAAATTCAAAATACCCGTATGGGAGAGGCTAGTGGTGGACAAAAGCAACGAGCATACTTAGCTCAGGCTTTGCTTGATGAGCCAAATTTCATTATTTTAGATGAAGCTACTGCAAGTTTAGATCCAGTAGCAAAGGAAGAATTAATGACTCTCATTAAGCATTTAAATGAAAAGCATGGGTTGACAGTTTTATTTACAACGCATGATATTCCTCTTGCTAAGAAGTACATGAAGGACTACTTGTTGTTTAAAGATAAAAAATTGGAACATAATAAAATTAGTCAGTTAACTAAGGAGGCGTATGAATAATGTTTGCATATGAATTTATGCGTTACGCCTTTTGGGCCTCAACTTTTATTGCAATTACTTGTGGAGTGGTTGGGGTTTATGTTGTAGCTAGAAGTTTTAGCTTTTTAGCCCATACTTTAAGTGAAATTGGTTTTGCAGGAGCAGCATTTGCTGTATTTATGGGAATTAATCCTCTTTGGGGAATGCTCTTATTTACACTGTTAGGCTCTTTAGGAGTTGGCGAATTATCAATTCATTCTAATCAAAAAGAGTCATCCATTAGTGCTATTAGTGCTTTATTTATTGGATTAGGGGTATTATTTTTATCTTTAGCAGGTTCTAATAGTCGCTATGCAACTAATATTTTATTTGGAAGTATTATTGGTGTCGATTTAGAAGGGGTAATTCAGTTAACTGTATTATCTTTATTAGTATTAATAATTATTGCCTTAATTCAGAGACAACTAAACTTTGATTCGTTTGATCATATTGGGGCATTAGCCCATAATGTAAATGTTAGTCTGGTTGGAATAATATTTTTGATTGTGATGGCGATGGCTGTAAGTGTTGGATCTCAAGTAGTAGGCTCTTTGTTAGTTTTTATTTTATTAACTTTACCTGCATCAACAGCACGCTATTTAGGAAGAACGATTCCAGCTATGATAGCTTGGTCTGTAGGATTAGCATTAATAGGTGTCTGGGCCGGATTATATTTAGGCTTTATTACCAATTGGCCAGTTACTTTCTTCATTTCTGTAATTGAAGTTATAGTATATTTGATTGTATATTTATCAAAGATTGTGAAAAAATAAGCATTGAAATGACGCAGATTTGCGTCATTTTTTTAATACATTTCACTTTACAATTAAAGCGCTTTCATAATAAAATCAACCTATAGGGTTTTAAATATGGAGGCAGTATTATGAATGTAAGTATGTGGATTAAATTTATTTTTGCTTTGATTCCAATTATTTGGTTAATTACCTCGTTAGGTGTTTTAAAAATGGCAGCTACCAAAGCTACGATGATTGGTTTAATTATAACAATTATTTTAGCCTTGTTTAGTTTTAATATGCCCCTTATTAATGTATTTAGTGCTACCTTAGAGGGAGCTTTAATGGCATTATTTCCAATTATTTATGTCATTGTGGCAGCTTTGTTTACTTATAATGTAACTAATAAATCGGGTAGCCTTAAGGTTATTCAGGATTTATTGAGTTCAATTTCTACGGATAAACGTATATTGGTGTTAATTATCGCCTGGGGCTTTGGTGGATTCTTAGAAGCAATTGCTGGATTTGGAACAGCAGTAGCAATTCCTGCAGGTATTTTAATAGCTTTTGGAATTGATCCAATTAGGGCAAGTGTAATATGCTTAATAGCTAATACCACTCCTACAGCATTTGGCGCAATAGGCCTTCCAGTTATCACCTTAGCTAATATTACCCAAATTAATGGTAGTGAATTATCCACTTATGTCACTTTTGAACTATTTCCGTTAATTGTGGTGATTCCATTTATTTTAGTTATTCTAGTTGAAAATAGTCTTAAAGCAATAAAAGGAGTAGCAGGGATTTGCTTGGCTTCAGGCTTTGCCTTTGCCTTACCTCAAATTATTGTTGCAAAATTTGTAGGACCTGAGCTTCCAGCAATTGTGGGAGCAATTTTCAGTATTGTAGTGACTATCTTTTTAGCAAAATTAAGAAAGCAAAATGAAAAGCAAACTGAGGGTAAAAAAGAGAAAAGTCAGTCATTTGCTCAAGTACTCAAGGCAATGTCCCCATTTATTTTAGTGTTTGTATTTGTATTACTAGCTTCTCCACTTGTTCCAAGTATTAATCAGCTCTTAAATCAATTCATTATTAAATTTTCAATTGGCAAGGGTAGTTTTAAGTTTGCATATCTAGCTTCGCCGGGTACATTAATAATTATTGCAACTATTATTGGTGGCTTGATTGAAAAAATCAAATTACAGGAATTAAGTAAAATATTTATTGTTACAATTAAAGGATTAGGAAAAACCACATTAACAGTTTGCACGATTGTTGCTCTAGCCAAAGTAATGGGATATAGCGGAATGACAAATGCTTTAGCAGTTAGCTTAGTAGCTTTAATGGGACCAGTTTATCCGTTAGTAGCTCCATTAATTGGTGCAATAGGAACTTTTATAACTGGATCAGATACTTCTGCTAATGTATTATTTGGAAATTTGCAATTATCGGCAGCCCAATCATTAGGAGCAAATGTTGACTGGGTAGTAGCTTCCAATATGGTAGGTGCCACAGCAGGAAAAATGATATCTCCACAATCAATAGCGGTTGCTACTGCATCTACAGGTCTTGAAGGGCATGAAGGAGAGCTTTTAAAACAGGCTTTAAAATGGTTTAGCCTTTATTTAATAGTAATTTGTCTATATTTATTTGGTCTTGGAATAATATTAGGAATGCTAAAATATTAATTAGAAACTCGCGTAAGCGAGTTTTTTTAAGCATATAATTGGTCCGTATAAATACTATATGATAATATAAAAGTATAACTATACTGGAGGTATGAGATGAATTCACTAATACAGTTATTTTTAGACTTGTTACCAATTATATGGTTAATTATCTCACTGGGTGTTTTAAAAATGGCCGCAGTTAAAGCAACTAGTATTGGACTTGCTTTAACTATATTGTTATCAATATTAGGTGGCAAATTAACCTCCACTCAAACTTTTTTAGGTGCCTTAGATGGTGCAATAATGGGATTAATAGTAATTTCATATGTTGTAGTAGCCGCTTTGTTTGCTTATAACAGTGCGAGTTATTCAGGAAATATGAGAGTTATTCAAAATGCATTGAGCCAAGTATCAACTGATCCACGAATATTAGTTTTACTAGTATGCTGGGGCTTTGGGGCTTTTTTAGAGTCTGTAGCTGGATTTGGGATAGCTGTTGCCATTCCTGCTGGTATATTGATTTCTTTTAATATTAAGCCTGTTAAGGCTTCGGTTATTAGTTTATTGGCTAATACTGCAACTACTTCTTTTGGAGCAGTAGGACTTCCAGTAATTACTTTAGCAGATGTAACAAAACTAAATTCGCAAACTTTAGCTATATTTGTTAGCTTACAATTATTAATTTTATGTATTTTAGTACCGTTTTTGTTAGTTTTATTAGTAGATTCTTCGTTTAAAGAATTAAAAAAGATTTGGTACTATCCTTTAACAGCTGGACTGGTATATGGTCTTGTTCAATTAGTAGTTTCCTATTATCTAGGAGCAGAATTGCCAACAATTATGGCGTCGCTAGTTACTCTGATTGCATTAATAATATTAGCCCGAGTAAAAAGTAAGTCAGCTGTTGATCAGGAGAAACATACTTTTACTGAAATCGTAGTTGCGGCAGCACCATTTATTTTGATTTTTTTATTAGTATTAATTACTTCATCGCTGTTTCCACAAATTAATAACTTTTTGAATAATTTTAAAATTAATTTTCAAATTTATCCTGGCCAGGGTAATAGTCAAGATTTTGCATATCTTGCCTCACCTGGAACGATTATTTTATTATCCGCAATTATTGGCGGATTAATTCAAAAAGTTTCATTGCAAGAGCAACTAAAACTTTTGATATTAACTTTGAAAAGCGTCTGGAAAACGATTATTACGGTATGTGCAATTGTTGCCTTGGCAAAAGTTATGGACTATTCAGGAATGACTACAACACTAGCAACTAGCTTGGTGAAAGGACTAGGTCCAATATATCCACTTTTTGCACCAGTTATTGGTGCAATTGGCAGTTTTGCTACGGGTTCAAATACATCCTCTAATGTTTTATTTGGAGATTTACAATTATCTGCTGCTAAAAATTTAGGAGTAAATAAGTATTGGTTAGTTGCGTCAAATATGGCTGGGTCAACAGCGGGCAATATGCTTTCACCTCAATCAATTGCAGTTGCAACTACTGGGGTGAAGTTAGAAGGAAAGGAAGGAATTATTTTAAAGGATGCTTTGAAATGGGCAGGACTTTATTTAGGAATTATTTGCGTCTTTTTGTATCTAGTTGGAATAATTATTGGAATGATAAAGCTGTAAAAAATAAAACAGACTAAAGTTGTAAATAATTTAATGTTATTAAATTACGAAACTTGTTAGTCTGTTTTTTCTTTTAAAGTAATTTTTCTAATTCGTTTAAGCGTTGTTCAAATACTGAAAAGGCACTATCAAGATAAGCTGATGTTGTCATATCAACACCGGCTTTTTTCATAATATCAATAGGATATTCGCTTGACCCTGCTTTTAAGAAGTTTAGATAGTCTGTTTTTTGTTTATCGGTACCATGAACGATATTTTTTGCTAAAGCAACGGCTGCGGCGAAACCAGTAGAATATTGATATACATAAAAATTATAATAAAAATGCGGAATTCGAGCCCATTCTTTGTCAATATCACTGCCAGGTTCTACAATCCCATAATATTTTTGATTTAGTTCACCATAAAAGGTATTCAATCTTTCTGCGGTTAATGGTTCGCCATTTTGATCTGCTTCATGGATAAATTGTTCAAATTCAGCAAATTGAGTCTGACGATAAAGTGTAGTTCTGAATGCCTCTAAGTTGTAATTAAGAATGAACGCTCTAATTTTTGGATCAGTTGTCTTACTTAGTAAGTATTCAGTTAGAATGTTTTCATTAGTAGTTGAAGCTATTTCTGCTAAGAAGATAGGATATTCACCATAAACATAAGGTTGATTTTTTCTGGTAAATGCAGAATGGACAGAATGCCCGGTTTCATGAACTAAGGTGTAAAGTGCATCGAAATCATTCGTCCAGTTAAGCAATTCATACGGATCAGTATCATAGCTTCCCCCAGAGTATGCGCCGGTAACTTTACTTTTAGATTCTACAACATCAATTACACGATTATTGAAAATATAATCTACCTGATCAAGATATTCTTTCCCTAAAATACTCAATGCTTCTCGTGCTTGATCTTTAGCCTCTTTATAACTATATCTTAAAGATGGAGTTCCAGTAATTGGAACGTATAGGTCATACATTTCAAGGTTTTGTAGTCCCAAAACTTTTTTTCTTAATTTCATGTAGCGGTGAAGTAAATCGAGGTGCTTGTGAACCCCATTAACTAAGTTATCGTAAACAGAAACGGGGATATTGTTTTGCGATAAAGAAGCCTCTTTTGCATTAGCATAACCATGCATTAATGCAGCATAATTTTGGGCTTTGACATTACCCGAGAGAGTTGAAGCAAGTGTATTTTGAAATTGACCATAACTTGCATAAAGAGTTTCAAAAGCATTTTGTCTAACAGATCTTTGAGGTGATTGGATAAGTTGACTATATAAGCCTTCAGATAATTGAACCATTTCTCCATCATTATCAGTTGTATAACCAAATTCCATATCTGAATTTGTTAGAACATTATAAGTGTTACTTGATGAGTTAAGAGCCGCTCCACTTGCAGCAATAATTTGTTCTGCTTGTGCATCTAAAGTGTGTTGACGCTTGTTGGTAATTTGGTCTAAGTAATGCTTATAATGTGCCAATTTAGGTTCTTGCAATTCAAATTTTTTAAGATTTTGATCACTTAGAGATAAAATTGCTGGATTAACAAAACTGATTACGGAGCTATATTTATTAGCTAAGTCTTCAGCCATTGCAGCAAAACCTAAATAGTGGTTATTACTAGTGTCAACATCTCTAGACATTGTGGCATATACGTAAACTTTCTCAAGTCGGCGATCAATTGAAAAGATTTGGGTTAAAGCAGAATATAAATCACTACCTGACTTAGTAATAATGGTGCTTAAGCTGCTTAATTTATCAATTTCATTGCTTACTGATTTAAATTCTTTTTGCCAGGCTTGATCATTTGGAAAAACTCTTGTTAAATCCCAAGTTAATTCTTTTGGGACCTCATTTCTTGTGGGTAATACCATAATAAAATTCCTCCGTATATTGAATAATTTTATTTTAGCGTGTTACTTATCAAATTTACAAAAAATATCTTTTTATCTTAAATAAAGCCTTAAAATTAATGAAAAAAGTATAGTTTTAAAACAAAAAGTGGCAGAATTTAAATATAAGTTTGTTGAGGAGAATTGGATATGACACAAAACCATCTGGGTAGACGGGAAGAATATCACTTCAAGCAGCAAAGTGGACGCTTACTATCTCGAAATCAATTTTTTGCTGCAAATAAGCAAAATTTCAGCAATAATAGACAGTCTAAGAAAACTTTAACTTTATTTATTTTTCTTATTATTGGATTTATAGCAACATGGGGTAGTCATTTCTACTTTAATTTAGAAGCTGCTTTAGGAAATACTTATCAAGGTGGTACACCAGCTACACAAATTACCAATAAGCAGCCTATATCAGTTTTGATTTTGGGAGTAGATCAAGGAATTGAGAATCGTCATGATCAAGGAAATTCTGATACTATGATTTTGGCGACAGCCAATCCTAAGACGCAAAAGTCGACTTTAACCTCGATACCGCGCGGTTTATTAGCTGATATTAGGGGTGATAATGGAAAATATTTCATGTTTAGAGTTAATTCAGCTTACCAAGTAGGCGGTAACAAAGCAGCTATGAAGACGACTAAGGTTTTGCTGAATACCCCGATTAATTATTATATGGAAGTTAATATGAAGGCATTACAAGAGCTAGTAGATGCTGTAGGGGGAGTCGATGTTAAAGTTCCATTTTCGTTTACTTATAATACAACTTTCAAAAAGGGAAAGATGCATTTAAATGGTAAGCAAGCATTAGATTATGCGAGAATGCGAAAAGAAGATCCTCGTGGAGATTATGGACGTCAAATGCGCCAGAGACAAATTATTATGGCAATTGTCAAAAATGCTTTAAGCCTAAATAGTATTTCTAACTATAAAAAGATTTTAAAAGCATTTTCAAAAAATGTGACAACTAATATGACTTTTAGTGATATGATGGCTATTGCTATTAATTATCGTTCAGTTGCAAATAATATTAAGAGTGATTACATTCATGGCCATGATGCATGGATTGATGGAGCCTCGATTCAGGTTGCATCAACTAGTGAATTACAGAGAGTATCAGATTATATTCGTACTAATTTAGGCTTGAATAAGCAAAAAATTAGTAATGAAGAAACTAGACAAAATCGCTTAAATAAAAAATATAATGCTATTGATTGGACCAATCCTAATGCTTTCACTAATTATCAAGTATTTCCAGCTAATAGTGATTCCGCAATTAACTCAAGTTCAAGTAGTTATAATACAACTTATAATAATAACGTTAGTGAATATGATAATGGTGGAAATTGGTAGAAAAAAGACCTGCAATGCAGGTCTTTTTTTCTAATAAATTTTAGCTTTATTTAGTGATGACTAGCACCACTGTTTGCATCATCGTGGCAATGATTCATGTATCCTTCAGTACACATACCTGGCATGAAGACTTCACTTTCTGGAATACCTTTTTCTTCAGCAAATGCTTTGGTTAAGGTTTCCATGTCCATTAAGTCGTAGTGAGGCTCAGGTTTTGTTGGATCAACGATTAAGATATTAGCCATCATACCAGCATCTTCGTGTTCAATAATGTGGCAGTGATACATGAAGATGCCTTCTTTAGGGAAGATAACCTTTAATCTAACTGTTTCTTGTGGTGCAACTTCAATTGTGTCTTTGTAAACGCCAATTTCATTTGGATTTGGTGTTTGACCGTTACGTGATACGACTAAGAAGTGAGCGCCATGAATATGGAATGGGTGAAGCATACCATGACTCTTAGAGTTAGTGTTAGTTACATCCCAGTATTCTGCATGGTTAACTTCGGCCTTCATATCAATTCTTTGCATGGAATATTGTTTACCATTAATCTTGTCGTGGTCATCCATTGTAACTTTACGAACAACAGCATCGTCAGCAACTACTGGATCTTCTGGTGTAAATAAGGTATCAGGTAAGACTGAATCATCCTTTTCAAAGTGGTGAATTCTAAATTCAATTAGCTTGAAGTCATCTGTGTAAAGATTTACTATATCGCCTTCTTTGTAGTCAGAGAAGTCAACAATTACTTGCAATCTTTCACCAGGACCAACGAGTAATTTAGTCATTTTTACTGGGTGAGCTAAGAATGAGTCGTCACCAGCAATTTGAGTCATTACTAAATCGTTGTCGAAGTGTAATCTCCATTCACGACGGTTAGTACCACCTAAGAAGAGTAAACGAACTTTTTGAGTAGTTACATCAATGTAAGGCTTAATTACACCGTTAATTAATGGTGTATCACCAAATACGCCCATTGGATCGTAATCAGCACGGTAATCAAATTGATTATCTTCGTGGAATACTCTGTCTTGTAAAACAATAGGGAATTCGTCTTTGCCATATGCTTTAGGAATTGGAAGTTCAGCTTCGTGGTCATCAGTAATAACAACGCCCATTGCTAATCCCATCCAAACTTGAGCTGCTGTACTTGGACATGGGTGAGCATGAAGCCAAGTTAATGCGGCAGGTTGTTCAACCGTAAATTCAATTTCTTTTTCTTCACCTGGATATACAGGTGCATGACAACTACCGTCAATGTATGGACCGGGAACTTCCATACCGTGCCAGTGGTAAGTGGTTAATTCCTTTAAACTATTCTTTAAGGTAACATGAACATGTTGTCCAGTTTTGAGTACCATTGTTTGACCTAAAAATGGTGCATTGTAGCCCCAGGTCTTGGTTTTTGAGCCTGGCAAAAATGGAGTTTCACCTTCCATTGATTCGATGGTGAACCAAACGTCATTTCCTTCTTCTTTATCTGGCTTTAAAACAGGTGGAACTGCTAAAGGTTGTGCTTCAATCCCATCTGGGATGTGCAAATTTTTGTATCTAAAATGGTTTTTATCAAAATCTGCTTCATCATAGAAGTAGTCAGTATATACTTTTTCTGTCATAGTGTTGACCTTTCTTTCTACCTCACTAGAGGAGAATAACTATTACAGCATCAATGTACACCGAATGTAAGCGCTTGTAAACAGATAATGCTGCTAAATTGCTTTAAATAACTTAAAGTGAGTTTACAAATGTAGTCAATAGGGAAAAAGTTATTTAATTCGTAGTTGATAAATATTGGGTAATTGGTTAATCTAAGTTTTGAAAGATATAAATTAATACATTGAAGAGGGTAAACTTTGAAAATACTATTAAAAGATCTACTAGAAAAAATTGAAAATGAGGATTACATTCAAGATCTTGAAACTGAGAAATATTCTGCTTTAACTAAAGCTAAGGTAAGAGCTATAAGTAAGAATTTAGTAAAACAAGTTTTAGCAGCAATGAAAAATGATTCTCTAGCTCATGTACAGCTTGACATAACAGGACAAAGACCTGCTAGTTTTATTTTAGAAACCAATGTGGTTAATTTACCGTATGCAAATTATAAAAAAATTAGCAACTTTGTTTCAGCTGAAGAACAATTACCGGTTAAAATCTATTTCGAAGTTTCTAGTGAATATATAAATGCTTCTAAGTTTTGGATTGAAGAATTAGCGGATACAGATGATGTAAATGAGGAAGAAATTGCGAATCGCTTTGCTGAATTAATTAATCAAAAACTAGTTGATATTCGTAATTATATTAAGCCTGAGAAATCTGGATCAACTAAAAATAAGGCAAAGAAAAAATCATGATTTTAATCATGATTTTTTCTTTATTTATAGATACCAAGTAACTTATACTAAAAGTTACAAGGAGGAATTAGCTTATGTTTAATTGGAATTGGCTAGGTATATTGGTTTGGTTAGTTCTTTTAATCTATTTGATTTTTATATCGTATCACATCAGAAAGCGTCATTTAAAAATGATAGTTATCCAACAAAAGCATTTTACTTGGCGTACATTTTCTTTAGACCTTTTAGAAGTTCTGATATTATTGATAGGCCTTTTCGTACAAATTCAAAATAGTTTTTTTGATAATCCTAGTTTAACTTCAAAAAGTCAAATAGAACAAAGTATTAAGTATAAACCATTAGTATTATCTTCATCAGCAGAACGCTCATATTATGTGACTAGTAATTCGGTACAAAAGAAGAAACTATATCAAAGATATAGTTTCTTTACTGAAGGCAAACGATATAATGTAACGAGTGATTGGGCGACTATTTCTGATGGCACTGTAGCTTTAAATGCAGTTGCACAAAAATTACCATATTCAAAGCAAGTGCTTGCAAAGTATGATGTTAAATATCAAAAAGCTTATGTTGCTATTTATGAAGCTAAATATAAAAATACTTGGCAAAATGGATTAGGCCTTCATGTTGGAAGAAATGCACTTAAATATTATTTAATAAGAGTTCCTGACGCCACCTTCGTTAGAGAAGTTAAAAATGAAAAAAGAAGCTAATAGATTAGCTTCTTTTTTCTTGTCTCATTTTAGATAATAAATATCCTAAGATAAATGCAAAGATGAATGTTGCCGTTAAAAAATCCAAAACATTCCCAGCATAGAATGCAGAAATGGTTAGTAAAGAGGTAGACATTAATAAGGCGGTGTTTTGAAGTTTACGATATGCTTTATTTAATAACCATTTGCTTGCGCTGTATAAAATAATTAGAAGGTATATGCCAGTAAATAATAGCATACCTATCCAGCCTAATGAATACTTTTGAGCTAAGAAATCTCTTTCGAGAATAAATATATTGTTTTCACGGATATACGAAATTCCTAACCAATTATCTAAGCGATTATTATTATTTTTGACAACTTGGTCTAACATTTTACGCTCAATAATTCGATAATTCATTCGTTGTTGAATAGGCATTTTCATGATCTTTAACCAAAAATCTGGATCATACTTGTATGAATAACTTTTTTCTATGAAGCGTTGATTTAAAGCGTAAGCTGCTGCATTATGCTTAATAAATTTTATTAAGAAATTACGACGCTTTTCACCACGATTTTGCTTTAACCCATCTGATAAAACTTCATTTAGCTGTTTAGATTTCTTTTTAGTTTTGCTAGTAATATGAAGTGGAGTAGAAGTTGAGTCATAATTAGCTCGTTGAATTGAAGGGGCGTGTGGAAAGATCAAACTTGAAAATAAAGTTATAATTGTCAAAATGAGGATAGCTTTTTTATTTAATTTGATATCTTTGAATATAAAGGAATGGAGTAGATAAATTATTAAAAAAACAGCCGTAGTAATAAATAAACCAATTGTAGCAACTTTTGTACCTAATTCAAGCATAGCTAATGATTGAGTTAGATATAGACCTGAATTCTTCCAGTTAGGTTCTTTTACTACAATGTAAAGCATTAATGGTAAAAGCATTAACATTATGGCACTTAATGTATTTGCCTTGTAAAAAAGACCTTTAGAAGCTAAAAAGTAATAATTGAGTGGGTTATTTGTAAACCAAGTAAAAATATTTCCTTTAATAAAATGAAGTCCAGGATCTAAAACACTTTCATATGACATTAAAGAAATTGTAAAAAGATTAGTAATAACAATGGTTCCGGAAAATAAACCAATAATCCATTTGATTACTGAATAAAAAATTTCTTCCGTAAGTTCTGCATAGCATGTAATATAAATTGTTATTAATGGTAATACCATTCGTATGAGATAAAAAATTTCACCAAGAGTTGAATAGCCATAATTAGTTGGATCAACACTGTTAAAATCTTTAACATGCCATATATGAAGGACCGAATAAAAAATTAATATTATGATATAAGCTACAATCCACAACTGCTTTCCTAAACGTTGCCAATTATGTTTTTGACTAAAAAACATACCTAATATAACGATTACGCCTAAAATTCGAATAATGGTTGGTAATGCAAAAGGCAAAATTTCTGATAATGGTGGATAATAGAGCCAATAGATATCTAAAAAAGGTTGTATGAGTATAATCCAGTATAAGCTGACTTTTATTTTGTTATTCACAGGTATTCTCCTCACCATAGAAACTACATTTATGTTAACAAAAAAAAGGCCTTAATTTAAGACCTCAAAGTATTCTAAACAGAAAAATATTTACTTTTTATTTGATGCATCATCATCAATTTTAGAAATCTTAACATCATTGTTTGAAGTTGTATTTGCAGACTTTTTGGGTGATTTTACAGCTTTTAAATATTTAAAATTAATAACCATTTTATTGTTTAAATCACTAACTGAAGCTGCATCTTTAGGATCAAAAGAAGTAATTGATAATAAGGCAGAGTTTTCATAAATTTTTTCTACTTTACCTTGAAATGGGTGCTTCAATTCTTCTTGAGACCGTGCTTCAACAATTGCTCCGATTTTTACATCATTTTTTTTCATTTTCTCGCCTTTTCTCTCTTTTTATTTCAACGATAGTGAAATACTATTATATAAGTTAATGAATTTCAAGCGGGGAGAGTTATTTTTGAAAAAATTAATTATAATTGCAGGACCAAGTGGAGCAGGAAAAACGACAATTTCCAACTATTTAGAAGAAAAATATCAAATTCCACGTGTTTTAACGCATACTACAAGAGCGATTAGATCAGGCGAAAGCAAAGATGCTTATTATTTTGAAAATGAAGAAAGCTTTGCAAAACTACATTTATTTGAAAGCGTTAAATATGGATCATATCAATATGGCTCAAGCCGAGAAGGTTTAGAAAAAGCTTGGAAAACTAATGATATTGTTTCATTAATTGTTGATACAGCTGGCGTGAAGTCATATGTGGAAAAGTTGCAAGCAAATCAATTTTATTTTATATATTTAAAAGTTTCACATTTGGAGACACTAGAAGAAAGACTTGTAGAACGTGGTGACGAACCAACTGAAATTCTAAAAAGAATTAATAGCCGCGAATTTAAGCGTGATCTTCAGTTAAGTGATAGCCTAAAGAAATATGCACATGTTTTAGTAAATGATAATTTAGAAGAAACTCAAAGAAAAATAGACAAAATCATAACTAAATTACGAAAAAATTAGCTATTGTTACATACAATCTTGCTTTTGTAATGTTTTTTAACAGTAAAGACTTGGTTTTGTAACATTTGTGTAACATTGCTTTTGTATTATATTCATTGAATTAATTGAGAAATAAAACATGTAGCTTAAAAAACTCGCTACCGAAGATTTTTTGAGAGGAATATATTTATGAATTTTAAACGTAATTTAGCTAAGATTTCAGCTGCAACAGCTTTTGCATTAGCCGGTGTAGCAACAGCAAATGCAATTAATAGTCAATCTACTGTTCAAGCAGCTACTACACCTTCAACAGTACAAATTAACTATGTAGCAGGTTACGGTATCAATGTTTGGACAAGTTACAACAATCCAACATTTACTGGTAAGAGATTAGCTCATGGTACAACAGTAAACGTTTTAGCATCAGCAACTGATTCAAAGGGCAAGACTTGGTACAAGGTGGGTACTGATGAATGGATTCCAGCAGAATACACTATTGAAGCAAATACTAAGTCAATGAATGCTACAATGCGTATTAACTATGTAGCAGGCTACGGTATCAATGTTTGGACAAGTTACAATAATCCAACATTTACTGGTAAGAGATTAGCTCATGGTACAACAGTAAACGTTTTAGCATCAGCAACTGATTCAAAGGGCAAGACTTGGTACAAGGTGGGTACTGATGAATGGATTCCAGCAGAATATGCTGTTGACGCAAATACTAAGCAAATGAATGCTACAATGTACGTCAATTATGTAGCAGGTTATGGTATTAATGTTTGGACAAGTTACAATAATCCAACATTTACTGGTAAGAGATTAACTCACGGTTCAAGTGTTACTGTTGTTGCATCAGCAACTGATTCAAATGGTAAAACTTGGTACAGCGTAGGGGCTAATGAATGGGTTCCAGCACAATATCTAATTGCTTCAAATCCTTCATCAAATACTAGTTCAAACACCTCATCAAATACTACACAATCAGCTACTTCATCAGCAGCTAAGGTTGTATCATTAGCTTCAGCACAACTTGGTAAAGCTTATGTTTGGGGTGCTAATGGTCCATCAGCATTTGACTGCTCTGGTTTGGTAAATTACGTATATTCACAAGTTGGTCTTTCACTTGGCCGTACAACTTATGTTCAAGTAAACAACGGTACAACTGTTTCAATGAATAACTTGCAACCTGGTGACTTATTATTCTGGGGTTCAGCAAGCGCACCTTACCACGTAGGTATTTACGTAGGTAATGGTCAATACATTCACGCAGCAACTCCTAGCCAAGGTGTTATTAAGCAAAGTATTAGCCAATACTTCTACCCATCAGTGGCTAAGCGCGTATTATAATTAGAATATTAAAAAAGGCATCTACTGTAGATGCCTTTTTTGTATAAAATTTTAGTATGGAAGGGATATTTATAGTAACTAATTTATAGTTAACGTAAAAAGCGAATGTATCATTCGCTTTTTTGTTTATATATAGAAAATTTAGAGTAATCTTTAGGTGCTAATTTCACTTTAACTAAAATTCCAGTGTCAGTGTATTTTTCTTTTTGAACATCACCATTTTCATGTAAATATGATAATAAAGAGCCAGCATTAAGCGGCAATTCAATATTTAAAGTTTTATAATTAGAAAAAATACGTTTAGTGATAAATTTTGCTAAAGCTTTAATTGACTTACTATCTTTAGCACTGTATAAAATATCATTTCCCTCAATTTCTGGAAATTTTTTGTTTGTTAAGTCGGCTTTATTATAAGCTGTTACAACTGGAATATTAGTAATTCCAATCTCATGAAGTACTTTTTGCGTTGTTTTAATCATTTGGAGCATGTTTGAATCGCTACTGTCAACAATATTTACAATCAAATCAGCATCGCTAGCCTCTTTTAACGTTGCTTTAAAGGATTCAATTAAATTATGTGGCAATTTAGAAATAAAGCCTACGGTATCAGAAATGATAAAATCATTAGTTCCATCAAAATTTATTCTCCGTACACTAGTGTCTAAAGTGGCAAAAAGCATATTTTTTACAAATACTTCTTTACTAGCATCATTATTAAAAGCCTTCAATAGGCCATTCATAGTAGTTGATTTTCCAGCATTAGTATAACCGACTAAAGCGACTTGTGGCAATTTGGAATTATTTCTTCTCTTAGATTTGATGCTTTCTTGAGTTGCAACATTTTGCAACTCTTTTTTTATGGCTGTAATTTGTTTATCAATTGTTCGGCGATTTAATTCGAGTTTACTTTCCCCAGAACCACGGTTAACACTTCCACCACCACGTTGCTGGTCTAAAGTGTTTTCACTAGGATGTAAACGAGGAAGTTCATATTGAAGTCTAGCAAGTTGAACTTGCAATTTTGCTTGACGAGTCTTTGCTCGATTGGCAAATATTTCTAATATTAATTCAGTTCGATCAATCACTTGCAATTTAGTTATTTTTTCAATATTTCTAATTTGCATTGGTGTCAACTCATCATTTAAAACAACTGCACTTGCCTGTAAACCATGAGCTAAATTTTTTATTTCATTGAGTTTGCCTAATCCGAAGTAGGTTCCACCATATACTTGTTCAAGATTCTGTCTAACTTGTCCAACTACAAGCATATTATTTGCTTCAGATAAATTTACAAGTTCAGTCATGTAATAATCAAAATTAGGATCATTTAAGTTAACACCAGCAACAACTACTTTAGTCTTTTGAGGCTGATTATCAATCATTATAGATACCTTTCTTTCATTTTATACGTTTACTTTTATTTTAAGGGTTATTAGTAATTTGAGGCAAATAAATAGATTTTTGTAAAGAAATTGAAGACAAAATTATTGACAATATTGTTTTATTAGTATAGTGTGATATTTGAATATAACAGTAATGCAAAAAAGAGGGAGGAAAGATTATGACAAACTTAGTTAATGTAAAGGAAGTCACTAAAATATATGGAAAAAAGGGGCAAAAACAATTTACAGCCCTTAAGGGAATTTCATTTGAAGCTAAAAAGGGCGATTTTATCGTTATTATGGGTGCATCAGGATCAGGAAAAACAACTTTATTAAATATCCTGTCAACACTAGATAAACCGACAAGCGGTCGTGTCGAAATTAATGGAAAGGATATCAGTAATCTAAATAAAAATGCGATGGCTGATTTTAGGGGGAAAGAAATTGGCTTTATTTTTCAAGATTTCAATTTATTAGAAAATTTAAGCGTTCGTGAAAATATTGCATTGCCACTTTCATTGCAAAACTATCCTGCCAAAAAGATTGATCCCTTAGTTGAAAAAGTGGCTAAACGTCTGGAAATAGCTGATTTATTAGATAAATATCCAACCCAATTATCTGGGGGTCAAAAACAAAGAGTGGCAGCAAGTAGAGCATTAGTTCATGAACCAGCTATTTTACTTGCGGATGAACCTACAGGAGCACTAGACTCAAAAAGCGCTAGAGAATTATTAACTACTATGGAAGAACTGAATAAGCAAGGAGTAACTACATTAATGGTTACGCATGATCCTTTCTCGGCTAGTTTTGGTAAGAGAATTATTTTTATCAAAGATGGGAAGGTTGATTCTGAGCTAATAAAAGGTGAGAAGAGTCGAAGAGTCTTTTATGAGGAATTACTCGCTAAGTTAGGAACACTTGAAAACTAGAGCGGAGGAAGTTTACGATGCTTTGGAAATTATCATTTAATGGAATAAAATCACGCTTCAAGGATTACCTGGTTTTGTTTTTAGGACTAGTAATTTCAAGTACTGTTTTTTACTTGTTTTTATCTTTAATCATGAATCCCGTATTTTTGAAAAGTAACATGCCGGTAACTTTGAGTATGACCCAATTTATTTTTGGTTTTGGTGCTGTGTTGTTAGGGATTATTACTTTAGCGTATGTCAACTTCGCTAATCGATTTTTATTGAGTATGCGAAAAAAAGATTATGGAACATATCTAATGTTGGGGGCAAAATCACGAAAAATCGGTAATTTAATCTTTACGGAGACCTTAATTACGGGTGCAATTTCTACTTTAGCTGGAATTGTTTTAGGGATTTTTGCTAGTCAAGGTGTAACAGTTCTTTTGATGAAGATGGTTAAAATAAAGCTAAAATCATTTTCTCCAGTTGTACCAACTGCGATTTTATTAACGTTTGCCTTTTACTTACTAGTATTCTTTTTTGCGGCACTTTTTAATCGAATTAAGTTGGTGAGAACACCAGTAATTAAGTTGCTAAGGGAAGAACAATCACCAGTAAATGTTAGTCATAAAAAGTTTTTAAGAGTAATTTTTGGTTTATTGGGAATTGGTCTTTTAGCTACTGGTTACATTATCTTGTTTAAACAAAGCCTTGATGTAAAACTGATTGTAACTTCTTTATTTACGATTTCTTTTGGCTCATATTTCTTGTTTAAAGCAAGTTTGGGTTTACTAATTGACTTATTACGTCGCTACCACAAATTAGAGTACAAGAATTTACGTGCCTTTACTTTGGGGCAGTTAAAGTTTAGACTCGAAGAATATACACAAATTCTTTCTGTTATTTCAATTTTCTTTGCCCTAGCTTTAGGAGCAATTACAGTTGGCTTGCGTTTTGAAAGTTATAAGAGTACTTACTCTGCTACTGTTTATTATGATGCTGCAATTTTAAAGAAAACACCTAAAACAGAAGCACTGTTAAAGCAAATATCTGGAAAACGAGAATTTAATTATAACTACAAGATAGGTAAACACTACGTTTACTTTGAAAAAGCGGAGTTTGAAAAGCAGCCTTTTATTAATAAAGTCTATGACACTAAGAAAATATCCAGTCAAAGTGAAGCAGTTACTAATTTAAAGACTGTTAAGCTGACTGCCAAAAAATCCGATGTTGAGCAAATGAATTATTTGTTGCAGTCACTTATTGGAATTAATAAAGAAATAAAATTTGTATCAGCAAGTAATTATCAAAAAGTAGCAGGAACTGTTAAACAATTAACTTTGATTAAGACCAAAAATATGGTAGCAAATTATGAAAAATTGCTCGAAGTTATCAAAATTCAAAATCCTTATCCAGATGAATTACCACCGTTAACTCCAATGGCTTATCAAATGGTTACTGGCTTAGTATCAGGCTTTGAATTTATGGGATTCTTCCTGGGCTTTGCTTTCTTAGCAATGCTTGCCTCGACTTTAATGTTTAAAGTTTTAACCGGTGCTGAAAAAGATCGTATCAGATATCAAATGATTGGAAAAATCGGCTTTAGAACTAAGCAAATTAAACGTGCAATTAGACATGAAGTAGGAGCATTATTCTTCTTACCAGCTATTTTAGGTATTTGTCATGTTTTAGTAGGATTACAACTGTTTAAAAAGATTGTTATTAGTCCGTACCAAGATTTCTGGATACCATTACTTATTTTCTTGGTTTTGTATTCAATTTATTATCTAGTTACTGTTAAACTTTATCAAGGAATTGTATTGAAGAAGCTTTAGTAATGTAGCTTTATTTGATATTCTAGTTAAAGAATTCAATTAAAGGAGATAACTTATGATTAGGGATGAATATTCACTTGTTTTAGTTAAGCCAGATGGTGTAAAAGCCGGTCATATTGGTGATATTATTACCAGAATTGAAAATCGCGGTTATAAAATTGAAGCATTAAAAGTAATTAATGCAACTGAAAAGCAACTTAATGAACATTATGTTGATAGTGTTGGTAAGCCATACTTTCCTCACTTGTTAAATTATATGACCTCTGGTTCAATGATTGGAATGATTGTTTCAGGTACACATGTAATTGATGTATTACATAAAATGGCAGGTGCCACTAACCCATCTAATGCAGAAATGGGTACAATTCGCGGTGATTTTGGTAGAGAATGGCCAGATGACAATATTCGAAATGTGATTCATACTTCTGATAGTCAAGAAAGTGCTGAGCGTGAAGCAAAAGTTTGGTTCCCTGACTTTGATTTTTCAAAAATTGGAAACTAATAATTAAAAACAGGACTCTCATAATAATTAAGTGAGAGCCCTGTTTTTTTATAGTGTAAGTTGATTATAACTAGTAATTTTGGTATCAGAATCAGTTAATTCCATCATAGTAATAGATGAGTTTCGTGGACCAGTTTTAATATCAAATTTTCCATTGCCATATTTTGCAACAAGAGATCTAATGGTAAAGCCATGTGTAACTAGCAAAATATTTTCATAACCATCTAATTGGCGGATTAAGTTTAAACCTTGTTCCAATCGAGCCCAGTATTCTTGGGCATTTTCTGCATCATGGTATGGATCAGACTTTTTCATTAAATCTTTTATTTCATCAATTGAATAGTTATCAAGTAAATCTTGTAAATTTCGCAATCCTACAGGTCCTGCAATCATACGCCAAGCCATGTCAGAATCCATTCCTTCAAAGTAACCATAAAATTGTTCCCTAAAGAATTTACTAGTTAGATGCTGTAACTGATTATGGTTAATATTTTCTTTCATAATTATTTCGCAAGTATCACTTGCTCTCTTTGTATCACTAGATAAGGCTAAATCAAAAGGAATATTTTTGAGGACTTGGGCAACTTTTTTGGCCCCTTCAATTCCTTCATTAGTTAATGGGGTATCGCACCAACCTTGCATTTTATTGTAGTGATTAATATGTGTTCGACCGTGACGGATAATGTAAACTTTTTTCATAGTATGCCTCTTTTTCTTTATGCTGCGTTATTTGAACTAGATGAAGATTGATTATTTTCTTCATATAGCTGTTTTACGTTACTGATATCTTTAGGTTGGATTGTATAGTAAGAACCTTCAGGATACATTACACTAACTTCTTTAGTGTGACTTAAACCAATTGCATGACCTAATTCATGTTCAACTGTATTGGTAATTCTTTGATTATCATAACCAAACCATTGATTTAGTAAATAATATTCATTAAGTTTAACAACTGCTTTCAGTAAGTGATGTGATATTGGATTATAAGAAGTGCTAGTTAATCCAGCTGCATTAGTTGAATCATCATTCATTGCTTTTATTATGATATTAGCATTCTTTTTAGAATTAACAATCTTGAAGGTAAATGCTCCTGTATTATTCCAGCTATTAATGGCATTCATTGTTGCATTATATAAAACTTGATTATCCAACTCGATATAAACAGTAGCGCTATTACTTGTCCAAGTATAATTACCGGTTGAGTCATGATCGTCACTAGCACTTGACTTACTATTTGGGGAGACTAGTTGAGATACTTTAGTCTGTAAAAATGCTACTGAGTCCTTAGCTGCAGTTTGGATAGAAGAATCGCTTTGATATAGATGAATAGCAAATGCAATTATGCCAATCCAAATACCCAACTTCAATAATTTATTGATAATTTTCATTTTTATTCCCTCATTAATACAATAATCCATTTTTAGCTAAAAATATATCTGGAAGTTTTGAAAAAGATGTGAATAAATTACCAAAGCTTATTAAAGAAAGTCTAAAGTGCGACAAATTATAACTTAAGGCCGAGATATGCTACAATAGTATGCAAGATTTTTAGAAAGGGTGGGAAGCTTTTGAGTAATTTTGAAAATGAAAAAAGATATGAACAGGCCCACTTAGACGAAGTTTTAGATTTAATAAAGAAAAAAGAAGCTAAATTGACGGGTTCAATCAAATCGGCTGAAAAAGAAGCTCGTAATTTGAATGCTCATTTTTTTGATGATTTAAAATTAGATTATGATGGCTATTCAACTTCGATGGATACAGCTTTATCAATTCATCAACAACAACAGATGTTAGCTGAAAGGCAAAATGCATGGCAACATTCAAGCAAACAATTATCCACTCTTAAAAGACTAGAAAAAAAGCCTTATTTTGCAAGAGTTGATTTTGAAGAAGTAGGCGAAAAGCCAGAAACTATTTATATTGGCTTGGGCTCATTTGCAGATCGAGATGATCATTTTTTGATTTATGATTGGCGAGCTCCAATTTCTTCAATATATTATGATGGTAAGTTGGGTAAAGTAACTTATCACGCACCTAATGGTGAGCAAGAAGTCAATATGACTAAAAAACGTCAATTTATGATTGAAGATGGTCAAATTGAAAATATGTTTGATACTAATGAATCAATTGGTGATCAAATGCTGCTAGAAGTGTTGGGTGAGAAATCATCAACACAGATGAAGTCAATTGTTACGACGATTCAAAAAGAACAAAACAAAATAATTCGTAATACTAATGCAGATTTACTTTTTGTTCAAGGTGCTGCTGGTAGTGGTAAGACTAGTG
>NZ_AYYU01000030.1 GCF_001436455.1 Lactobacillus jensenii DSM 20557
AAACTATCAACAGGAAAAATTATAGAACCATTAAAATCTTGTCACTAAATTTAGGTATTTATCCTTATATAGTAATATCAGACTGGAGGGAGTTATGAACGAATTATTTGCAAAAGTACCTATTAGACAAGTCTATTTTAAGTTAGCATTTCCAGTCGTTTTAGGTATGATTACGACAATGGTTTATAACTTAGCTGATACTATATTTGTTGCTAAAACAGGAGATACTAATTTAGTTGCTGCAGTGACTATTAGTACACCGTTAATTAACTTTTTAATTGCATTTTCTGATATTTGGGGACTTGGTGGCAGTAGCGTGATTTCTCGTTTATTTGGTGAGAAAAAATATGAAAAAGCAAAGCGAGTAAGTAGTTTTTCAATTTATGCTGGAATTATTGTTAGCTTTATTTTGACAATAATCTTACTAGTCTTTGAAAAACAAATTCTATGGCTCTTTGGTGCTCGTACAAGTACTTATGCTGATGCAGCGGAATTTTATCGGGTATTTGCAATTGGTGCAGTTTTTATCATGTGTTCTTTAATTCCGCAGAATTTACTCAGAAGAGAAGGTTAAGCATTAGAAGATATGATTGGCTCAATCTCAGGGACTGTGTTTGCGATTATCTTTGATCCAATCTTTTTGTTTGCTTTTAAGCTAGGTTCAGCTGGAGTAGCAACTGCTAATTTGATTGGTTTCATCGTAACGGATACCGTTTTGTTTTATTACATGATTAAACGAGCAAAATTTATTAATGCTAAGCTGAAATTCATTAAAGTTGAACAGCGCTTATTTAATAAAGTAATTGCCCAAGCTCAGTTAACCAGTTTGCTAATACTTTTGGTATGGCTCTGCTTAACAGTACTTTGGCAGCTTACGGCGCTAAAGAAGTTGCAGCTATGGGAATTACTCAAAAGATTTATAGTATTGTAATTTTGGCAATTGTTGGCTTTACTTTTGGGTCGCAACCGCTAATTGGCTATAACTACGGAACTAAGAACTGGAAGCGATTGAGAGAAGCGTTACATTTTGAAATTTTGGTTCAAGTAGTCTATGCAGTAGTTTCAGCGCTCATTTTAATTATTTTTGCTCATACAATTGTTGGATTATTCATGAATGATGCTGCAATTGTTAATTCAGGTAGTTATATGTTATTTGCTACTTTGATTACTACTCCTTTGGCTGGAGTAATTATGGTTTATACGACTGTTTTCCAGTCAATTGGTAATGCCTGGGGAGCTTTGATTATGTCGCTTGCACGTCAGGGCGTTGTCTATTTTGCTGCGATGCTGCTTTTAGAGCACATTTTAGGTTTATCTGGGCGCAAGTTGCATCTGATGTAATTACAGTCATCATCGGATATATTATTTTTACTAAGAGTTTAGATTTAAAAGATAAATTAGGCTAATAAAAACGGCACTTCGTTTGAAGTGCCGTTTTTGTTATAAGTTGTTAATTTTATCGACCCATTCATGAGGATTATCAACTGATAAAACCAAACGATTGTAGTTTTCGTCTTTTAGCTGAATAACTATGATATTCTCACCTTTTTTAGCGTTGTAAAAGATTGTATCGCTGTTGCTTTTGAATGTGCCGACATAGTAGCCAAAAGCTGCAGTACCAGGTAAGCGTAACCCTTTTTTATCAAAAATTATTCCATTGTCTAGCGTTGCACCGACAATATGATTTAAAGGGATAGTTAGTTTATTTTTGAGGGTCCAAAATTTATCTAAACCTTGGGGTGCAACTATTAAATCGGAATTCTTAATTGTTAGTTTGTTTCGCATTTATATTACCTCACTTTATATTGGCTACTGCTAGTAACTGACTACCTAAAATTTGTTCTAATTCGTTACTTGGAAAACTCTGACACCATTCCTGAATAAGGGTGTGGATTTCTTTATCTCTTCTGCTTAGTTCGAGCATCGCTATGAGCATTAAATGTATTGTTTTTTCACCATCCTTAACTTGATCTAAATTATTCTGTAAAGCTGCTAGAAACATGCCACGTTTACTGCCGAATTCAGAATATAGACTTCCTCTTAATAAACCAGTTGCTTTGACTAGGTCATCAAGTGAAGCTGCTTCATAGCCATATTGTAGGAAAACAGAAGTTATCGCCCTTATGACTTCTGTTGAGTTAAATTTCTTTTTCCATCCCATACTAGTATTATACTTTATTTTTGACTGAATAGTCAAAAATAAACATGCAACTGATAGGTGCAGAGAAAGTGTGTTAAGTGCTAGCTTGCAATTAGTAGGTGCGATAGAATTTAACTGGTATTTTTAACGAAGGAGAATAGAATATGAATAATCTAAATGAAAGGCTTAAGACATTACGTGAGAGTAGCAATTTGTCTCAAGAAGATGTTGCAAATAAGCTCAAAATATCACGCCAATCTATTTCAAAATGGGAACTTGGTGATGCGGTACCTGATATAGGTAAGTTAATGGAACTAAGTAAGATTTATAATGTTAGTTTAGACTACTTGGTTGGGAGAGATTCATCAGAAAAAGTAAAAAATACAAAAGAAGCTCTGCGTAAAAAGCGGAATGCATCACAAATTATTTTGTGGTCACTTTGTTTAGCTATTGTTTGTCTACTTATTATGTTTTTAGAAGATGGTCGAGCAGCAGTATTATTCTTGTTTGCCACACCTGTATCTGCATGGATTCAATATCACTATCTACAAGAATTATCGAAGTTGCCAAAATAAGTAAACTAGTGGTTATTTCCTGGGAAATAGTAAAAGCAACTGAAAGTGGCGTGAATGTATACCATAATTGGTGGTGTGCAACTGATGTGCGCAATATAATTTAGATATTAAATGACGGAGGAAGAATCATGGATCAAATTAATGAGCGTCTTAAAGAGATGCGACTTAATGCTGGTATGTCCCAGGAAGAACTTGCTAGCAAACTAAATGTGTCACGTCAATCAGTATCTAAATGGGAAACTGGTGATTCATTACCAGACATTCTAAAGTTAAAGCAATTAAGCAAGCTTTATGATGTTTCTATTGATTATATTGTAGGCAATACTGAATTTGATAGGAAAGAAGATACGCAAAAAACAAGTGAACAAGCTGTATTAAAAAAGCAAAAAGCTAAGCGTGCTTTAAAGGGTGTTTTGTGGGGAACGGCTTGTATGCTTGCTGCATTTGGAATGGAAGTTTTAAAGCAGGATGGTTGGGTGATTGCTATTTTTGCTGCTGTACCTATGCATTTTTTAATTAACTATTATGTTGATAATAAAGAATAAAGAAACTCAATTTTGAGTTTCTTTTTCTTTGCGTTATAACATTAAGTAGAAATGACTTAGATAGGAGAAATAATATGATCTCAAAGTCGGACCTAATAAAAGCAATTGATTTAAGACACACTGTTCGTAGATATAAGCCAGTAGAAATTGATCCTAATGTTCAAACGTTTATTTTTAGAAAGAATTGATAAACTGAACAGTAGCCATAATTTGACTATGAAGGTAGTATTTGATGATAATTCATCCTTATCACTTCTTGGTAAATTTATTTTAAGTCAAAATGCTCAAAACTTTATTGTGCTAGCTGGAAGTGATAGTCAGCAAGAAGGATTAGGATATTGTGCAGCCAACTTGATGTTATTTTTGCAAAGTATTGGCTTGAACAGCTGGTTTGTAGGTGGAACTTATAATCGCAAAAGATTAGAAAGTAAATATCATGAAAATGTCTATGGAGTAGTTGTTTTTGGATATGGAATAGATGATGGAAAGAATCATAAAAGTAAAAGCTTCACTCAAGTTAGTCAGAGTGATAATGAGAATAACTGGTTTAAACAAGGAGTAGAAGCTGCTTTAAAAGCACCAACTGTTCTTAATAAGCAAAACTTTAAATTCTATTTAACTGATGGAGTGGTTAAGTTAGAAGTTAAGGAAAGTCCATATGCAAAATTGGAGCTAGGAATTTTGTCTTACTTTTTTGAACTTGCAAGTGGAATGAAAATAGATAATTACTATATAAAATGAAAAAAGCAAGTTATTTAATATGTTTCAAATTTAGAGTGCATATCAAATACTTGCTTTTTATAATTAATCAATTTTACGTTTAGGATTTAAAATTCCCATTGGATCAAAGAGATTCTTAATTTGGTGTTGAATGATGTCAACTGACTCACCTAATTCAACATGGTTCCATTTATTCTTAAGTAAGCCCACAGCATGTTCTCCTGAAATAGTTCCTTCAAGTTCGAGGGCCTTTTCAAACATTAACTTGATAACAGTTACTACTTCTTTAGGTGTCTCACTAACTGCTGTACTCCAAGTAATAGTTGGATGTAAGTTACCTTCTCCAGCATGTCCTGAAGTAAAAATCTCCAAATCATATTTCTGGCTCAATTCTTGAATATAATCAACCAATTCTGCCATTTTTGAAGTAGGTACAGCCATGTCTTCCATAACGGCGTTTCTACCTGTAAAAATAGCTGGAAGCATTGCTTGTCGTAACTCGATAATTTGCTTTTGTTTTGTTTCATCAGTAGTCAAAGTGACTTCGGAAGCTGAGAATTTAGCTAAGGTATTTTTGAGAATATCAATTTTTTCTTTAGTTATACCATCAATTTTGAAAATTAGAGCAGCATTACCATTATTTGAATAGTTGGTATTCTTAAACTTATCAATTGCTTTAAGAGTATTGATATCAAGTGCTTCAAGCATAACTGGATCTGAACCGGAACGGCGAATAGCACTAGTAGCCGTTGATAAAGTAGTCATATCTGGGAAGAATGCTAGTCCCATTGCACTTTCTCCAAGTGGTAATGGTAAGAGCTTAACAGTAGCTTCAACAATAATACCTAATGTACCTTCTGAGCCTATGAAAAGATGTGTTAGGTCATAGCCAAATGCTTGTTTAGTAGTTTTACCACCTACATTGATAATGTCACCATTTGCTAAAACAACTTTAAGACCTAATACATTGTCACGAGTAGAGCCATATTTGACACCACTTAAGCCACCAGCGTTTGTTGCAATATTACCACCAATTCCGGAATATGGTCGTGAAGCAGGATCTGGTGCGTAGAAATATCCTTCTTTTCTTGCGGCAGCATCAAGGTCTCCATTGACAACGCCAGGTTGTACTACTGCATATCCGTCAATTGTATTCAGTTCAATAATTTTATTCAACTTTGCAGTAGATAAAATTAGGGCATTATCACTTGCATCAGCTCCAATTACAGTACTGGTAAATTTATTTTGAGTTATTACTGGTAAGTGATATTTGCGCGCAATTGCTAAGGCGTTTTGTATATCGGCAGTTGAATGTGCCTCAATGAAAGCAAGAGCTAAGCCATGTTGGCCAGCTAGATTGTCACTGAATGATTGCTTTTTTAATGTTTCTTCATCTGTAAATAAGCTATCGTTATTAATTTTGCTTCTTAAATCTGATAAGATTTCTTCTTTTGTAAGTATAAGATTATTATACATTCCACTTACAAAAAGTAAATAAGAAACTTGCTTTTTGTAAGTATTTTTTTACTTATCAATGAAAAAATACTATTGTAATAAATAAATGGATTAAATTTAAAGGACTGAAATTAAGATTAATGATTGAAAAATCAAATTTTCCCCCAAAAAATATTGAAGTTCGAGGGGCAAGCATCAATAATTTGAAAAATATTGATATTGATATTCCCTTGCACAAGTTTGTCGCTATTACTGGTCCTTCTGGTGCTGGTAAAAGTTCACTTGCAATGGGGATTCTTTATGCGGAAGGTTCAAGACGCTATCTAGAAGCCTTATCAACTTATACTCGCAGACGAATTTCGCAAGCTAAAGAAACTGGTGTTAGAGAAGTGCGTCATATTCCTTCAGCTATTGCTTTAAGGCAAAGACCAACTGTTCCAAGTGAACGTTCAACTGTCGGGTCGATGAGTGAGATTCTTAGTGTAATTCGCTTAATCTTTTCACGTCTAGCTAGTCCAGTTTGTCCTAATGGGCATAAAATTGCCCCAAGCTTGGCAATTGCTAAGGCAATGGATGCGCCCGGAGATAAGATGGGGGAAATTACCTGTCCTACTTGTCAGGTAGAATTTATGGCAAAATCTGCAGAAGACTTTGCCTATAATTCAGGTGGTGCCTGCCCCAAGTGTCATGGAACTGGTAAAGTGCAAACTTTAGATCCAACTAAAATTATCCCCGATGACAACAAAACGATTAATGAAGGTGCAGTTGCTTCTTGGCGTTTACCTGGCCGCAACTTTATGAATACTATTGCCGCAACTTTAGGTGTGCGATTAGATGTACCATTTAAGGATTTGACCAATAAAGAAAAAGATATTGTTTTACACGGTGAAAAGAAAAAATACGCAGTTGATTTTCACACTTCAACTGGGCGAGTCTATAGCACCGATGGAACGCTATATGAGAATGCATATGAAGCGGTTTATGCATCCTTAAAGACTGCTAAGACAGAACGCAGTTTGACTAGAATCAATAAGTTTTTTAAGTTCTCAACTTGTCCGCTTTGTCACGGCAATCGTCTAAATCCTGAATTACTAAAGCAAACCGTTGCGGGAATGAATATAGCTGAAGTTTCTAATTTAACTTTGGCTGAGTTAGTTCATTTTGAATGTAAGACTATAAATTGGTTACCTGAAGAAATGAAAGGTATAGCTAAAGCTATCTTCAAAGACTTAGAGGATAACTTAACTCCGTTACTTGATTTGGGGTTAGACTATTTAACCTTAGCTCGAAACGGTAATACGTTATCAACGGGAGAACTACAAAGAATTCAATTAGCTCGAACTTTGCGAACAGAAACAACTGGCGTTTTGTATGTATTAGATGAACCAACAATTGGACTTCATCCAGACAATGTCTCAGGTTTATTAAAAATCTTCCGTAAGTTAATTGACCAGGGAAATTCATTAGTAGTTGTTGATCATGAAGTCAGTGTGATTGAAGCTGCTGATTGGGTGATTGAAATCGGTCCAGAAGCTGGGGAAATGGGTGGGCGCATTGTTGCAGAAGGAAGACCAGAAGATTTAGAAAACAATCCTAAGTCAATGATAGGGAAATATTTATCCGGTACTGCCAAAATTACTAGCCTAAAAAAGCAAGATATATCTCTAGCGCAATCAACGCAATTAAGGGTAAAGGACTACTTCAACTTGCATGATGTTGAAGTCGCAATTCCAGATGAGAAGTTAACAGCCGTAACTGGCTTTTCAGGTGCGGGTAAAACTAGTCTAATTTTAGACAGTTTAGTGCCAGCTATTAAAAATCCCCACGCTTTACCAGCGCAAGTAACGAAGTTAACGACTTCTATCAAGTCGGTTATAAGTGTTGATGCTAAGCCAGTTGGAAAGAACACGCGCTCATGTGTTGCTACCTATACTTCAATCATGGATAATTTGCGGCATTTATTTGCTAACTTACTTGAAGCAAAAGAACAAAAGCTGAAGATATCTGCATTTTCATATAATAATAAACAAGGAGCTTGTCCAACCTGCCAGGGGCTAGGCAAGATTTCACTTGATTTGCAGTATCTACCTGATATGGAACAAGTTTGCCCAACTTGTCAGGGACAGCGGTTTGCACCAGATATTTTAAAGATAAAATGGCATAATTATTCAATTGCTGAGCTTTTGAATCTTTCGGTGAATGAAGCAATTCCTGTTTTTTCTCATGAAAGTAAAATTTTACGTGAATTAACTTTATTGCAAGAAGTTGGATTAGGTTATTTGCACTTAGGAGAGAGCACCCCAGAATTGTCTGGTGGTGAAGCTCAGCGTCTGAAACTAATTAAGCATCTGCAAAAGTCCTGCAAGCATACTTTATTTGTGTTTGACGAACCAACAATTGGACTTCATCCAAGTGATATTCAAGTTTTGCTTAAAGTTTTACGCCGCTTGCAGAAAAAAGGTGCAACAATTGTCATCATTACTCATGATTTAGATATTATGACTAATTGTGATTATTTAATTGACCTAGGTCCTAAAGGCGGAAGTAATGGTGGACAAGTAATGGCAACTGGTAATCCTTTTGCCTTAGTTAAAAGTAATAATTCAAGTTTAACTCTGCAGTATTTACGCCAGCATTTATTGAAATATCATCTGGTTTAAGGAATAATATTATAAAATAATAACTCTACTTGCTATAATTTTAGTAAGTAGAGTTTTTTTGATGGGAGGCGAATGGAAATGGTAAATAAGTTACCAAAAGAAATAAAGAAAGCTTGGTTAGTGAAGAATATTCTTGATGCTTTGGGAACAATCGTTGGCTTTGGAATTATCTATTTTGTCTTAAAAATTTTTGTTGATAAAAACTGGCTACACCTTACTTTAATAGTCTGGACAGTATTGTTTGCCTTAGTTATCTTATTTGACTTGATTCAAATTCTTCTAATTCCGTATATCTATAATTTTTGGACTTACCAAATAACTGGTGAATTTGTGGAATTGCACAAGGGGTATATTTTTAGAAAACAAATTACCATTCCACTTGCGCGTCTGCAGACAGTTACCCTGGAAGCAGGGCCAATCTTACGCTGGCAGAATTTGACAGAGTTATATTTGCATACTGCTTCTTCAAGTGAAAAGATTTCGGGCTTAAGGCTAGAAGATGCTAAGAAGTTTAGAAAGCAGCTTTTAACTATTATTCAAAAAGCAGGTGATACACATGAATAAGCATTTATCACCACTAGCTCTTTTGTTTTTCTTAAAAGATCAAGTCAGTAGTAAAATTGGTCTTCTGCCTGCTATTCTTGTTGTTTGTGACTATCTAAATTTCTTAAAAGGGCAATATTTTATTCAAATTAGCTGCTTTGTAGTTCTAGTTTTATTAGCAGCTTTTGTTGAATATTTTAGTTTTACTTATGAATTTTTAGATAATGAATTGGTAATTCGTTCTGGTTTATTTAAAAAGAAGGAAAAACATATCCCTTATTCAAGAATCCAAACAATTCATACCAATCATCCTTTTTGGATAGAGCCGTTAAAATTAACTAAAGTTATCTTGGAAACAGCTAATCAAGATGATGATGGAATAGTAGTTTTACGAGTTATTAGTCAGGCAGAGCTTGAACGCTTACAAGCAACAATGCAAGTGGCGGAATCGGCAGTTGAAGATGAAGTAAAAGGCTACTTGATTAATAGTCGTGATTTAGCAATTTATACTTTAACTTCGCCTGGAATTATTGCTGGGATTGTGCTGGTTTTGGGGTTTTATGGGAAGCTAAGTGATTTTAATATTAAAATTGATTTTAGCTGGCCATTATTGCTGCTTGTTTTACTAGTAGGGATTGTTCTTTCTTTTTTAGCTACTTGGCAACGTTATTACAACTTTAACATCTATAATGAACAAAATCAGTTAAAGGCAAAGAGTGGTCTTTTTACTAAAACACAAATGACTTTGCCTGTTAAGAGAATTCAGGGAATCATTTTTGAAGCTACTTATTTTAGGTTCTTGACTAAGTTAGTTAGTATTCAAGCAATTGCCTCTTCAAAGGTAACTGGTGAAGAAGAAGGCAATATTAATCTGATTCCTGTAGTTGAAGCTAAGTATGCTGCAGATGCTTTACATGAGTTACTTCCTACTTGGCCAAGTGTAATTAAGAAACTTATTCCATTAGCTAAAAGTGGAAAGCGAGCTTTATTTGTTTATCGATTTAACTGCTGGTTTTGGATTAGTTTAGTAGTTAATTTGCTAGCTTATTTATATCTTGGGCAAGCCTTTATTTGGGTTGCTATTTTAAGTCTGGTAATCGGTTTGTATATTTTATTTACTAGCATAATTATTGGTAAGACTAGTGGAGTTAGCTTTGATGATAAATATTTATATCTTGGAACTAAACGCTATTTTAAAATTATCAAAGCAATATTACCGAGAGACAAGATTCAATATTTGAAGCTAAGTCAAAGTGTTTGGATGAAGCGGAAAAAGTTAATGCATATAGAACTTGAAGTAATGGATAAAAACTATGGCTACCAAATCCGAGTCCGTTATTTGCCAGAGCAAGTTGCTAAGAATGTACAAAAATGGTTTATGGAAAAATAAGTAGATAATGCTAAAATTAACTTGTTAGTTTTTTATTTAGGAGGGCTTGGCTCGTGAAATATGCAGAAAAAGATCCACAACTTTGGGATGCAATCGACAAAGAAGAAGACAGACAACAACATACAATTGAATTAATTGCTTCAGAAAATATTGTTTCAAAAGCAGTTGAAGAAGCACAAGGTTCAGTTTTAACTAATAAGTATGCTGAAGGGTATCCTGGCAAGCGTTACTATGGTGGTTGCCAATATATTGATGTTGCAGAACAATTAGCAATTGATCATGCAAAAGAGTTATTCGGTGCAGCTTATGCCAACGTACAACCTCACTCAGGCTCTCAAGCTAATGCGGCAGTTTATCAAGCATTACTTAAGCCAGGTGACAAGATTTTGGGCATGGGAATGGATGCCGGCGGACACTTAACTCACGGTGCCAAGGTTAACTTCTCAGGTAAAATGTACCAAACTTATGCTTATGGCTTAAATCCTGAAACAGAAGAACTTGATTATGATGCAATCCGTAAGCAAGCACTAGAAATTAAACCACAAATTATTGTGGCCGGAGCTTCTGCATATAGTCAGATTATTGACTGGGATAAGTTCAGAGCAATTGCTGATGAAGTGGGAGCTTACTTAATGGTTGATATGGCTCATATTGCTGGACTTGTTGCAACTGGTTATCATCCAAATCCTGTGCCAGTTGCTGACGTTGTAACTACAACTACCCACAAGACTTTAAGAGGTCCTCGTGGAGGGATGATTTTATCTCGCTCTGAAGAGTTAGGTAAAAAGTTTAATTCAGCTGTTTTCCCTGGTTCTCAAGGTGGCCCACTTGAACACGTTATTGCTGCTAAGGCCCAAGCATTTTATGAAGATTTGCAACCACAATACAAGACTTATATTGGTCAAGTAGTTAAAAATGCTAAGGCAATGGCCGCTGTCTTAAATGCTTCTGACACAATTAGAGTTGTAACTGGTGGAACAGCTAACCACTTATTAGTTTTAGATATTACCAAGACTGGCTTAACTGGAAAAGATGCTCAAAACTTACTTGATAGTGTCATGATTACTACTAATAAAGAAGCCATTCCAAATGATCCACGTTCACCATTTATTACTAGTGGTTTAAGAATTGGAACTCCGGCAATTACTAGTCGCGGATTTGATGAAGAAGATAGTAGAGAAGTAGCCCAACTTATTATTGAAACTCTAAATAATAGCAATGACCAAGCAGTTCTTTCCAAAGTAGCCGATAGCGTACAAAAACTGGTTGCTAAACATCCAGTTGAATAAACAAAAAAGGATTCCTAATGGAATCCTTTTTTTAATATGATTTTTTTCTTTAGAGCTACGATAGCAATTGGAACAACTGATACCAAAATGATTGCTATTACAATTAGTGAAAAGTGTGTCTTTACAATTGGCAAGTTACCAAAGAAGTAACCAATTATTGAAAATAACCCTGTCCACAAAATACCACCTAAGATATTATATGTTATGAAATGGCCGTAATGCATTTTACTACCACCAGAAATAAATGGGACAAAAGTTCTAATAAATGGGATAAAGCGTCCTATTACAATCGTAAGCGATCCATGTCGTTCAAAAAATTTCTCCGCGGCATATCGATTCTTTTCATTTATTAGCTTATTAAACCAAGCATGCTTAGATCCAGCTCTGGTTGACCAAGCTCCAACTTCATAGTTAGCGCTATCTCCTAAAATAGCAGCAATTACTACTGCTAAGTATACAAGCCAGATATCTAGTCCATATTTAGTATTTGCAGCCATTGCACTTGCTGCAAATATTAATGAATCACCTGGTAAAAATGGGAAAACAACCAATCCTGTTTCAATAAAAATGATTGCAAATAAAATTAAATAAGTATAATTGCCAAATTGATTGACGATATTTACTAAGTGATCGTCAATATGCAAAATAAATGAAATTAACCCCATAGTTAATCCTTTCTAGAATAAATACTGTCATCTTTTAAAGATGTTTGAGTATGAGCTAAACGACTGGCAGCAGCTGCAGCAACGGCTCCAACCAAATCATCAAGAAAAACATTGATTTTGCCAGTTGATTTATCATTTAACCATTTTAAAATACCAGGCTTTGTTTTATCAATATAGCCATAATTAGTAAAACCGATTGAACCGTAAAGATTAGTAATTGAAAAAGTTAAAACTTCATCACAACCATATAAAGGTTCATCATTTTCCATAATTGATTGTAAAGGTTCAGAAAGTTGCTTCTTTTCAGCAAGCTTATCTAATTCAATTCCGGTAATTATTGAATTTTGAACTTCTCTTTTTTGAAGAACTTTAGTAATACTTTCTTGCATTGCTTCGTGAGTAAGAGGATGGATATAATCTTTTTGCAAATAATAAACTAAGTCCTCAATATCTTTTAGCGTAACACCACGTTCGTTCAATAATTCAATTGTATGTTGGTAAAAGTGTTCTGTCATTATCTGTCACCTAAATACTTGTAGAATGGATAGTCAGCTGCTTATCAGGAAAGATTGTTTGCATAATTGAAGTAATAGCAATTTGCGCTTCACCGAAGCCGATTCCGATAATTGGAACGCGACCTTCGTAGCCTACACTGTCGCCTGCTGCAAAAATTCCCTTGACTGAAGTTTCCATCTTTCGATCTACTTTAATTAAGTCATTTTCTAACTCAATACCCCATTTTTTTATAAAACGGTTATTAGCTCGAAAACCATATGCAACTATTAGATTATCAAAAATAAATGAATTTGTTTCATCTGTGCCAACTTTCTTAAGAGATAATTCACATCTTCCAGAATTTTCAGTTAAGTCAGCAGGTAAGTATGGGGTCAAAACAGAAACTTTAGGATTTTTTTTAACCTTTTCAACATTACTTTCAAGCCCTCTAAATTGATTACGGCGATGTATTAATGAAACTTTTGCATATTGACTTAGTTCTAGTGCCCAATCAAGTGCGGAATCACCACCACCGAGTACGGCGACTTGTTTATCCTGATAGTCTTGTGGATTTTTTACAAAGTAAGAAATCTTACTTTCAATATTATCTGGAACTGCAAGAGGAAAAGCTTTCGGCTTAAAAGCACCATTACCTGTTGTTATAAGGATAGTTTTAGAGATTAAATCATCATTGATAATAAAATGAGAATTATCAAAAATAATATTTTCTACCTTATAATTACGATAGATGTCAGTGTCGTCACTCAAATTTGAACAAAGCTTTTCGGTTAATTCAAATGACTTGATATCTCTAAATACAGGGATATCCTGTATAACTTTATTAGGATAGAGGGCAGCTGGCTGGCCACCCAATTCTGGTAGAGATTCAAGTAGAGCAACTTTAAGCCCGTGTAAATGAGCAAAATAAGCAGAAAATAATCCAACTGGACCAGCGCCAACTATTGCTAAATCATACTCTTTGATAATAATTCCTCCTTAATACGGTTGTTTCATTAGAAACTCTACCATGAATAGAATATTTTTGCACCGAAAAAAACACTTGCCAAAAAGAAAATAATCCT
>NZ_AYYU01000031.1 GCF_001436455.1 Lactobacillus jensenii DSM 20557
TGGCTATGAATTAGTACCTGGTGAAACTATTCCTGGTGCAGTTGACATTAAGCAGTCTGATTCACCAATTATCGTAACTTTAAAGGCTAAGACTGTTACTGTTACTCCAGACAAACCTCAAAATGAAGGTAGTGAAATTCCAGATAACCCTGGCAAGACCTTCCCTAAGGGCGTTAGTGAAAGTGACTTAAACAGAACAGTCACTCGTAAAATTATTGAAGATAAGCCAAATGGTTCAGTTACAGTTAGCGATGAAAGTGTTAAATTCACTCGGACTGCTACAGTTAACGTTGCAACTGGTAAAGTAACTTATAGCGACTGGACAGTTGCTAGTCCTTCAAACAAGTTCACTGAATATGTTTTAGGTGACGGAGACCAAGTATGGGGTTATACCGCTTCACGTTCTAAGGTCGATGAATCAACTCCATCAGTTGACGCTGGTGACCAAGAAATCCACATTACTTACGCTAAGGACACTCACACAGTAACGATTGACTACGTTGACTCAGATAACGGTGACGCAATCGTTCACCAAACAATCGTGACTGGTAAGACTGGTGAAACTAAGACTGTTACCCCTGAAATTCCTGAAGGCTATGAATTAGCTAAGGATTCTTCAGTTCCAGGTTCAGTTGACTTCAGCAAGCCTGCAAGTGATCAAAAAGTTAAGTTAGTTCACAAAACTACTACTTTAACTGATGAAACTCCTGACTTGCCAAATGGTTTAACTAGTCGAGACTTAAAGCACACCGTCACTAGAACTATTAACGTTTATGACACTGCTGGTCAAAATATCACTCATACTGAAAAGCAAACTGCAACCTTCAAGCGGACTGCTACTTATGATGAAGTAACTAAGAAGATCACTTTAAGTGATTGGACCTTGACTGCTGGTGATAGTAACTTTGCAGAATACAATGCTCCTGCAATTGACGGCTACACTGCAACCAATAAGGTTGATGCAATTACTGTAAACCGTGACAGCGGTGACTCAACTGTTAACATATACTACACTCCAAATGACAGCAAGGTTATCTTTGAAGCTTACGACCAAGCAACTGGTAAGGATGTTAAGATTGATTTAGACAGTATCGCAACTAATACTGAATTAGCTGGTAAGGTTGATGCTGCAGTTTCAGCAACTGACGCAAGTGATCGTGAAAGTAAGATTAAGACTTTACTTGCTAAGCTTGGATATGAGTACGTTGAAAACTCAACTACTGCCACTCCAGACAAGTACACTACTGATGTTCAGACAATCAAGCTTTACTTCACTCATCAAACCAGTGAAACTCCTGAAGACAAGACTGTTACTAGAATTATTACCGTTCCTCGCGGCGACGGTTCAACTGCTAAAGTTACTCAAACTGTCACTGTTCACAGAACTAACACTATAGACAAGGTAACTGGAACTACAACTCCAGGTGAATGGTCAAAAGCAGAATTCCCAGGTTATGACGCTGGTTCAATTCCTGGCCACACTACTAAGGTTGATGGTAAACCAGCAACTAGCGTACCAACTGAAGACGTTCAAGTTGTTGATGGCGTTCCTCAAAATGGTAAGGATGTCACTGTAACTTACGATGCAAATCCTGGTACCCAAACTATTAAGTACGTTGATGAAAATGGTAATCCTGTTGGCAATGACCAAGTACTTAATGGTAATGTGGGTGACAAGGAAAAGGTTAACCAAAAGATTGAAGATGGCTATGAATTAGTACCTGGTGAAACTGNGTTCCTGAGACAGTTGAAATCAAGGATTCTGATACTCCAATCATCATCACTTTACGTTCTAAGAAAGTCACTGTAACTCCTGACCAACCTAAGAACCCTGGCGACTCTATTCCAGGTACTGAAGGCAAGACCTTCCCTAAGGGTGTCAGCGAAAGTGATTTAAACAGAACCGTTACTCGTAAGATTATTGAAGATAAGCCAGATGGCAGTGTGACTGTTAGCGATGAAAGTGTTAAATTCACTCGCACTGCTAAAGTTAACATTGCAACTGGTGAAGTAACTTACAGCGACTGGACAGTTGTTAGTCCTAACAAGCAATTTAGCGAATACACTTTAGGCGACAGCGACCAAGTTACTGGCTACACTGCAAGTAGAACTAAGGTTGACTCTTCAACTCCAAGTGTTGAAGCAGGCGACCAAGAAATCCACATCACCTACACTAAGACTAACCAAACCACTACTATCAACTACATAGATACCCAAAATGGAGACGCAATTATCCATCAAACTGTTATCACTGGTAGATATGGTGATAAGAAGGAAGTTCCATCAGAAATTCCAGAAGGTTACGAATTAGCTAAGGATTCTTCAGTCCCAGGTTCAATTGACTTCAGCAAGCCTGTAAGTAATCAAACAGTTAAATTAGTTCACAAGACTACAACTTACACTGGGGATGAGCCAAAACTTCCAGATGGCGTTGTTAAGACTGACTTACAAAAGACTGTTACTCGCGTAGTTACTGTTTATGAACCAGATGGTAAGACTGTTCAATCAACTAAGACTGATCAAGCAACCTTTAAGCGGACTTTAACTGTTGACCAAGTTACTGGTGAATTCACTTGGTCACCTTGGACAACTAGCGATAAGACCACTTTTGACGCAGTTCAAGGTACTGAAAAGACCGGTTACGTTGCTCAAAGTACGCCAAGTGTCACAGTTAATGAAAATAGTAGTGACATGGACATCAAGCTTTACTACTTGCCATTAACTCAAAAAGTCACTGTTGAAGCTTACGACAACCAAACTGGTAAAGAAGTTCCATTAACTATTCCTGCCGGCTTTGATAAGGAAATCACTGGTAACACTAATCATGAAGTTCCAGCCCAAAAACTGAACGACTACATTGCCGCACTTAAAGGATTCTTTGGTGACAAGGGTTACAAGTTTGTTTCTCAAAGTACTGATCCTACTAACTTCGGTACTAAGGACCAAGTTATTAAGTTAATCTTTAACCATCCTGGTATTGATGTTTCAGACACCGATCCTAAAGCAAAGAAGCTTGTTAACCGGACTATCACCATTAAATACCCTGGTGGTAAGACCCAAGAAATCACTCAAACTGCAGTTGCTACTAGAACCGCTACTATGGATCCAATTTCTAAAGTAGTAACTTACGGTGACTGGACTGGTGGCTTCAAGGAGTTCACTGCCCCAGTTCTTCCAAATTATGTGAGTCAAGTTGATGGTAAAGATGCTGAAAGTGTTCCAGCTATCGTCTTTGACAAGGATCATGAACCAAGCGATGCAAAAGCTACTATCGACTACCACACTAAGCCAAACACCCAAACCATTAAGTACATTAATGATAGAGGTGAAATTGTTAAGACACAGACAATTGATGGATATGTTGGTACTACTCACGAAGTAACGGATGCAACTCCAACTGGTTATGAAGTCGCTAAGGGCTTCAGTGTTCCTGGTGAAGTAACTATTCAGCCAAATGACACACCAATTTTAATTCCGGTTATCTCTAAGACAGTTGAAGTTAACCATACTGATCCTAAGAACCCTGGTGACGAAATTCCAAATAACCCTGGAAAGACCTTCCCAGATGGTGTTAAGGAGACTGACTTAAACAGAGACGTTACTCGTAAGATTGTTGAACACAAGCCTTCTGGTGATGTTACTGTTCAAGATCAAGCAGTTCACTTTGTAAGGGATGCTACTGTAAATGTGGCAACTGGCGAAATAACTTATGGCGAATGGAAAGTTGAAGGCGAACGTAGTCACTATGATGAATACACTTTGTCACTTGATGATCAGGTTCCAGGTTATATTGCTAGCCGGATTAAGATTGACCTTTCAACTCCTAGTGCCGATGCTGGTAATCAAGTAATTGATGTTGACTACCGTCCAATTCAAACCATTAAGTTCAAGGCAATTGACAAGTCTGACAATGATCAAGTAATTCCACTTAAGAATGCAAGTTTGGCAACTTTGATTTCTGGTGAAGGCGGAGACAAGATTGATGATAAGCAGGTTTACAGCTATGTTCAAGCTATTCGTTCTGAACTTGAACCTCGTGGTTATGACTTTATCAATTATGACAATATTCCTGAACTTATTAAAGAAATTAAAGATGGTGTAATTAACGTTTACTTCAAACACCAAATTGTTCCAGTTAAACCTGGAGAGGGTAAGACTCCTGAAGAACCAGTTCGTCCTGGCGACCCAGAAAGTCCTAAATACCCTCAAGGTGTTGAAAATAACGACTTAACAACGCCAATCACTCGGACAATTAATGTTAAGTACCCAGCTGGTTACTCAGATGGTGGGTCAAATGCTGAACATACTGAAACTCAAACTCAAGTTGTTCAATACAAGCGGACTGCTTTAGTTGATAAGGTAACTGGTAAATTCCTTGGCTACACAGATGGTGAAGCCATTGGCACAGATACTTGGTCAGAATATGTTCCAGATGTTGCAAAGGGATATGGTTTGACCAAGGAAAGTGAACAAGCTCCAGAAGTTCACGTTAAGGCAAATGATAAAGATGTCGTTGTGAATATGGAAATTGTCCCACTTCCACAAAAACTAATTGTTAAGGCTTATGATGCAGGCAAGAAAGTGGTTGTGGAAGTACCATTTAACGGCGTAACTTACCAAAATATTGATTCAGAGACAGTTAAGAAGACTGTTGATGAGGCTCTTAAGGAGAAAGGTTATACTGCAGACTGGACTAGTGTTGAAATTCCAACTCGTTATGACAATGATGTTGATGTTGATCAAATCGTAGAATTACACACTAACTTGATTCCTACTCCAGTAACACCAGAAAATCCAAAGACAAATAAAGGTAATAAGACACCAGAATTACCTGCCAAATCAACCGGAAAACATGATGAACCAAAGACTACTACTCCACTAACCCCTGAAGCAAATATCCCTAATAAGGACGTAGCCAAGAAGATTACTAGTTCTTCAACAAAACTCCCACAAACTGGTAATGATAATTCATCTGCTGCTGGCTTAGGTCTCGCAGCAATGGCTGTTGCAAGCTTAATTGGTTTGGCTGGTAAAAGAAAAAAAGACGAAAAGAATAAATAAAGTTTAATAAATCTTTTTCACAGAATCGATGAAAGTCGATTCTGTTTTTTTGTTTAAATATAATTCTAATTGAGAAAAGTTGGGAAGTTTCTTTAGTTATCTATAAAAGTATCCTTGTAATATAGAAATATCTAATGGTAAAATAAAAATTGCTTATATTAATTATTTTTAAAGTTGAAAAAGGGGATTTAGAATTTGGAAAATAAAAAAGTTAATCATCACCACCATCATCACAAATTTTGGCGTGGTTTTTGGATGGTTTTTGGTGCTGTCATTTTAGTTGGTTTTATTGTATGTGGGCTAATTTATAAGAATTTGCGTGACACAGCAAATAAGATGTATACACCGGTAGCTAAAAGTATTACAAGTAATAAAAATAGGTCGTTTGACAATTTGTTAGCTACTAAGAAACCTATAAATATCTTATTGCTAGGAACAGATACTGGTGCTCTAGGCCGTGATTGGCGTGGTAGAACTGATACGATAATGATGCTCTCAATTAATCCAAATAGTAATAAGACAACAATTGTTTCAATTCCAAGAGACTCAAATGCAATTTTCCCTGATTATTCTAGTTATGGCGTAGCCAAAATCAATGCTGCCTACACTCTAGGTGGTGTTAGTGAAACTATCAAGACTTTAGATAAGTACTATAGTGTTCCAATTGATGGCTATATTTTAATTAATATGGGTGGTCTTGAGAAGGCAATTGATCAAGTTGGCGGAGTAGACGTAACTTCTCCATTGACTTTCGATAACCAAGGATTTTCATTTAAAAAAGGCAAGACTTATCACATGAATGGCAAGAAAGCTTTAGCTTTTGTACAGCTTCGTCATGGTGACCCTATGCAAGATTATGGTCGACAAGTACGTAATCGTTTATTAGTTATGGCTCTTCTTAAGAAGTCAATTTCACCAAGTACATTGGTTAATAATTCTTTCTTGAATTCTATTTCTAATGAAATGCAAACTGATTTGACTATGGAACAAATGTATAAGATTGGAATGGATTACCGTCGCGCAACTAATAACTTAAGTCAAGATCATGCTCAAGGTACAAGTAAAATGACTGATAATCCAAAATTTGGCCAAATGGAAATTGAAGTTATTAGTCAAGAAGAAAGACAACGTATTTCAGACAAGATTAGATCAACTCTAGATATAAACAAAGTTCAAGTCAATGAAGAACGAGCAAGTTATGTAATGAATAATTAAAGGAAACTGATTAATGGAGCAATTACAAGAAAATAACACAATTGATTTAGCACAATTATTAAAAATACTTCGTCGTCATCTCGTATCACTCTTAGTATGGAGCTTCGGATTTGCTATTGTAGCTTGGGGTGTTTCAGCCCTAATAATTCAACCCAAATATACCGCCGCAACTCAACTTTTGGTTAATCAAAAAACTGACAAAAACGATATTGGTGCAGCTTATACATTGCAACAAGCTAATATGCAAGTCATTACAACCTATAAAGATATTGTTACTAGTTCAAAAATCTTAAAAGATGCTTCAAATTTATTGGCTAACCCAGTAAAAGTGGTTCGCGAAGCTCAACCAGCAAAGTATCAAACACTGGCCGATGGTACAAAGAAGCTAGTGAAAAAAGCTCAATCAGCAGTTCTTGAACGTTCAGGAAAATCGTACATGGTATCTGCTACTCAACTATCAAAAGCTATTTCCGTAAAAACTCAACAACAATCTCAAGTGTTTTCAATTACTGCAACTGCCGATACTCCTGAAAAAGCTGAAGCTGAAGCTAATGCAGTGGCTGAAACTTTTAAAAATGAAATTCCTAAAATCATGAACGTTAACAACATCACCATTATTGCTGATGCTAATAAAGGTAAGCAATCATTTCCTAATGTGAAATTGTTTACTTTGGCTGGCCTAGTATTAGGATTTGCTGTGTGCTTGTTCATCATTATTTTACAAGAATTGTTGAATACAACTGTTCGTGATGATGAGTTCATGACTAAGAAGTTGGGCTTGACTAATTTGGGCCAAATCGAACATTATCATTTATCTAACTCATTTACAATTTCCAAGGTTAAAAAATCAACAAAATCAAGCAGACTTAGAAGTAGGAGAGTATAGGAGTTTATGGCATTATTTAGAAAAAAACGTGGGACAGATGAAACAATGCACTATGGTGCTAAGCTGATTACTATTGCCAAGCCACAAAGTCAAATAACTGAACAATTTAGAACAGTTAGAACGAACATTAATTTTAAAGCAATTGACCATGATATTAATACTTTAGCATTTACCTCTGCGGCAATTAGTGAAGGTAAGTCAACTGTTGCAGCTAATGTTGCGATTACTTATGCTCAATCGGGTAAGAAAACCTTATTAATTGATGGAGATTTACGCCGCCCAACTGTTCACAGTACTTTTTCTTTGAGCAATCGTCGAGGACTTACTACTATCTTAACTTCAAATAATAATAAATTTAATTTGGATGATTTTGCACAAGAAAGTGGTATTGAAAATCTTTCTATTTTAACTGCCGGACCTATTCCTCCTAATCCTGCAGAGCTTATGGGTTCGAAGAGAATGAAGACTTTTATTGATTTTATTAAAAGCTATTATGAAATGGTTATTATTGACTTAGCTCCAATTCTTGAAGTTTCAGATACACAAGAATTGGCTCGTGAGCTTGATGGAGTTGTTTTAGTAGTCCGTCAAGCTAAGACACAAAAACAAGCTGTTAAACGAGCAGTTGAAATGCTCGAATTTGCTCAAGCTCATGTCTTAGGTTACATTATGAACGATGTAAAATCTGAAGATGCTGGTTATGGTTACGGCTATGGCTACGGTAAAGAAAATAAAGAGAAGAAAAGTCTCTTTTTATGGTTAAAGAAATAAAATGGTTTTAGTAGATATTCACTGTCATATCTTGCCAGGTATTGATGATGGCGCAAGAGACTGGATGACATCGATGAAGCTAGCACGGGAAGCTGTTCAAAATGGTGTTACTCATGCAATTGTTACACCCCATACCTTAAATGGTAAGTATTTAAATCACAAAAAAGACGTTATTCGTTTAACTGAAAATTTCCAAGAAATGATTGATGAAGCAGGACTACCATTGCAAGTCTTCCCAGGGATGGAAGTGCGAATTAACGGTAAGCTCCCTGAAGCAATTGATAATGATGATATTTTATTCTGTGATGAAGATGGCAAGTATATGCTCTTGGAATTTCCAAATAATGATGTGCCAACTTATAGCAGCAATATGGTCTATGAACTGCTTCAAGAGGGAATTACACCAATAATTGTTCATCCAGAACGAAATACTAAGATTATGGATGATCCCGCAATTTTGCAAGGCTTTCTTGAACAGGGGTGTTTGGTTCAGATTACAGCTTCATCGTATACTGGAATTTTTGGGAAAAAGGTTGAAAAATTTGCTCGTCAATTAATCAAGGCAGGACAAGGATGCACTTTTGCATCCGATGCCCATGATTTGCCAAAACGACAATATCAATTAAGTGAAGCTTATGACAAGCTTGGACGTGAATTTGGGGAAAAGTTAGTACAAGCTTGGAAAGAAAATGCAAAGAATATTATTAATGGGGATCCAGTTGATATGCACTGGCGACCATTAAAACAAAGAAAGTTTTTTGGGTTATTTTAATTAGAGTTAGAGTGGGAAGAGACGGAAATGGAAAATATTAGAGTGGAAAGTAAAGCACATGACTCGGTATCAGAAAGGCATTACACATATTACTTTGTAAAACGTTCTGCAGATATTATTGTCAGTTTGGCAGCTTTAATAGTTTTGTCGCCCTTAATGTTAATAATATCTTTGTTGATCTATAAGCAGGACAAACATAATCCAATATATATTCAAGAAAGAATTGGTCTTCATGGTAAACCATTTAAAATGTTTAAATTTCGTTCAATGATTTTTAATGCTGATAAAGTATTAATGGCCAATCCAATGTTATATCAAGAATACTTGAAAAATGACTTTAAATTACCTGAAGGAAAAGACCCAAGAGTTACTAAGGTCGGGGCTTTTATTAGAAAGACTTCTTTAGATGAAATTCCACAATTTGTAAATGTTTTATTGGGACAAATGTCTTTAGTTGGTCCTCGTCCAATTGTTCAAAAAGAATTACATGAATATGGAAAAGATTTAGATGAGTTTTTATCTGTTAAGCCAGGTGCACTTGGACTTTGGCAGGCAAGTGGAAGATCAAATATTGGGTACCCAGAACGATGTGATATTGAATTGGAATATGTCAGAAATGCTTCGATTTGGTTTGATACTAAAGTATTTTTCAAATGTTGTATTAGCATCTTGAAAAAAGATGGGGCGTTTTAATATAGAAGGTTGTGTAGAAAATTAAAGCTAAAATTTTAGTAGCAGCACATAAGAAGGTTTCTCTACCAAATAAAGAAGGTTACCTTCCAATCTTAGTTGGTGCGAAAAGAAATTATAAACCTGATATTTCTTATCAAAGAGATGATCAAGGCAAAAATATCTCTGATAAAAATCCAAATTACAATGAATTGACTGCTATTTATTGGGCATGGAAAAACCTCAAGGATGCAGATGCAATTGGATTAGTTCATTACCGGAGATATTTTTTTAACTCAAAACCCTATACTTTAAATAATGTACTTAATATAGATGAAGTTGAAAAGTATCTTAGCAGAGTAGATGTTCTTCTACCTAAAAAAAGGAATTACTATATTGAAAGTAACTATTCGCACTATATTCATGCACATCATAAAGAACCATTAGATAAAACAAGAGAAATAATTCAAGCTGATTATCCTGCTTATTTATCAGCATTTGATCTTGTAATGAACAGACGTAAAGCACATATGTTTAACATGTTCGTTATGAATAAAAGAGCCTTTAATTCATATTGTGAATTTGTTTTCTCAGTTCTTGAAAAGCTTGAGTCAAAAATTGATATTTCAGATTATTCTGTTCAAGAAGCTAGAGTATATGGATATATCTCTGAGTTATTGATGGATGTCTGGTTAGAAACTAATCAATTTACTTGTGCTGAAGTGAATTGGGGACAAATTGGTGGTAAGCAAAATATTAGAAAAGCACTCCACCTTATAAAACGTAAATTAGGAATTGGAAAGAAAAAAACACATTTTTAAGCTAGGAATATAAATGAAAAAAGTAATTATTGCGGTGCCATATTTAAGTGGAAAGGGAGGCACTGAAACAGTTATAAATAATTTTGGTGAAGCTTTAAAACAAAATAGTCAAAGTGAATTTCAATGGCTCTTGGTTAATTTTGGAGGAAGCAAATATCCAACTTGGATGAAAAATTGGAACAGAAAAGTCTTCAATTTTTCAAATAATCGTTTAATTCAAAATCTTTGTTATATCACTATAATGCCTTTTCTCCTCATGTATCTTATATTGTCTGAAAAACCGGATTTTATAGTTTCAACTAATCCAGTGATTTGGAAATTTTCAAAGATTTTTAGTTCTTGTCTTTCTTCAAAAACTAAAGTTATTGCTTGGTATCATTATTCTTTCAAAAAGAAAAATGTAAATCAATTCTTTTTGAAAAATATTGATGGCTTTTGGGCAATTAGTACTGGTATTAAAGAAGAGTTAATCTCTTTGGGTGTTCCAAAAGATAAAATACACATAATTTTTAATCCAATTAATACAGAGGATAAGCATGAGGAAATTAAAAGAAGCGGTAATCAAAATAAGTTTATATATGTAGGTCGAATTGATTACGATGGACAAAAGAATGTTTCAGAATTAATCAAGGCTCTATCATTAGTAAATGGTGATTGGAGCTGTGATTTATATGGAAGTATAGACACTGAAACTAAGAATAGATTAGAAAATTTAATACAGAAATGTAAGATAACTAATCCAATTGAATTCCATGGCTTTTCTGAAAATGTTTGGGAACAAATAAAAGAAGCAGATGCGCTGATTATGACATCTAAATATGAAGGTTTCCCAATGGTATTATGTGAAGCGGCAAGTAGGGGAATTCCACTTATTGCTGCCAATTGTCCAACTGGTGTTAGTGACATTGTATCTGATGAAAATGGCTTTTTGTATCAGCCTGGGGATTTTGAATTATTGGGAGAAATCATAAATAATATAATTTCCAAGAGGAAACTCTTTCCATCTGAAAAGGCAATTAAAGAATCAATGCAACGTTATGGATATCAAGAGTATATTGCGCGAGTTTCAAGAAATTTATGTAATTAAATTTTTGAGGAGTAGTTAATGAAAAAAGTAGATTGTGTTGTAGTAACTTATAACAGATTGAACCTTTTAAAAGAATGTATTCAGTCAATTTTAAATCAAACCTATCCAGTTAATCATATTTATGTTGTAAATAATAATTCAACTGATAATACAATTAATTATCTAGCTGAAATAGCAAAAAATAATACAAAGATTGTGCCAATTAATTTAACTGAAAATGTTGGTGGTGCTGGTGGATTTAATATTGGAATAAAAAAATTTATTAAAGCCAATACGGCTGATTTTGTTTGGATTATGGATGATGACACAATTCCACAAGAACAAGCACTAGAGAATTTAATCAGAAAAGATGATATTTTAGATTCTTGGGGCTTTTTATGTAGTAATGTACGATGGAAAGATGATTCAGCGGCAAATATGAACGTTCCAACAGTTGAACGAGATTGGAATCAATTAGCTAAATTAGGACTAATTAAAGTTAAAGCAGCTTCTTTTGTTTCTATATTATTTCCTAAGAAAATAGTTGAAGCAGTTGGTTATCCAATTTCTGATTTCTTTATTTGGGGTGATGATGTTGAATACACCAAAAGAATTACAAAGTTAAATTATGATGGGTATTTAGTATCTGATTCTTTAGTTGAACATAAAATAGAAACAAATATTACGACTGATATTGTTCTTGAGAAAGATAGAAATAGAATTAAAAGATATTTTTTCGCAAATAGAAATGCGGTCTATACAACTAAAAAGCTTGAAGGTAATGCTAGATTAGTTGAGTTATTATTAAAAAAGCTAGGTTATGAGCCATTAAAAATTTTATTTAAGTCGAAAGACTATAAATTATTTAGACTTAAATATTCACTCAAAGGAACACTTTGGGGGCTGTTTTATAATCCAAAGACTGAAAAATATTAATTTAAAATATGGTGGGAAAAGGAGAAGTTAATGAAACCAAAAAAAATATTCCTAAACTTACTTAATTATTGTATAGCTTCGAGACCGTAAAATAGTTTGTGTAAGGAT
>NZ_AYYU01000032.1 GCF_001436455.1 Lactobacillus jensenii DSM 20557
ATCTATTTACACAAAAAATTTGACAGTTTCACTTTTTCTGTAAAAAGTCCACTAGTAAGTAAAATAAATAATGCAACTATAATTCAAATAGGTGATAATAAATCAGCAGTTGCTTTAGTAAATACAAGTAAACATAGTTATATTATTGCGGTTACTTCAAAAGACAATAGTTCTTTCGCGGAATTAGGATTTTCAATTAGTAATTGGTTTAATCAAAATTAAGACTTGGCATTAGCTAAGTCTTTTTTTGTAACACTAATCTACAAAGTGTAGAAAGAAATCTACATTGTATCGTGGTATATTATTTTTTGTTGATAATTGGAGGTGAAAATATTGGTTAAGAAAAGGACGTTAGATTTATCTAAAGTATTAGCTGCTACTAGCGAGTTAATAGATAAGCAGGGGATAGCAGCTGTTACATTTCCTAACCTTGCTAAAAAATTAGGGATTCGTTCTCAGTCTTTATATCATTATATTGATAATCGTACGCAACTGTTATCACTTGTCGGTGCTAATCGAATTAAGGCTTTGAATGAAAACTTGAAGGAAAATCTAGTAGGTATGTCAGGTCAAGAAGCAATATTGAAGTTTTGTGATTTGATTCGTGACTATTTACTAGAAGATAGTGCGTTGGCTGCAATTTTATATCATTTAAATGAATATGAACGTGATGCAGAGATCAATATTGAGCTTTTAAAAGTTATTGAGCTAGGAACTAAACTAAAATCTGATGAAGATGAACCGATATCAGTTCATGCTTTAGTTGGTGCAGTTTTAGGGTATGTCTTCTTTGACCGTTCAGCTATATTTAGCGGAGAAAGTAAAGAAGAAAGAAATTCTAATTATCATCAAATGATATTGCGTTTAATAGAAACGGTTTAGAAGGGGGAAAACAATGCAAAAGTTTATAAAAAATCATGTATTTTCATTGATTGCCTGGTTGCTGATTTTAGTTATATCTATTGTTGCATTACCCAATGTTAATCAGCTAACCCGTGATCACGCTGAAATAAAATTACCTGCAGATACACAAACTACTATTGCTCAAACTTTCAATAATGAATGGAGTAATAAAACTAAGAATACATATGAGATTGCGTTAGTTTTTAATAAAAAAGATGGAAAGTTAACTAAAACTAATCAATCAGCAATTAATCAGACAATTTCTGATTTAAAAGAAAATAAAGACAAATACGGAATAAAAAATATCTTAGCTCCTAATGATAATGTTGCAACTAAGAAGCGTTTAAAGTCTAATGATAAAACGACTTGGCTTGTTCAGTTAAATGTTTCAAAATCACATGGAACTATTTCAGATATTAATAAAGAGTTGCAAAAAGCTATTAAAACTCAAGGTGTCGCAACTTATGTAACTGGTGCAGATATTTTAAACGATGACTTTTCTGCATCTATTCAAGAAGGAATTAAGAAAACAGAATTAATATCGATAATTTTTATTTTTATTGTTTTAGTTTTAGTTTTCAGATCCCCAATTGTCCCATTGATTTCTTTATTTACAGTGGGAGTATCTTTCTTAACAGCTTTTTCAATTGTAACGAATTTAGTAAAAAATGCTAACTTCCCATTTTCCAACTTTACCCAAGTTTTTATGGTAATTGTGTTATTCGGAATTGGTACTGATTACAATATTCTTTTATATGATAAGTTTAAAGAGAATTTAGGTAATGGTTTAGCAGTTGGTGAAGCAACTAAAGATGCCTTGCATAAAGCAGGAAAAACTATCCTGTTTTCAGGCTCTTCTATATTAATTGGCTTTTCAGCACTAGCTTTAGCTAAGTTTTCAATTTATCAATCAGCTACTGGTGTTGCAGTTGGTGTTGCAGTACTGTTACTTGTCTTACTAACCTTAAATCCATTCTTTATGATGAGTTTAGGTGCCAAGATGTTTTGGCCAGTTAAAAAGTTTGAAGGTGAAAGTGAAAGTAAGATTTGGACTTTCCTTGCTTCTAATTCAGTAAAAAGACCAATTTTGCATATCATCGTAACATTCTTAATTGTTACACCATTTATGGCACTTTATAGTGGTCATCTTAATTATGATGATACAGATGAAATTAGTAATGATACACCTTCAAAAGCTGGATTATTGGTAGTTCAAAAACACTTTTCTAAAGGGATGGCAATGCCATCATATCTTTATATAAAGTCAAAGCATACTTTAGATAATGAAAAAGACTTAAAATTAATTGATGAAGCTACACGTCAACTGCAAGCAAGTAAAGGAGTAAGTTTAGTTACTTCTGTAACGCAACCTTATGGTGAAAAAGTTAATCAGCTCTATGTAAATAAGCAACTTAATACTGTAACTCAAGGTGTAGGTTCAGCACAAAGTGGCTTGACTAAATTAAGTAATGGTTCAAGTCAAATGACTAATGGTTTAGGACAATTAGTATCTGGTTCTCAAACTTTAACTAATGGCTTAAACACAATGGCTAACCAACTTAATAGCCAATTATCAACAGCTAATCAAAGTCAGTTAAGTCAATTACAATCGGCTTTACCTCAAATCAATCAAGGTATCCAAGAATTAAATTCAGCCTTACGTAGTTCAGGTGCTTCAATTGATACAACTAGTTTAACTAACAATTTAACTGATGCAGGTAATAATGCTAAATTAATTGGGACCAATTTAACTACTGCAGGTGAAATTCTTAAACAGCTTCAAGCCTCAACAAGTTCAACTTCAACTGATACTAGTCAAATTTTAGCTCAGTATCGTGCTGTAGAAGCTAAAGCAGGTTTGAATGACCAACAAAAACAAGCTATGGAACAAGCTTTAATGACTATTTTGTCAGGAGTTAACAGTAAAGTTCAAGCGCAGACTAGTGCAGCAACTACATCATTAGAAAAAGTAGCTGCAAACTTGCAAGCGGCAGGTTTAGCTGATCAAAGCTTAGGAAATAACTTATCCAATGTTGCTACAACTCTTCAAGGCTTATCTGGTTTGAGTAGCCAAATTAGCACTCTTCAAACTGAAGTTAATAAATTAGCAACAGCATCAAACCTTGCTTTACCAGGTGCTAATCAAGCTATTACTAAGTTATCTTCAGGCTTAAATCAAGTTCAGAGTGCTGTATCAAGTGCTTCTACTGGTAGTTCACAAATTACTAATGGAGCTCAAAAACTTTATAGTAATTCACCAGTGCTTACTGATGGAATTAATAAAGTAAATTCTGGCTTGGGTGAAGGAACTACATACTTATCAGGTCTTGCAAATTCTGCAGCTAGTGATGAATTTTATATCCCAAGGAAGTATTTAAAGAGCTCATTATTCCAAAAATCAATTAATAACTACATGAGCAATGATAAGAAAATGACTAAGATTATTGTGGTTCTTGATTCAAATCCAAGTTCTGACAAAGCTGCGGTTAAGTCACATAAACTTAGTGCTATGGTTAAGAAATCACTTGCTGGAACTGATTTAAAGGATGCAGAAGTGGTAATGGGAGGACAAAGTTCACGAATTGAAGATACTCGTCAAACAGCTTCTAAAGACTTTACTAGAACAGCAATAATAATGTTAGTTGGAATTGGCTTAGCCTTAATTGTGGTGACTAGATCAATACTCCAACCAGTATTCATTCTTGGTACTTTATTAATTGCTTACTTCAGTTCATTAACTATTAATGAATGGTTTATCAAGGCTTTTATGGGTAAGGATATGCTTACTTGGAATACTCCATTCTTTAGCTTTATTATGATTATTGCCTTAGGTGTTGATTATTCTATTTTCTTGATGATGAGATATCGTGAATTAGATGAAACAACTGCAAGTGAAAGAATGGTTCATGCAAGTGCAATTATTGGTACGGTTGTAATTAGTGCAGCTATAATTTTGGGTGGAACCTTTGCGGCACTTATTCCATCAGGTATTCCAACTTTAATTGAAGTTGCAATAACAGTAATTGTCGGTTTAGCTATTTTAGTAATTTTGATGCCAATTCTTTTGTCTGCAGCTGTAAAATTAGCCTATGAAGGATTCAAGAAGTCTAAGCATTAAATTTAGAAAGAAAAAAAGACTGTATAATACAGTCTTTTTTTCTATGCAAAATAAATTTAAAAATTATAATGGTAATTAGTAAATAAAATTTTTAGAGGTTTTAATTAATGAAAAGATGTCCAAATTGTGGTCACTTGTTAAAAATTGACGAATCCGTCTGTACATATTGTGGCTATACATTTTCAAAAGAAGCTGAGCAAAATAAGGCAGAGTTTACAAAAGTTAAACAAGGGATGAGTAGAAGCCAAATTCAAAAGGAAAACTCAACAAACTTGATGAATACAGTAAGTAAGCTGCCATTAAAAGAAATTTTTCAAAAGATGCTTTTATGGATTCATAAGAACTCAACAATTGTTTTTGTAACTGGATTAATTTTAATGGTCTTTACTAGTATTGTTCCTGAATTAGGATGGACATGCTTATTGTTGCTTTTAGGTTGGCTGTTCTGGGTATGTAAGAGAGATACTCCTGTTAAGCAATATACTGTTGATAAACAGCTAACTGCTGACCTTAATAAAACTGGAGAACGGTTTGGAGAAAGAGCGGATAGGCAAAGAGAACGAATAATTAATGAGCATCCTGAAGTGGAAGAAAAAGTTAGAAAAGTAAAACAATTTAGATTACCTAAAAGTGCTAGTGTTTATCGTTGGGGAGCAATATTAACTTCTTTGATTAGCTTATTTATTTTCTTTTCAAAATCTGAGAATACCAACTCATTATCTAGGACAATTCTTACTTTTGCTAATAATCAATTTTCATCATCTCAAACTATTTTTGCGGTACTAGTCTATATTGGTTGGGTTTATATAGTAATTACACCGTTCCTCATTATTTATCGATTATTGAAAAATCAAACTGTAAGAGCTTTTGTTTTTGCCTTAGTTGAGACAATTTTATTATTGGGGTTAATAATTTATTCTTCTAGGACTACAGCTATTTCAACTTTTGGTAGTTTAACTAAGCAATTAATATCTACATTAACAGCTATTGCCGTTAATTATTATTTATTAATTTTTACTAGTGTATTAACTACTGTGTTGACATTGATAAATCTCATTAAAGATAAAAAAGATATATAAAAAAATACCTTCCTAATTTTTTAGGAGGGTATTTTAGTACAGTTTATTTATTTATCTTAGTACAATCAATTACCAAATGTTCATTAATAAATGCGTTAAGTCCAAGTTCGCTTAATTCACGACCATAGCCTGAATTCTTGACACCACCAAAGGGCAGTTCAGGGGCAGTTATCCAGCGTCCATTAATAACTGTCATTCCAGTTTCGATTTGACTAGCGATTTCTTGAGCTTTATTAATATCAGAACTAATAATAGAAGAACCAAGGCCAAAGCTGGAATCGTTAGCTAGTTCAATAGCTTCGTTTATATCTTTTACTTTGTATACGCAAGCAACAGGACCGAATAATTCTTGGTCAAAAACTGGATTTACTTTGCTGATGTTGGTTAGAATTATCGGTCTAAAGAAAGCACCTTTTTCATTAATCTCAGGATATTGATAAAAAATAGTAGCGCCAGCTTCACAAGCTTCATTAACCTGGTTAGTTAACTTCTTTTTAGCATTTTCTGAATTTAAAGGAGCTAATGTAGTGCTGGAATCCATCGGATTGCCAGGTTTTAAATTGGAGAAAATGTTCTTTAATTCATTAAGAACTTGATCATATTTATCTTCTAAAACAATAATTCTTTTAGAAGAAGTACATACTTGACCACAATTATAAGTACGCGCATCTTTTAATACTTTTTTGAGTAGAGCATCATCTGCATCATTCAAAATGATGAAAGGATCATTACCACCTAATTCCATAGTTGATTTTTTTAGATATTTACCAGCTTGCATAGCAACACTGGCACCGCCTCGTTCAGAGCCAGTTAATGCAACCCCTTTAATTCGCTTATCACTGATTACATCAGCTAATTGCTTATATGATAAGTATAGATTCATCATACTACCTTCAGGAGCGCCAGCTCGTTTAATAATTTTCTCTGCTAAAGCGGCACATCTTGGAACATTATGGGCATGCTTTAAGATCATAGGATTACCAACGATAAAATTAGGAGCGAAGACACGTATAATTTGATAAAGAGGAAAGTTCCAAGGTTCACATGCCATAATAACCCCTATTGATTGTTTGAGATAGTACGAATTACCTAAAGAAGAGTTTAATGGGACTGAAGTTAGCATATCAGGACCATATTGGGCAAAGTATCGACAAATATTGATACATAAATCAACTTCGTCTAATGCTTCAACATAAAGTTTTCCCATCTCTTTTGTCATAATTGTTGCCATTTGAGTTCGGTTATTTTCGAAATTATCGGCAATTTTATTTAAAATTTTGCTTCTTGATTTAGGACTCTCATGCCGCCACTTTTTGTATAAGCAATTGGCTAAGTTGATACTTTGTTCGATATGTTGGCTACTTGGATTAGAATATTCTGCGAAAACTTCATTTGTATATGGATTAATGGATTGATAATTTGACATGTAAATACCTCTTTTTAAAAAGACTATAATTTTTATTATAAAACGTTTTCAAGAGAGAGTTAATTTTTTTATTTAAAAAATTTCTTTGCTAAAATATTGATATAAAAAATGAAAAAGGGGAAAAATAATGACTGTAATTTCAACTGGCAATGTGTATTTAGGAACACCATTTTATAATGATGCACAAAAAAAGAGAGTGAAATTAGCTCAAGAATATCTAGCAGAAAATCCAACTGTTGTTAGGGTTCATTTTCCATTTGATTATGAATTTGTTGATCCTGAAGAACCAAATCCTAAAGCAGGTATTCCAAGTTTAAAATGGCAACTTGCTACTTATCAAAACGACATTACTGGCTTAGTAAATGCTAATGTAGGTGTCTTTTTATATGATATGGATAATATTGATGATGGAAGTGCTTTTGAAATTGGCTATATGCGTGCAATGCACAAGCCAGTTATTTTAGTCCCATTTACAGAAAATCCTGATAAAGTTAAGAAAATGAACTTAATGCTTGCCCAAGGTGTAACAACTTTAATTGATGGAAATACAGAATTTGAAAAGCTAAAAACATATGACTTTAACTCATGTATGAGTAACCCAGTTACTGGATATCGTATTTTTTAATGAAAAAGAGCCTGGAAAAATCCAGACTCCTTTTTTATAAACTTTTTAAGGCACTTTGTGCATATTCAATTACTTGTCGATTATCATTAAGTCGACCAAAAGCAATAGCATCATAAAATCTTTCTTTTGCTTTTTGGGTATCACCATTTTGTGCAATAATATTTTGCCCTAAACGCAGACAAGTTCTAGCTAAGAAAAATACTAGGTGACGAGTTGCACATAAGTCATATGCAGCATTTAATAATTTGTCGGAATGCTTATAGTCACCTTGTTCACCATAAAATTCTCCAGCAGTGCACAAGATAGAAAGAACTTGAATTGCTTCTTCATTACTATTGACTTTAAATTTTAAAACTTCATTTTTTATTTGATCATAGTAATGTTTCGCTTTATCGAATTCTTTTTGACTGAAGTATACTTCACTGCAACCATTTAAAGCCAATAATCGATAAATACTATCTGTTTTTAATTCAGCTGCAGTTAAAATACCGTTGAAATAATAAAGAGCACTCATTGGCTCATTTTTTTCATAAAGAGCAACTTGGCCTTTTAAGTATTGATAATGAAACTTATCATCACTCTTTTTTAAAGTGTTTTGCTTAATCTTGGCCATAATTTTTGCAAGTTTTTCATAGTCATATGAAACTAGTGAAAAATCTGCTTCTATTAATTGCTCTGTAACTCCCGTTTCATCTGATGGTCCCATTAAATCTGAAAGAGAAATATTCATTCTTTCACATAATTGATTCAAAATCTTAAATGATGGAACTAAACCATTATTTTCAAACTTACTTAAAGTGGACTGAGTACAAATACCCGAACATAGCTCTGTCTGAGATAGTTTCAGAGACTTTCTAATTTGTACAAACTTATCTATATTCAACATTCTACTTATTCCTTTTTATGGCTTGATAGAGAAAATCTAGCGATTCATCTATATAGTCATTTGCATAGGCCATAGCATGACCTGAGCCAGGTAAAGTAAGAAGCTGTATTTCATGTCCTGAATTAGCTAAAAAGTGGATAAAGTTAAAAACACCACTGAGTTCAACTAATTCATGACTAGAATTGATTAACATTAACTGATTAAGGTTATGATAATCATATGAATCAGCATCTAACTCTTGTAAAGCTTCATAATTGTTACTTCCAATGTAAGTTACAGTAAAGTATTTATAAAATGAAGCAGCTATTTCATCAGGATCACTTATTCCTAATTCTGTTCTAGCATCTGGGGATGGCAAAACTTTTTTATGCTTTTTCATCCAATTATAAAAATCGACTGGTGCAGACCAAGTAACTGTTGGGAAACCGTAAAAACCAGCAAGTTGTAAAGCTAAAGTGCCACCGGCGCTTGCTCCAATTTGTACTACATTTTTCTGATCATCTGAGTCAGTATAACTTGAGTTTAATAACCAATCGATAAAATTTCTTGCATCTTGGTGAGCAGCGGGAAATATATTTCGAGGGGCAAGTCTGTAATCAGGAATAAGGGTCATAAATCCTGCATTAGCAAATTTAATGCCCAAATTTTTGCAATCATCTTTAGTTCCTCGAATAAATCCACCACCATGCCAAAAAACTAATATTTTAGTTTTTGAGCTAGTATCATTAGGAAAATAGATATCAGTTCTTAAATCATGTTCAGAGTCATATATGACATTTTGCTTAATGACTACCATCAATCCATTCCTTTCTTTTGCGGTTTCGAGGCTATTATAGTAAAAAAAGCATATAAAAAGCCAATAAAAACAATTGGTATCTTAAAAAAATAACAAATACTTTAATTTTGATAAGAAAATAGTGTATTTTTAAATTGTTTTAGTTTATTGATTTACATTTGATAAAATATTTTAGGTAGGATAGAAAGGCGGAAAAAATGCAATTATCTGCTGAAAAAAGTCGAAAATTGATTAATGTCTTAACATTAATATCTTTTATTGTAATCATTGCTTTAGTTATTTATTGGTGGAAATTAGGGATTTTTACTAATCCCAATAAAATGAAGGCATACTTAGCTGATAAGAAAATTGTTGGCCCCTTGCTATTTGTATTAATTCAAATTGTTCAAGTAGTGATACCAATAATTCCTGGAGGAGTTTCTCTTTTAGCTGGAGTAGTATTTTTTGGACCAATTTGGGGATTTGTCTACAATTATGTTGGAATATGTCTTGGTTCATTTATTATTTTTTATTTATCAAGAAGATATGGAAAGCCATTTATTTTGCATTTAGTTTCTGAAGAAACATTAGACAAGTATATTAAGTGGACAAAAAATCAGAAAAAATTTAATTGGTTTTTCGCTCTTTGTATTGTAGCCCCTGCTGCACCTGATGATGTTTTGTGCATGCTAGCGGGATTAACTCAAATGAAATTTTGGACTTATTTTTGGATTATTATTTTAGGGAAGCCATGGACAATTGCTGCGTATAGTTTTGGATTATTATACGGGGCTAAATGGTTATTTGGTATTTTTAAAAAGTGATAGGAAAGAAAATTTATTTACGACGTTTTATAAAAGAAGATGGAGAACAACTTTTTTTATGGAGTAAGAATCCCGTCTATTTTGAAAAAGCACGTTTTACGCAATATAAGGATTTAACAGCAGCAAGGCGTGGAGCAACTTTACTAGCTGAAAGAAAAAATAGCTTTGCAATATGTAGTTTAGAAAATAGCAAACTTATTGGAATGGTTGAATTGTATGAACGAGGTGCCAGTCCTAGTTTATTAAATACCTGTGAAGTTGGTTTTTTACTTGATGAAAAATATTGGCATCAGGGATTAATGAAAGAGGCTTTGGAGCTGGTCTGCGATTATGCCTTTAATAAGATCGGGATGAAAGAAATATGGGCAGGGGTTTTTCAAGATAATGATGCTTCAATTCAGTTGTTAAAGAAGATAGGATTTGAGTATATATATCAAGTAAGTTATCCTAATTTGTTTTCATCTGAAACTAAAAAAGAAAATTATTATCTTTTACGCTCAGATAATTGCAAATTTACGCTTTCATGTTAAAATTTAGGTAAACGCGAAATCCTAAGACAGCTTCAGAGAGTCCGCGGTTGGTGTGAGCGGATGAACGTCGTTTCCAGATTTCTTAAAGTGGGCAATTAATAGTTGCACGGTTTGCGCCGTTATCGCAAAGTAATGAGTGTGGCCTAGTTTAGGCTGAACTTGGGTGGTACCGCGAACCGTGATCCGATTCGTCCCAGTGATGGGACGGGTCGGCTTTTTTATTTTTCGGAGGTTTTTTATGTTAGATATTAAGGTTATTCGTGAACGCCTTGATTGGGCAAAAGAAAAATTGGCTACAAGGGGCATTAAGCCTGAAGAATTAGATGAAGTTGTAGCTATTGATGAAAAGCGTCGTGCTAAGTTAAGTGAAACTGAAGCATTAAAGGCAAAGCGTAACGAAGTTTCAAAAGAAATTGCTGCCAAAAAGCGCAATAAAGAAAACGCTGATGACGCAATCAAGGCAATGCGTGAAGTAGGTGAACAAATTAAGAAGCTTGATGAAGAAGTTGCAGAACTTACTGAAAAGCAAAACTACATCTTACTTCGTTTACCTAATTTCCCAGATGATTCTGACCCAATTGGTCCAGATGAAAGCTACAATCAAGAAGTAAGAAAATGGAATGAACCAACTAAGTTTAACTTTGAACCTAAGGCTCACTGGGATTTAGGTGATGATTTACATATCTTAGACTTTGATACTGCTGCTAAAGTTTCAGGTGCTCGTTTTGTTTACTACAAGGGTGCAGGTGCTTTACTTGAAAGAGCAGTATACAACTTCTTCTTAGATGAAAATACTAAAGAAGGTTATACTGAAGTTATTCCACCTTATCTTGTAAATGACGATTCAATGCAAGGAACTGGACAATTCCCTAAATTTACTGAAGATGTATATACTATCGTAGATAACGATGATCCTGATAAGCCATTAAACTTAACTTTAATTCCAACTGCAGAAGTACCACTTGTTAACTACTTTAGAGGTGATATTGTTGATGGTAAAAAACTTCCTATTAATGTGACTGCTTTAACTCCAGCATTTAGAAGTGAAGCAGGTAGTGCAGGTAGAGATACTCGTGGTTTAATTAGAATGCACCAATTTAACAAGGTAGAAATGGTTAAGGTATGTAAGCCAGAAGAATCATGGAACGAACTTGATCGTTTGACTCATAATGCTGAACACTTGCTTCAAAAGCTAGGCTTACCATATCACGTTGTTGCATTATCAACTGGGGATGCAAGTTTTACTAGTGCTAAGACTTATGACCTTGAAGTTTGGATGCCTGCACAAAACAAGTATCGTGAAATTTCAAGTTGTTCTAACTGTACTGATTTCCAAGCACGTCGTGCACAAATTAGATATCGTGATGAAGATGGTAAAGTTAAGCTTGTTCACACATTGAACGGTTCAGGCTTAGCAGTTGGTAGAACTGTTGCTGCCATTCTTGAAAACTACCAAAACGAAGATGGTAGTGTAACTGTACCAGAAGTATTGGTTCCATATATGCATGGTATGACTAAGATTACTAAAGAAGATACTTTAGGTTAATTCTGATAATTAGAGAAAGAGAGGCTATTTAGCTTCTCTTTTTTTACTCTTTTCAGAAAAAATAAAAAAAGTTTTTAGTCGATTC
>NZ_AYYU01000033.1 GCF_001436455.1 Lactobacillus jensenii DSM 20557
CCAAGTAATTTATAAATTACTTGGACATTTTCAGTTATTACTTCAAAATTTTTAAAAGAAATTTAGATTGTACATCCTCTTACAATTTGCTAGTTCTTCTTACGCTTTTTACCAAAACCAAGCATTACTAATGCTAATGCAAGCAGACTTAATCCCCAACCACGTGTTGTTTCATTTTGCGAACCAGTTTGTGGTAACTTCTTAGCATTAATACTATTTTTCGTTGTACTTGAAGTCTCTGGAGAATCTTTTCCATCAAGTTTTTGACTTGCTGAATTCAAGTTAGCTAATGCAGTATCAACATCTGCTTGACTTGCATTCTTATCAGCTAAAACTGCTTGTGCTTTTTCTAATGCATCGTCATATGCTTTCTTAGTTGAAGAACTTGCATTAGTGTATACAGTTGACGACTTTATTTGATCTTTATTATTAATTTCATTCTTCAAAGCATCTTTATTTACTGAACTCTCATTTACAGGTGTTGTTTGTTCTGTTTTCTTTTCAGTATTAGTTACTTCTTTTTTAATGATAGTTTGATCTGGAGTTAATTCCTTTTGTGCTCCATTTTCGAAGTTAACAATAGTTTGGCCGTTATCCTTAACAACTATCGAAGAAATAGGCTTGTTTGAATTTGCATTCCTAATATTTGCTTCTACTTGATTCTTTTCTTCATCTGTTAAATTATTTAAATCTTCTACTAAAGTCTTATCAAATAAATTCAGTATTTCGTCTAATTGGGTTTCCTTACCATCCAACTCTGCCTTAGCCTTGTCAATTGCTGCTTTGGCCTCATCTACTGCTGTTTGACTGGCATTCGCATCGTCTAAGACCTTTTGACCTTCTGCTACTGCGTCATCGTATGCCTTCTTCGCATCTTCACTCGCATTTTCGTAGCTGGCGGTCTTTTCTACTGCTGGCTTTTCTTCTACTGCCTTTTGTAGTTCGTCCTTATTGGTTTCCTGTGCAGGAGCTGCTTCGCCATTAGTTCCAAGGAAATAAATTGGCAAAATATATCTCATTACACTATTGTCAAAGCCTTTTTTATCAATAGCACTTTTAAGCGTAGTAACACCTAATGCTAAATAGTATTCATTAGTATTGGAATTAACAATTTGTACATTTCCACCAACATAGATATCTCCACGTGGTTCATTTGAACTACCTGATTTAGAATAATTTTCGAACTGGCTAAGTTTTAAATAATTTCCATTGCCATACTCATCATCTGCGTAATCAGAAGGCTGTTTTGTATGATCTTTAGGATCGTTTGCAACTGTCCATTCTTTTTGATCTGGGTAGAAGTTATTATCATAACTTTCTCTAGTATCATACGTTACATCCTGAGCTTGATCCAAACTACCATCACGATTACCACTAATACTTAAAACGTTAACATAATGTCCATTACGTTTATAACGTCCATCAGCATCTGGTTCGGTTCCATCTACATAAATTAATTTATTATTTTCAGTAGTGGCAGGATCTACACGTGCAACTCCCTTATATTTAGCACCAGTCTTAGGATCAGTAACAATAATCTGTTGTACTAAATCATAGACATTTAACTTTTGACTTAAGCCTTCAGCTTCAGCTTCTTCGTCATTTTTTGGCATTTTATAACGATAAACAATACCATATACTGTACCATCTTCATTATAAATAGTTTGCCATCCTGTTGGATGAGTGTATTGATTATATTCATCTTGAGTATATGAAATCTTATAGTCTGGTAAAGACTCAAAGTGCATACCTTCAGAATCAAAATCACCATTATAATCTGGGTTAATTTGATTATTTTGCTCTAAAGTAGTGCTTGCAAGTGAAGTCTCCAATGCATTACTAGATAAAGTATTATTTTCAATTGAAGATGAATTTAAAGTTTGGGTCTTATTTGTATTTTCATTAATACCAGTTAGTGCATTATAGGCAGCTAACAATTTTTGACTTGCGTTAGTTACATCTTCACTAGTTGCAGATTCATTTTCAATAACAGTTTTTGCATTATTAATTGCATCATCATACGTATTCTTTTTACTTATATCAGTTTCATTTATATACTTAACATCTGTTTTTTGGATATTAATTGCGTTATCATATGCCGATTGCAAAATACTCTTATCAACTTCTGATTTATCATTAGAAGTTGATCCCACTGTTATCGAGTTATCTGCTGCTTGTACTACAAAACCACTATTAACTCCCAAATATAAAGTGGTAGAAAGTAATACTGAAGCTAAACCCACCGTAGTCTTTCTGAATGAAAAGTGTTGCTGCCCATTCGAATGTTTTAAATTGTATTGCTTCTTATTATTTTTTGAAAGCATTGTATATCCCCCTAATAACTTACAAATACAAAAAAGCGCATCAAAAACTAAATTGACTGATGTGTTTTTTGATAAATTATATATATTGCTTTATTAAAATTAATAGAATCATTTGCTTTTATGCTTACATAATATCAATTTCTAACGCAAATAAAAATAGAATATATTGTTAGTTTTTTGCTATTTAAATAGTTTAATCAAAATATACAAATCAATTTAAATTTAAAAAACTACAAAACTTATTAAAAATCATATTATTCAATATTTATAATATAAAATATCTTTTTTGACTCAAGTTAATGCAAAAGTTAATGTTAAAAATAAAAAAGCTTTAGCATCAATCGTATAGACTGATAAACTAAAACTTTTACAACTAATCTTCATTGGTATATTCTTCAAAACCTTTATCAAAAAATGTAACTATAAATGTGGAACCAACATTGGGAATCGAATTTACTGAAATCCTACCACCATGTTGTTTAATAAGTGAAAGAACAATCGCTAATCCTAAACCTGATTCACCTTTTCCACCTAATTTTGCTCTTGAAGGATCTGCTTTATAGAAACGCTCAAAAATATACTTAATTTGTTCATCACTCATCCCAATACCAGTATCGTTAACCGAAATTTCTGTACCATGTTTCAATCGTCGAGCACTAACTGTAATAACTCCATTTTGAGTAAATTGAATAGCATTTGGGACTAAATTAACCATAATTTGAGTAAATCGATCATGATCTGCATAAACTGGCAGTTTTTCAGGAACTTCAAGTTTAATAATATCATTTTCTTTTTCAGCATTAGTCTTAAGCTGAGTCTTTAAGTCATTCAACGGGACAGTTGCATCGAAATTGGTTTTAATTAAGCTAATCTGATTATTTCTAATCTTTTCATAGTCTAGATTTTCATTAACTAATCTAATCAAACGGTTAGTTTCACGGTGCATTAACTGATATGACTTAGGCTTAGAATCCTCAGGAATTGCATCATACTCTAAACCTTCCAAAATACCATTAATCGTTGTTAATGGTGTCCGCATTTCGTGAGCCGCATCAGCCATAAATTGATCACGTCGCCGTTCTTGTTCCTTTACTGCTTCAGCTGACTTCTTCAAAGACTTAATCATTGAATTGAAATCACTTGCCAAATCATCTATTTCATCATGATCTTGGTGATGAATCTGTACAGTTAAATCACCAGCAGCAACTTTCTTAGTTGCTTTTGATAAGCGCTTTATCTTGACCAAACTATAATAAGAAATCAAATAACTCAGAATTAAGCCAACGATTAGTGTTACAACGAAAGCACTAATCAGATTTCGTTTAGCAAGATGTATTGGCTGTTCAACATTTTTTACACGGGCACCTATCCACACGGCACCTATCATCTTGCTACCATCAAACCAAGGGATAATTACACTAGTATATGCATCCTTACTTGAAAAATAAGTTTCTCTTTGTTCATGATCATTCTTTATCCGAATTTCATTACCCGCTTTTAAGCTTTTCCAAATGTCTTTAGGTAACTTAACTTTCGGACCCATTTTTGGATAAAGTTGCTTATTTTTACCATTAAAAAGTCGAATTTGCAAATCATCAGACTGCATCACAATCTGTAACTTATTTAAGAAATGATTATCAATTAAATCTCCTTTACTTGTATGATCAGGATTTTGTTCTGTAGCCAGTTCTCCTAAAGAACTAGCATATCCTTCAAGGCGCTGATAAGTAGTCTGATACGCTTGATTCGAAGAAAAACTTATTACGGAAAAACCAACAATTGCTGTTGAGGTCAAAATAATGACCAAAAAAGCAAGCATGTGTTGATAAATTAACTTCATTTGTTCACCTGTGAGTCATCAAATTTATACCCGACTCCCCAAACAGTCTGAATAATTTGTGGCCCCACTTCTTCTAATTTTTGACGTAACTTCTTGATATGTGCATCAACAGTTCTTTCTTCTCCATAATATTCATAGCCCCATACTAGCTCAAGCAACTTATCTCTTGAAAATACTTGCTTAGGCTTTTGGGCCATTGTATAAAGTAAATCAAATTCTTTTGGTGTTAATCCATCGATTTGCTTATCTAAGAAGTAAACTTCTCTTCGAATCTTAGAAATCTTCAAAGTATTAGTTACAATATCAAAGTCACCTTTAGCCTTGCGATCGTTATCAGTATTTTCTAGCGCTGCCCGTCTATGCAAGGCTTTAATTCTTGCAATCAATGCAATTGGACTAAATGGCTTAGTAACATAGTTATCAGCCCCAATTTCTAGTCCTAAAACTTGATCTGATTCACTATCCCGGGCTGTAAGCATGATGATTGGAATACTTTCAGAGATAGCGCGAACTTCTTTAGCGACTTGAATCCCATCTTTTTTAGGTAAATTCAAGTCAAGCGTAATCATGTCATAATAATCTGGACGTTCTTTAAACTTATCAACTGCCTCTACTCCATCACGAGCTATGTCAACATTCCATTGTTCTTTTTTAAAGAATAACTCCATCATTTCAGCAACCGATGAATCATCTTCCACCATTAAAATATTTAATTCCATTATAAATCCCTAAATCCTTTAACTTTTTGGCGTTTAATATCATCAGGTTTGACGTAATCATGTGGCAATTCATGCCTACTTTGCAAAAACTTCTGTAAACTTTTTTCAGTTAGTGCAAAAGGAATAATAATAAAAATTACAAAAGTTAACAGCCAAACTATAAAATACTTATCTCCGCCTAAGAAATGTATTGCTAGTCCAAGTAAAAATTGGACTAAGCCAACAAGAAAATTATACCTAGCTCCCATTTTTTGCGCAAATTGGAAACTATCTTTATTAGTTTGGGCTAGATATGAAATATATCCATATAAACGGTCAGGCCGCCGCGCTGGAGCTACATACCAAAGAAAGCCAACAATCATCATAATTATTCCACAGGCAACATAAATCATATTACTTCATCCTTTATTCTTTTATAGGTGCTGAGGTAATCATACTAATCTTTCCTGAAAATGTGAAATCATAACTACCAGCTGGCAAGATAAAGTTGTCACCAAGCTTTAAATCATACTCCTTATCAGGTAAGCAAAGCTTACCTGAACCAGAAATAACTGAAAACAGTTGATATGGCCAGTTCATAGTAAACTTGACTTCGCCATCAAGGTCAATTTTTGCAAGATAAAAATGAGGAGAAACTGGCTTATTCAAAAGCATAGTTATTGTCGCATCCCCACATTTTTCTTTCCTGATATCTAATTGGGGATTTTTATGAGGAACAGTTGTGACATCAATTGACTTTTGAGTATGAAGTTCACGCTTTTGGCCAGTTGCTTTATCTACTCGATCATAATCGTACAAGCGATAAGTCACATCACTTGACTGCTGAGTTTCAATTACAACAATCCCTTTAGTTAGGGCATGAATTGTTCCAGCAGGTACGTAGAAAAAGTCCCCCTTCTTAACAGGAACTTTGCGGAGCAAGTCGTCCCAGCGTCCCTCATGAATCATATCAGCTAATTCTTGACGTGACTTCGCATGATGCCCATAAATCAAATAAGAACCTGGATCTGCTTGTAAAACATACCAAGATTCAGTTTTGCCCGAATCATTTTCATGAATTGCAGCATATTCGTCATCAGGGTGTACTTGAACAGATAAGTTATCATTAGCATCCAAGTACTTAACTAATAATGGAAATTCCTGTTCTTCTGGATTAGCAAATAATTCAGGATGTTTTTGATACAGATCCCGCAAGCTCATACCTTTAAACTTTCCATTAATAACATGTGACGCATCATCACGATAGCCAGAAATAATCCAAGCTTCTCCTACTTTTCCATCAGGAATTTGATAATTAAAGAGTGTTTCTAATTTTCTACCACCCCAAAGTTTAGTTCTAAAATATGGTTCTAAAAAAATTGCTTCCATTTTTTCACCTTTAATAATAATCCAACTGATTTTTGGCTAATAATAGCTGTGAATAAATTTAATTTTTGTATTTCCCAAAAAAATCAGGTATCGCTTTCATCATTTTTATATTACAGCTAAATAAATTATACCAATTTATCAACTTTTAACAAAATCAAAGTTACACAAAGTTTCACGAATTTAAAACTATAACACTGTTTTTAAATAAAAAAGCTCGAGTAATCTCGAACTTTTTTCTAAAGTTGAAATTTCAAAAAAATAAGGCTTAGGGCGATTACCCTAAGCCTTGATATTACTGGTGATTCGGGTGAGATTCGAACTCACGACCCACGGTTTAGAAGACCGTTGCTCTATCCAGCTGAGCTACCGAACCATATCAGCAACATAGATTATTATATGTGATTGATTTTTATGTGTCAACAAAAAGTTGATAAAAATAATTTGCTAAGTTCTTTCCATAATTATCAATTAAATCATTTCCTAAAATCTTCAAAAAATATTACTATATTATTAAATAATCCTAAAGGAGATACGCTCATGAAATTTTATGGATATCGTCGTTGCTCTACCTCAAACAAGGCTCAAAAATATCTTGATGAACACAATGTTGACTACGAATTTGTAGATATTACGCAAAATCCACCAACTAAAGCAAAATTTATCGACTGGTTTAATAAGTACCAAAATCGGGGGTTGCGTTATTTCTTCAATACTAGTGGCCAACATTATCGCCAAATGCATTTAAAAGACAAACTCGATTCAATGACTCATGAAGAAGCTGCAGAATTGCTTTCAAGTGATGGTAAGTTAATCAAACGTCCGCTAATCACTGATGGTGAAAACTTATCCTGCGGCTTTAAAGAAGATGTTTATCAAAAATTATGGCTTAAATAAGGAGAACATTTATGAAATATAACCAATATGCCCTTGTCAAAACCAACTTTGATCAAAAAGTTAAAGAACTAACTGAGATTAATTTCTTGCCAAGTGATTACGCTGATTATTCATTCGCTGATTTATTTAAATACTTGTTTAAAAAGGCAATTGTTGAAGCAAAAACTAATGCTAGTAAAGAAGCTAAATTAGCAGAATTTGCGGTTAATAATAAAACTAGTTTGGCAGATTTTTTAAAAAACAATCCTAGCCAAATTACAGTTGATGAGTTCTATTGTGCTGCATTGCAACTACTCGGCTATCACATAGTTTATGACTACGAATTCGACAAGCCTACTGATTTAATGAAGAAAAATGCCCTTCCTATTTTTGGCGATATTAATAATAAAGAAGACTTAATTTCGGCCTTTTATCTCTTATTAAACACTCGTGCTAAAAACGGTCAAACTTACATTGATACTATGGCTGGACTTGGCTACTTTACCCAATTTTATGGACAAAATAAATTCATGTTCTTTAACGGTAAAAGTCTTCCTGTTTTCAACACTAGCAAGGTAATTCGTGAAGTGGTTTATGTAGAAAGTGATTTAGATACTGATCAAGATGGAGAAAGTGACCTCTTGCAAGTTACAATTTTTAGAGTACCTGAATCAAATGTTGGCCTTAAGCTTCCCGCCTTATACACTGCGGACCCCTACTTTGGCGGAATTATTGATAATGTTAAGCGCAACCACAATGTTGATGAAAATTTAAGTGATGCAAGTTCTTGGTCTAACCCGCAATATAAGGCAATGCCAACCGTTCCTGCTAAAAAGCCAAGTGACAATACTAGTCAAGCTAGTGAAGTAGCAGTTCACAAAGCCGCTTACACCTTAAACGAATATATGCTGGCTCGTGGATTCGCTAATGTTTATGCTGGCGCAATTGGTACCCGTGGTAGCGATGGTTTAAGAATCACTGGATCTCCTGAAGAAACTGAAAGTGCCAAAGAAATTATTGAATGGCTTCATGGCGACCGCATTGCCTACACTGACCGCAGTCGTCAAACTGAAATTAAGGCTGACTGGTGCAACGGCAATGTCGGAATGACTGGTCGTTCTTATCTTGGTACTTTACAAATTGCAATTGCAACTACTGGCGTGGCAGGTCTTAAGACTGTTGTTTCTGAAGCTGCCATTTCATCTTGGTATGATTACTATCGTGAACACGGTCTAGTTGTCGCTCCAGAAGCTTGCCAAGGTGAAGATTTAGACTTGCTAGCAGAAACATGCCAATCTAACCTTTGGGACGCTGGCAGTCGTCTTAAGGTCCAAGCAGAATATGATCAAATGCAAAAAGATTTATTAACTAAGAGTGATCGAACTACTGGACAATATTCAGACTTCTGGGAAGCTAGAAATTATCGTCACCACACCGATGGCATTAAATGCTCATTCATTAGTGTTCACGGACTTAACGACTGGAATGTTAAACCTAAGAATGTATATAAACTCTGGCAAAAAGTTTCTAAATTACCAATTGCCTCTCATCTTTTCTTACACCAAGGTCCTCACTATAATATGAATAACCTTGTTTCAATTGACTTTACAGACTTAATGAACTTATGGTTTGTTCATGAACTTCTTAATATTGAAAATGGAGCACTTACTCAATGGCCAAAAGTAATGATTCAAGACAACTTAGAAGCCGACACTTGGCATGAAGAAGCTGACTGGTCTGGTGAAGGTAGCGAAGCTGTCTACTACCTAAACGACGACATGAGCTTGAATAAGAATCTTCCTGGTCATACTGCAAAATCCTTTACCGACCTTGGTGGTAAAGAATTTAAAGCAGCTAAAATTCCTGAATCAGCCTGGGAATATCAATTTATTTGTGGTGAAGAAAAATGGGCTAAAGCCAGCCTACGCTTTACTAGCGATGAATATGCACACCCGATTACCATTAATGGCCGTCCACGTGTTCGTATTCGCGTCAGTGCCAGCTTAGCTAAAGGGCAATTATCTTGTGCCCTAGTTGAATTAGGCAAACGTAAACGCCTAACTGCTACACCTAAATTTATTATGCCTGGTGGTCAAGAATTAGGATATCGCTTCGGCGTTGATACTTTACAAGAGTTTATGCCAGATAAAGAAACCAAAGCTAAGTTAATCTGCAAAGGCCATATGAACTTACAAAACTATCAAGACATGAAACGTCCAAGCCAGATTGAAGCTGGACAAATGGTTGACTTAGACTTCTTACTTCAACCAACTTACTACAAGATGCCACGTGGCAGTCGCTTAGCTTTAATTGTTTATTCAACGGATCAAGCAATGACTAAACGACCACTTGAAGAAGAAACTTACACTATTGACTTAGCACACAGTGCATTATCTTTTTGGCAAAAGTAAGCTATTAATAAATTTACACCTATTTTCTGTAAGTTTATTAATATATCAATATTTTTTATTGCGTAAATAATATAAATATAGTATTCTTATACGCGGACACTTGCCTGTATTCTTTATAGGAAAGACGTCCACTTATTCCTAAATCAGAGCCACTCACCGTAATTGGAGAGTGGCTTTTTAGGTATGGAGATATGTTATAAATTCAATAATATTGGCTCTTTGTCAAATCCTGTTGATAAAGA
>NZ_AYYU01000034.1 GCF_001436455.1 Lactobacillus jensenii DSM 20557
CAATCTATTAAGCAAACTGTTCACTTCACTAGAACTGCAAGTGTCAACGCTGCTACTGGTGCAACTACTTACAGTGCTTGGACAGTTGATGGTACTGATAGTTGGGATGCTTACACTGCCGACGATGTGAATGGCTACACTACTTACGTAGATGGCAAGGAGGGCAAGGATGTTGCTAGTCAAACAGTTACTGCTTACACTGGTAACCAAACTGTTAACATCACTTACACTGCAAATGCTAAGAGTGTACAAATTGTTTATGTTGATAAGACTGGTAAGCAACTTGGTAGTCAAACCATTAATGGTCACACTGGTTCTACTGAAAATGTAACTCCAGTACTTCCATCTGGTTACCAAGTTCCTAAGGATGGTAAGCAAGTTCCAACAACTATTACCTTCCCAGGTGATGGTTCTGACTTAACTAACATCACAATCACTGTTGAACCAACTCAGCACACTTACAACCCAGGCGATAAGGACCTCGATAAGGAAGTTAGCGCTGAAGTTAGAGACAAGATGTTTAAGACTGTAACTAGAACAGTTAACATCTATGTACCTAACGAAAAGGGTCAAGAAGTTAAGACTACAATTGTTCAAGAAGTTCACTTTGCAAGACCAGTAACTGTTTATGGTGATGGAACTGTTCAATATGCCAAAACTTGGACACCACAAGGTGAGACTAAGTTTGATGCAATTAATGTTGATAACTTCAGAGGTTACGATGCTAGTGTCGATGGCACTACCCCAAGTGAACAAGTTCCAGAAGTAGATAACATTCCTGCTGAAACCCCTGATTCAACTATCGATGTTCACTACTTGCCACAAGATCAAAAGGTAAGATTTAAGGTTGTTGATATTACTGATAACAAGGAAATCACTGACCTTAACATTACTAATGATCTTGAAAGTCCAGTAATCACTGGCAAATCTGGTACTGAAATTCCAACTGACAAGGTTAAGGCTTACGTTGACCAAATCAAGAAGTTGATGGAAGCTCGCGGTTACGAATTTGATAGTGCAATTTACCCAAGTGACTTCGACAAGGATAAGAGTGTTGATCAACAAGTTATCTTGAACTTCCGTCATGCTAAGAAGAACTTCGAAGGCACTGACACTATTCCTGACAACGTCAAGAAGGGTGACAATACTGCCTTAACTAAGTCCGACTTAACTCGTGATGTAACTCGTAAGATTATCCTTCACACACCAAATGGTGATGTTGAATTTACTCAACATGTAACTGCTCACAGAACTGCTACTGTTGATGAAGTAACTCATGTTGCTACATTAGGTGACTGGACTACTCCAGACTTTGCAAGTCAAGATGTACCAAGCTACAGAGGCTACACTGCTAAGATTGGTGATACTACTGTAACTAGTGTTTCAAGTGCTCCAGTTGCTTATGTAAATGACGAACCTCAAAACGCTAGTGATGTAGTTGTTGACTACGTTGGTCAAACTGGCGCAACTCAAATTGACTTCGTTGATAAAGACGGCAAGATCGTTGGTTCATCTAAGTCATTTGAAGGTCAAGTTGGTCATGATGTAACTATCTCAGGTGTAACTGTTCCTGATGGCTGGAAGTTAGCTGAAGGTTCAACTATTCCAAGTTCAGCAACTGTTTACGCTGATGGTCGTCATGTCAAAGTCCTAGTGGTTCACGATACTGAAAATGTACCAAGCACTAAGATTCCAGATGGCACTACTAGGTCGGATGGTTCTAAGTTAACTGAAACTGACTTGAAGCATGACATCGTAAGAAAGATTACTCTTAATAAGCCTGCTGGCACTGAAGTTGTAATCCAACACGTTGTCTGGAGCCGTGAAGCAATTGTTGATAAGGTAACTCATCAAGTTGTGGGCTACACGGATTGGACTTTGAACACTCAAACTCCAACTGAAAGCCAAGATGGCAAGACCACAACTCAATATGGTCCAACTTGGAAGCCAATTCATACAGATGCTATTAAGGTTGCTGGTTACACTCCAACTACTGATCAAGTAACTGAAGTAACTCCAGGACCAAACGCTAATAACGATGAAATTACTATCAACTATGTTGCTCAACCTGCTACAGTAAAGGTTATTTACCACGACGACAAGGACAATAAGGATGTTGCCTTTGACACAATCATTGGTAAGAAAGATGGTTCAAAGAGCACTTACGATTATCAAGTTCCAAATGGCTATCAATTAGCTGGTGATAAGACAAGTGCAGAATTTAGCTTCGATGGCGAAGATCACTATCTAGTTGATGGTGGTCAAGCAATCGATGCCAAGACTCCATTTATAATTCACTTGACTCACAAGACTGAAACTTTTGATAAGACTAGCCATGCAGGATTTGATGATAGCGACTTTGAAAGAACTGTCGAACGTCATGTACGTATCCACATTCCAGAACATCTTGAAGATCCATCAGTCTTAGGTTCATTCTTACAACCTGGTCAAACCTTCGAAGTAGTTCAATCAGTAACTTACGAAAGAACTGCAACTAAGGATGACGCAACTGGCAAGATTATATTTAGTGATTGGACAATTGCTGATACTAGTGGCAATGTCACTGAAAATGACGATGGCAGTGTCGACTTCAAGGCTGTTGAAGCTGGACAATTAGCTGGCTACACTCCAATGACTTCTGCACAAGAAGTAGCTAAAGTAACAGCTGATAGCCGCGTAAGCGACCTTGACATCTACTACGTAGAAAACGGCACAACCATTACCATCTCAGCTCGTGACAATGACACTAAGAGCTACTTAACTATCCCAGATGAATTGCAAACCACTTTGACCTTCCCAGATGTAACTGGCAAGGACCAAGGTCAAAAGAGCCTTCAAAGTGATGTCACTGCAATTACTGCATACTTCGAAAAGAAGGGTTATGACTACGTAGATGTAACTCAAGATGGCAACCACTACACTATCAACTTCAAGCACCATATCGATCACTTCACTGGTGATACTTGTCCTGATATTCCAAGTGACCTTGATTCAGCAATTAAGCAACCACTTACTGCAGATGTTCACCGTGAGATTGAAGTTCACCTTCCAGGTCAAACTGATCCGGTAATTATCACTCAAACTGTTCATGCTCATAGAACTGTAAGTGTTGACCGTGCTAAGCTCGCTAAAGGTGACGCTGACGCAGTCAAGTACGATGACTGGGTATTTGACGATGGTGATAAGTTCAAGGCTATGCCTGAAGCAATTCAAGGCTATAAGACTTTGATTAACGGTGTTGAAGCTAAGGATAAGAATGGTACAGTTCCTGAAGCTAGTGCTAAGGATAAAGGCGGTAACCCAGCTGATGGTCAAAAGGTAGTAGTAACTTACCAAGCAGATGTTGCTAATGCTCAAATCCACTACATCGATACTGATGACGGTAATAAGGAAATTGGTACTGCTCAAGAAGTATCTGGACATAGTGATGAACAAAAGACTGTTGATACTAAGTTACCTGATGGTTATGAATACGTTGACCCAAGTCAAAAGCAAGTAACTATCAAGTTTAGTGACGATGGTTCAGTCGTAAGCGTCAATGTCTTGCTCAAGCACAAGAAGGTAACTACTGATAAAGTACCTGAAGGCATCAAGAAGGAAGACGGTACAGACTTAACTGATGCTGACTTGACTAAGACAGTAACTAGAACATTCGATGTTCTTGCTCCAGAAGGTTCTAAAGTCGATGTTCCAGATAAGCAAACCGTAACTTACAAGCGTAGCGTAACTTACGACCCTGTAACTAAAACAGTTCAAAGCTTCGGCGACTGGACTGCAGAAGGTACTGACACTTGGTCACAAGTTGATGTCCCTCAAGTTAAGGGTTACACCAGCGTTGTTGATGGAACTCCAAGTCAAGTAGTTGCTAAGGTTGACAAGCCTCAATCTGACGTAACTGTTAAGATTACTTACAAGGCTGGTCAACAACAAATTAGAGTTATCGCTGTTGATGATAAGACTGGTGCACCAATTATTATTCCTGTTGATGGACAAGCTCTTCAAACTATCATCTATGGTCAAACTAAGGCAATAGTTGATAAGGCTCAAGCACAATCTTACATTGAAGCTATCATTTACCGTTTGACTAAGCTTGGTTGGATATACGATGGTCACACAGAAGTGCCAACACTCTTCGATGATGATTCATCTAAGGATCAAAACATCGTAATTGGTTTTCACGCTGAAATCGATGACTACAAGCCAAATGATAAGCTTCCAGATGGTGCTAAGGATCCTAACAACAAGGCTGATCAAATCGTTAGAGAAATGACTAAGACTCGTACAATCATCTTCAAGGATGAAAAGGAAAATGTTACTAAGAAGGTAGAACAAAAAGTTGATTTTGTTCGTGATGTCTTCATTAACAAGGTAACTAACCAAGTTGATCATTATGGTGATTGGCAATACAAGGATTCTAATGTCAAAACTTGGGATGCATACGACATCAACAAGCCAGGTTACACTGCAACTGTAATTGACACTACTGATATTAAGAATCCTAAGCCACTTGCTAAGAGCGAGATTGACAAGCAAGTAGTTGATGATAAGTCTTCAGATATCGAGCTTACAGTAACTTACACCAAGAATCCTGTTAAGGAGGATAGTGGTAATAACCACGGTGGCAATACTTCAAGCGGAGAAAATGGTCATAAGAGTGGTAACACGCCTGAAATTTCTAACGGCAAAGGTGTTAAGACTACACTTCGTGGTATTAAGACTCCTAAGAGAGCCACTCTTAGATCTTCTAACTTAGTTGGTAAGAATGCTAGAAAGCTTCCACAAACCGGTTCAGATAAAGAAGCATCTGCTGCTCTTGGTCTTGCAGCTCTTGGAATGAGTTCAGCATTAGCTTATGCAAGTAAAAGAAAGAAGAGGAGAAATTAACAAAATAGAATAAAAATATAATTAATAGTGAAGTATTCATTTCGGTGAATGCTTCACTATTTTTTTATGTAAATTAATAAAGGATTTTAAAATTAAAGTGTTATTTGATTAAATTTTAATAGGACGATTTTTTTGAAAATGAAAACGATTTATGTCTTTATATATGCTTGTGCAATCAATAGTGGGGGGGTAAAATAGAGCCTGCACGCCAAAAAATATATGTGTATTTTATTAATTGTTAAAGTGTTTTATTATATAGACACATAGTTATGATGGTGGTAGTTTATAAATGAATTAAATGGTTTCTAAGGGGTTGGAAATCATTTTTTAGGAAAGGGGTTATTTAGAATGAGAGTTTCTAAAAATAATATAAAAAACAAACTGTCTCAAAGCGCTACTAGAACACAACACTTTAGTATTCGTAAGCTGAGTATAGGTGCTGCGTCAGTTCTTTTGTCAACTAGTCTTTACTTTGGATTGAGTGGACATGCGTCAGTTTTTGCTGATACTTCTACTGCACAATCAACAAGTGAAACTTCTAGTTCAAGTTCTGCTACACAAAATGGAAGTTCAGGATCTAGTTCGAGTTCTACTACACAAAGTGAGAGCTTAGAATCTAGTTCAAGTGATGCAAGTTTGACAAGTAAGTTATCATCTTCCACAACAGATGAAACTTCAACTGATTCTGTACAAAGTAGTAATAATGTTGATACTAATAGTATTTCAAGTGTATCTAATACGAATAGTGTTAATGCAATTTCTAGTGATTCAAACAGTATTAATCTAGCTGAAAATGGAAAGATCACCTTAAGTAAGACTACTATTGGTAACGATGGAACCACTGGTAGTAATCGAAGTATCATAGGACATCTTAATTTAGCTACTGTTCATATTGGGGATGTTTATAAAATTACTATTCCTAAAAGTAGTACTTATTCGAGCACAGGAGTTACTGCACCGGCTTCAAGTACTAACTTTTCTGTAGAAACTTCAACTGATGAGAATAATTGGTATATTACTGTTAAAGCGTTAAATGATAGTAGCCATGCTGATATTCGTTTTGTTATCAATGCGGAATCAAGTAACTATACTGACACAGGTTTGGTTAAGGATAAGGATGGTTTATTAACTGATGTTGGAACTAAAACCTATAATATTGTGGTTACTGGAACAGATGTTAATGGTAATGACTTAGGTTCTGTATCTTCGCCAAATTATCAAGCAATTGTTAAACCTCAATTTAATGATATTACTTATACTTCAAATAGTGGAATTAAAGATAATGTTGCGGTAGCAAATAGAGAGTTATCATACACTATTAACGTGCATGAAGCAGTTGGTCTTGCTGATAATACTTCTTACCTTACTGGTAAAGTGGCTAAGCGCGTTAATCATGGCTCTATCATTACCATTCCAATGCCAAAGGGCTTTGTTTTAAATGTTGCTGATACCCAAGCTGCTAATGAAAGCGGGGTAACTTTCAGTCAGGATAGTGATGGTAACGTTATTATTAATGCTTCAAAAGCTACTGGGGATTTAGCATATAACTCAAGTGCTGGTTATGTGATTAAGGGTAGCTATAACATTGATACCCCAGAAAATGATACTACTTTAACCGCTAATGGTCCGATTACCGTTAAGCAAATAATTGACGATAATGGCACCACTATTACAGGTACAGGTACTAGCGTAATTACTCAAGTGATTGTAGGCAAGAATAGTGACTATGATGGTAAAATTACTTTTAGTTGGTCAAAAGAAGTAGAATTATATCCATATGGTTATTCCTATAGTACTAAAAAGATCTTAGATGGTAAGTACAATAATGCAGTGCTTGCCCAATATACTGCTACTAACAATTCATTAACTAGGGATGTAACTAATCCGACTATTACGGTAAATGTTCCAGATGGGTTAGCTGTTACTTCATTTAATATAAGTGATAAGAGTACAACAAGTGTTGGTACTAAGACTTATACTATTTACTATGAAGATGGTACTAGTGAAACAGGTACAGCTACAGATGATTCACAAGTGGGTAATGGTAAGACTATTAAACAAATTATTGTTAAGGCTGAAACTTTACCTTCATTGAGTAGTATTTCTATAACTACTTGGGGAAATACTGCTGAAACTTATCGTGATGGTACTAAAACAGGTGCCGGTTTCACTTTAAAAGATAGTGCAAGTTTTACTGGTAATGGCGTAAACGAGACAGATGGTTCAGTTATTTATAATATTGATCCTCTTTCTGAATTGAAAGCTAAAGCTTCATTTGGTGGACTAAGTAGAGGCAATGATAATCGTTCAGACTTTTATCAGGTATACTTTGCAAACGGCTCTGGTAAAATTGCTAATATCAAAGATCCTGTCTTCTACTATGTATTACCAACCGGTGTCTACTTTAATGGTACGATTACTAATCTACAAGGTAATCCAACAATTACTACTGATACAGTTAATGGACACCAAATTGTAAAAGTTGATTATACTGGAACCAATACTAGCTATAAGTTAGATACTGGTAATGGTATTGGTAATATGAATTTAGGAGTTAATGGGGATGCCAGTAACGGCACTTACACTGTTGAAGGTTTTATTAAATCTCCAGAAACTGTCCTTGACAATGATTCAGCTTCAAAAGCTTCAGATGTTAGTGCTGATTATTTTGGTGGTAGTGTAGATAATGTTTACTACATTGGTCAGGCAACTTTTCCAGTTACTGCTATTTCCAGTTTATCTCCAGTTGCTTTGATTTCTGGGAACAAGGATCATGGCTTTTTAAGTGGTAAGGGTAGTTCTGATGATAAAGGTTCTACTGCAATGCAGATTGGCTTTAACATTATTAATAATGAGAGCACTATTGCAGATGGTGACGTAATGTACCTTAATATTCCAAGTAATGGATTGTTTAAGGTAACTGGTCCTGTAGTTGCACCATCAGGTTTAACTGGATACACAATTTACTACTCAAAATCAGCTACTGACTTAAATAATGCCAAAGTTACCGACCTTGATAACAGTAGTGTTTGGACAAGCGATACTTCAAATTGGACTGCTGAAGATTGGGCACAAGTAAAATCTGTTGCGGTTTCACTTCCAAATATTGCTGGGAATACTAATACAGGTCGCTTTATTATTAATGGAGAAGATCCAACTATAGCTCAAGATGCAGGTAAAACTTTAGCTGTTGCAAGCGCAATTGCAAATCCAAATAGTAAGACGATTGTTGTTAGTGAATCAAGTAATAGTGCCCCTAAATTGACCATTTCAGGTACTTCAACTATCAAGACTGCACTTAAATACACTGATGCAGATGGTCAAACTCACACTATCAACTTGAATTACACTAAGCAATATCAAGATAATTCATCAACTATGAATTATAGTGATTTCCCAAGCACGATTAATGGCTTTAATAGTGAAGACCAAGCTATTATTAACGCTTTAATTGCTAAAGGATATAAATTTGTTCCATTAAGTGATACTAATAACACTATCTTGAATAATGGTGGTCAAACTTGGAAGACAGATATTAATACTGCGCCTGATGGTAGCGCAACTTGGGGTGGTCAAGTTAAGTACTACTTCGATGGTGATACTGTCGTTTATACTTTGGCACACCAAGAAATACCTGTAACTCCAAATGGCGGTAAGAATAGTTCAGATAAGATTCCTAATGAATCAGGCAAAAATTACCCAAATGGTGTAACTAATAAAGATTTAACTAAGACTGTTACTCGTACTATTAACATTCACAATATTGACGGTACGACTACTACAATTACGCAAGATGTTAAGTTCAAGAAGACTGCGTATGTTGATGCTGTAACCGGTAAGATTACTGGCTATAGTGATTACACAAGCTTTGATGATAATAATGGCCAATATGCTGAACGAACATTTACTACACCAGCTGGTTACTCAAGCAATGTAACTTACAAGAATACTAATACTACTGACACCACTTCAGGCAAGGTAACTACTGAATCAGCTACTGATAAAGATGGTAATCCAGTAGATGAAACTGTTGATGTTAAGTTTATTGCCCAAGACCAAAACATCACTATCAAGTATGTTGATGATGACAATAATGGTAGTCAAGTAGGCGATAATCAAACTGTAAAAGGTAAGACTGATGAAACCGTAAAGCCTGAATATACAATTCCAGATGGATATGATTATGTGTCTGGTAAAGTTGATAGTCACACTATGATTGCTGGCGATAATACTGTTATTACCGTTCACTTGAAGCACCACCATGATTTAACTACTAAGACTATCAATAA
>NZ_AYYU01000035.1 GCF_001436455.1 Lactobacillus jensenii DSM 20557
CTTACACAAACTATTTTACGGTCTCAATTTTAGGCATCAAAGGTACCAAATAGTGGAGAATTCGTATAATTCTTTCAAAATACTGTGTATATAAAAAATAGTGGGTACCATATATTGCGATATAGAAAAGTCAAAGGGTACAAATAGTGGAGAAAAACATATATAGATATCTATGTTTTATTTGTGTATTAGCAAAGAGTCCCAGTAGTGGGATCAAATGTAATTAATAAGAATCGTTTATCAAAGGTGCTAAATAGTGGGGAATGGTTCCTTGGGTAGGGAGAATAAGTTATACTAAGAAATATAAACTTATTCTTTTCAGGGAATGTACTAGTTATGACCGAGAATTTTGATGATATTTTAGGTAAATTGTTTGATAAATCAGAAGAAAAAGAGCAGACAGAAGATTGTCCTAACTCAGAACAACTTGATTTGTTTAACGTGGATTATGCACATAATAGCGACTTACCGGTAGATGTAAAGCAAAAAAATTTGCTTCTACTACTCTACTAATGCGTTTTAGATCTCAACTAAATAGAGTTATATGGACTGGACTGAACGCCACTCATACTAAAATATTAACAGTGATTTTAAGTAAAACTGCTGATCAGTTGGCTGCATATCAAAAAGAGCAAATCCAAAAGAAAGTTAAAGCGTTAAATTTGGATAAAAATGATTTAGATAAAAAAACTCTTACAAGAATTGCTAGTGAAGTGAAGTTCCCAACTGATCTTGTTACACGCGTTACTTATAGTGAAATTGATCATGCTATTGGATACGATAATAATAATGCTAGTATCGGCACATATATCGAAGATATGAAAAATAAATTGGAAAAATGGCGTGAGATAAAAGCCGATGGGATAACAGCAAGTTTTCCAATGTTTAAAGGAATAATTAATAATACGAACAAAAAATATTTTGAGTTTGTTTACAATGACTTCATGATAAATATTTTATTAATTAACCCAAAAACTGGAGATTTTGTTCGCTATCCAGCTAGAGAAATAGTTGATTTATCTTCTGTTAGATCACAAACTTTGCTTCGTCTTCTAAAGCAGCTCCGAACTGTGGGATCTATCACATTTAGAAAACATATTGAAAAAACTAATAGCAAAACTAGAATTGGTTTGTGGGAGCAATTAGAAATACCAGAAAAAACAAGAGAAGGAAAATTTTAAAAGATGCTCTAATAGAAATTTCCCCATATTTTACAAATTTAAATTATACAAAAAACTATGGCACTGCTAAGGGGCATAGAGTAGTTGTTAGTTATACTTTTACTTTTGAGCCAGAAAATCCTAAAAAAAATACTACTTATTCAACTCCTGAAGAAATTTTATCTGAAGGACTAGTAAATATTGATTCGGCCATATGTTTAACGAGAAAAGATAAGTTTAAAGCGATTGATAAATTTTTGAAACAAAAACACGGTACTGCGGAGAAGGAATATTTTGCTGTTCACCCAGAAGAAAAAGAACAAGAAAAAACTGAAGATGATAAGCTCAATATTGATGTATGGCAACCAAGTAGAGGTGAACTGACAATTAGAGGTTTTTATGATCGTGAACTTGGTAAGAAAGTATTAGAAGCTAATATACCAAAGTTAGAGAAAATTATTGCTGAGATATTAGAACAGGTTAGGAATGCTAAAGGAAATATGCAATTAGTGGCAGACTATAATAAGACTTTAGGATTATTACAAAAGAAAAAAGCAATAGAAAATTTCGGTAATAAATAGTAATAATGCAAAAGTGTACAACTCATGAAAATCTAAACTACTTAAAAAAATAAAAAAATAAAACATACTAATCTAAGGCTAATAATATTTGACTTTGGATAGAAAAATGACTCAAGAATTTATGTTCTTGAGTCATTTTAATTATCTTTCTAAAAACTGGCGTCTTTTTGAATAAAAACTCTTTATTTGTTTGGTTTTAAGCTGATTTGGATTTTCCTTTTCTTCTTGAGTTAGCGGAAGGTGTAAATTAACTTCTTTTTCTGATGGTAAGGCCGTCATCATTCTATCTAATGCTTTCTCTTCCTCAGTATCATTTTTTGCAACATAGAAACGCATTAGATCTACCATAAATTGAGCATGATCAATATTATTAAAAGGCAAAACTAGGTAGTTTTCTTGCTCCCAAGTATTCATAGCAGCATTTGCTGCTATAAGAGCTGTTCTTTTATTACCATCTTGAAAAGGCTGTAACTTTGATAATTTTGCAAAAACTTTCCAACCATCTTTTATAGTTTTATTTGATTCATTAAATTGGTTAACAATGTCATCAAGTTCTGATGCGGTAACCGTGGCTGGAGCTATATAGGCTCCCTTTGAAGTGCCATTTGGATCGGTGATTATTGCAATTGCATCATTTGGATTAAATAGTGCATTTCTTAAGTGACCAGGCCATGCTGGATCTTCTTCTTCTGAATGAGTGAAGGATTTATTTACTGCTATAATACCAGCGCTATTAAATCCATTTTTTTTTATTGCTGCAATGCCATCAAGGGCATCGTTTAAAATTGCAGTATCATTTTTAGGTAGTTTAGCCCCTTTTTTATTATCTAGAACTCGTTTAGTTTGAAGCACGGAGCTTTTGTAGTTGTTCATACTACCAAAAGATGTTATAAAGCGAGCTAAAGCAATGTTTTTATCTGTCATGTTATACTCTCCTTAAGTACATCAGTGTGAAATAAATCATACGCTTACTTTAGAATTAGTTCAATTATTAAGGTTAAAACTTATTCAAAAAATATTTTTACAAAAAGTAATATATAAATATGCAGAAATGGGATTTCAGATTGACGATGCAGATGATCGCTTTATATATAGTTAGAAATAATTAGGTTAATTCAGTCATAAGGGATCATTTTGCGTGATTCCTTATTTTTGTCTTTTATATGACTGCAAATGATACAATATTAAGCATGGAGGTGATTAAATGAAAGCTGGTAAAGTGATAAATTTGCTTCAAATCAGTCGTTCAACTTTAAAAAGGTATCGCGAAAAAGGCATCTTGAAGGCAAGACGTTTGCCATCCGGTCAATACACCTTCGACGATGATTCTGTCTTCTTATTAAAAAAATGGACGCTCACCAAGACTAACCTTGCTTTACGGACGCGTTTCTACTTATAAGCAAAAACATGATTTAGCTAACCAAATGCAGGAATTGCAAGATTTTGCCGAGAAGAAAGGCTATCAAGTCTGTGAAGATATTATTAATGTGAGCAAGACGCGCAGAAAGAGAGTTCAAGCCAAAGAGTTCGTTTTTTTAAGCCGCTTGAATGCCTTGCAAGAAATCAAAGCTTATTTAGCTAATACCTATGACTTAAGCGATACTTTGATCATCAGTAATGCCGATGGCAGCGCTGGCTATGCCAAAAAAGATTTTGATGAAATAGTCGGTCGCTGCAAGCAGCACGAACACTTCTTGGATGTCTTTCATTTGAATAAAAAGATTAAAGATTGTCTGGGCTTTATGCCGGCTATGCAAAGCAAATTGATCAGTGCAGTTGAGTTTAAATATGACCGTCACTTAACTGATGTGATTTTAGACACGATTGAAAGCAATCTGGTTGATGAGCTGAATACGCCAGAAAATCATGAAAACCTAAAGCGGCTGCGCAGCTATCTTCATCGTCGCTGGGTGGATATTAAGCCGTTTAAGATGCGTCATTTGTCAGTAATTAAGGCAATTGGCTGCTGTGAGAGCAATCACCGTAAATATACTTATCGCGTCAAAGGGCAAGGAAAATACTGGTCAGAAGATGGTGCCGAAGGAATGTGCTGACTTGCATCAAAAACAATGAACTGGAATATTGGCTAAGCAGCGAGTTTGCAGGCTCAGAAATAAATGCAATAACTGAGCAAGAATTAAAAGCGGCAGCCCATGATAGCTTAAAGAAGCGACATGAAAGTCATTTAGGCATACAGCGCGGAGCTTTAACAACGCAAACGGCTGGAAGCAGCTATTTAAGCAAATTCAATCGGATGTTAAACCACATAAATTATTAAGAAATTAAGGTCAGACTAATGGTTTTTAGGCTACCGCAAAAACATTGACAATTACAAATATAATTTAATTAGTATTTTTGCTTGATATTTGTTATGATACAAGTGTTGTTGTTTGTTTATTGTTAGCTAATGAAAGGTAAAGACAATATATGTTATCTAAAAGAAATTATCAAGAACGTATTCGGCAGATAGTGCCAAAAAAAAGAGCGTTTTTCTATTAGAAAGTTTTCTGTTGGAGCAGCGTCTGTTTTAATTGGATTTACTTTCGTGAGTATGGCTGGAAGTCACAAAGTTCAAGCTGCAAATGTAGCTGATAAATCTGTAGTAGTTGACACTTTCAATAAAGATAAGAGTCAAGAGCTAACAGAAAATAAGACTATTGCAATGCCAAAAGCAGAAAAAACGGCTGTTAGTTCTGTAGTACAAAAAGGTGCCTCTGCAAATAAAATTGAAGCAGAAAATACTACACAAGTTGATAAAAATACAGAAGGTTCTGTAAAGGTACAAGAAAATAAAGACGCAGTACAACCTAAGACTGTTAATAATGAAAATGTATTAAATGTATCAAAAGCACAGTCTCAATCTAATGAAGCTGTAACTAAGAATGCAGCAGAATCAAAAGTACAAGTTTTTGCAGCACTACGTGCTTTTAGAGCAGCACCTCAAGCTACTCAATCACAAGATGCCAGTGATTTCCCAAGCTTAGTTAATGCCATGAATGATAGTAGCATTGGAACTATTAATATTACCAATGATATTACTATTACCGGTAAAGTTAACGGCCTTACTACTTATGGTATAGGTGATATAAAAAAGCACTACCTTTATCTGCAGTCTGAAGGTTCAGCTCGTGATTTAACCATTAATGGTAATGGTCATACAATTAACTTTGCTGGCTACAGTATTGCTTTGCAAAATAAGAACTATAAGAATGCTGCTAATCCTTGGAATATTACTTTAAAGGACATGACAATTGAAGGTAGCAAGTATGACTGTTCACCAATTTCATTCTATGGCAGTAAATCTAACACTGAAAATAGTAAGCTAACTTTTGATGGTGTTACAGCTAACTTAAATGATCGGCCATTAGTTGATAAGTATGGTGAAAACTTACCAGTTCACTTTGCTGGAGAGAACAACATTACACTTAATAATATGTCAATTGGTTACAATCTAGTAACTGGTAAGACTGTAAAATTTGACTCTGGTAATACTACTTTTAATGTTGGTGGTAAAGTAACTGGAAATTCTATTAATCCTGACAACTGGGTAATTCGTTCAACTGAAAATGCTAGTAATAGTGAAAATCCTTCAACTTTAATTAATGAAGGTGCAACTGTTACTATTAATGCTAAATCAGACGACTTACGTGGTATTTATGCTGGGCGTCAACTAACAGGTGGTCAGCCAATCTATGGCGTTACTGTTATTAATGGTACTTTGAATGCCAACATGGCAGCTGGTCACTCAACTGCAATTTGGTCACATGATCTTGAAATTGGTAAAAAGGGTAATGTAACTATCCATACCAAGCAAACAAATCAGGCTGATGGTGTTGAAAATGGTACTTCTAATTCAGTAACTAATTATAATGGTACCCACTATGCTCCAATTTCATTAGGTGTTGGTCCAATAAGTAGTGTTGCCAGTCCATTATCTAAGCAAACTGCCAGCTTAATTAACAATGGTAGTTTGACTATTATACGTGATACTACTGAAAAGACATTGGTACCATTAATTTCAATGGGTGACGGTGGTTTAAGTACTAATACCACGTTGAAATTTTTGGTTGGTGCCGGTGCTACTCTCGATTTACAAGACAATGCAGGTACATTTCAATATGGTACTGAACCTAGCACACCATTGAATGGTTTGTTTAATCTGTGGGGTACGAGTGGTACAGATTTATTGGAATTTCTTACCCCAGCATATGTCAACTTACAACGTACTGGTAATATTCGTGGTACATTGATTAGAATGGAAGGTGTCTACAACAGTACTACTGTTAATGGACCAACACCAGTTGCTCAATGGGATCAAGGTAATAAGACTACTATTCCTAATGATGTTTGGTATGTAAGATACGTGAAATCTTCGAACCAATGGGGTAATAACTCTGGTCAATTTATGAGTAAAGGTCAACATCCTAATACTGTCGTTGCGCATAAAGGTGTTGATACACTTTATAACTCTAATGCTACTGTCTTAATGTCTAAGAACCAAGGCACTGATAAATACGAAAACGGTACAATGCCAACTGAAGTACAACAGGCACTGCACTTGAACAGCTTCTTAAACCACTTTAACTTGTGGCGTCCACAAAGAATGGCTATGGGTAGCAAGTTGAATGATAGTCCTGACGTTAAGATTGATGATTTTGATAAGTATCACCCAGAAGTGCAAACGATTGATGGAACTACTCGTCAAACATTAAGTGATCTTGATGCTAATAAGGGACTTAAAGATTTAATTGGTCCTGATGAACAACCAATCACTGACTTCAAGGATATTGTTAAGCATGTTACTTGGTACAATTCTGCAACTGATAAGGATGAATGGAACAAGATCATGATCCAGCCGACTGACAGCAAGGATCCAAGTGCCCTAGTTCCTTATCCAGAACCACAAAACCCAACAGGTAATTTAAAGACTACTGATGGTTTTGCTTGGGCTAAGGTAACTTATGCTGATGGTTCAGTTGACTTTGTTAAGGTTCCACTTAAGGTTACTGAAAAGAAGTATAGTGAAGAATTAACACCATCTTATCCTGGTGTTTCCGTTGAGCAAGGTAAGTCTGATAGCGTAGATCCAAGCTTTAAGGATGAAAACGATAAGGCTGCTGATGCTCCAGCGGGTACTAAGTACACTGCAGGTGAAAATACTCCAGATTGGATTAAAGTAGATCCTGATACTGGTAAAGTAACTGTTTCACCAACTGATGATACTAGTGTAGGTTCATATGATATTTCTGTAACAGTAACATACCCAGATAGCAGCACTGACCAATTAACTGTACCAGTAACTGTTACCGAAAAGAGTAACTTAGCTGAGAAGTATCCAGTTAGCTACGACAAGTTAAATGTTGAAAAACCTAGCGGCGACACACCAGCAACTGGTGCAGTAGATCCAAAGGCTGCTGCAGATATGCCAGAAGGTGCAATCACTGGTTACGAAAAAGGTGACTTTGATGCTCCAGTGGGTGTAACTATCTATGTAAATCATGATACTGGTAAGGTAACTGCTAGTGTAGGTAAAAACGCAACATTAGGTTCATTTGAAGTTCCAGTTAAAGTAACTTATAGTGACGGTACTTATGCTGAAGTAAAAGTTCCTGTAAGTATCACTGGTAACAAGGTTGATCCAGGTAGTGGTGACGTTGTTTACTACGGTGATCAAAGTATGGTGGTCTTCAATGGCAACCTTACTACTGTTCACAAGACTACTGATAGCCATGAATTAAGTGCTAAAGACAGTGCCTTCCAAACAATCACATATTACTCTGATTGGAACAAGAAAGGTAACATCGTTAGCGACTATAACAAGCATGTGATTTACAAGCTAAGTGCTGATGGTACTAAGTATGTAAACGAAGCTGATGCTACGGACAGCTTTGATGCTAGTGCAATTAGCTTTAACTGGCAGAAGGGTTATGAAGTTAACACTGGTGTTGATAACTTTAGCAATGGTTCTGCAGACACACTTTACCAACTTGAAAATGGTGCTGTTAACTCTGAAGAGCAAACTGATGCCAATGATCCATCAGGTTTAGCAGGTAACTCTAAGTATCGTTACGACTTTAGTATTAGTGATACTAATGTATTGCAAAAACTAGGTTTATCACCTGCTGGTTACAATGCTTGGGCTAATGTTTACTACAACTTCCTTGGTGCAACTGGTAAAATTAATATTCCAGTAAACTATGGCAGTGAAGTATCAACTGATGAAGCTGGTATTAAGAATTACTTAGCAACTAACAGTATCTCAGGTAAGACATTTGTCAATGGTAACCCAACTGGTATTAAGTGGGCTGAAAATGGTATGCCAGGTAAAGATGGCAAATTTGCTGCTTCTAACATGACTGGGATTGTTGAATTTACTTTTGATAACGGTACTAAGTTAAATGTTCAAGTAACATTTAAGACTGGATCACATGTTCCAACTTCAGGTAGTAAAGTTAATGACGATACTAACCTTTATGTAGAACGTACAATTGAATATGATGTAACTGGAACTGGTCATTCACCAATTAACTCAGTAACACAAAAGGTTCACTATGTACGTGATGGATACCACAAGATTAATGCTGATGGTACAGATGCTGGGGAAATTATCTGGAATGAATGGAAACTGGCTGATGGTCAAACTGCTGAATTCCCAGAATACAGTGTTGACCAAATCACAGGCTATGATGCATATATCAATGGTGCAAAGGCTACTCAAGTTGATGCTGCCAAAGTTGCTGAAACAAATGGCACACCACAAAATGGTCAAAACATCACAGTAACTTACAAAAAGCAAAATAGTACTCCGGTACCATACAAACCAGGTAAAGATGGC
>NZ_AYYU01000036.1 GCF_001436455.1 Lactobacillus jensenii DSM 20557
AAAAACGTTTATTTTGCATAATACTGCCAAAGATCTCATCATTTGTGAAGCCATAGAATTTGTTATCATCTAGCATCTCTTTTCCTCCTAATTTTTGCGTACAATATAAAATACGAAAAAACAGAGGATTTTATTCAGGAAAATCAAAAAAGCGATGAGATTATTCTCAACCGCTATTTTTGGCTCTATAATTTTTCTGTTGATAGTTTATTTAAGCTTTAACTAATTCTACTACTTGAGTAAATTTAGCCTTTTCTTTTTCAGAAACTTTATGGGCAACTTCGATTACTGTACCTGGGAAATCTTCTAAAATAGTTTGATGAATCTTTTCAGATAGTTCTTGATCTAAAGCACTAGTAGCTTCATCAGCAATCAAAATTGGACGATCAGCTATAATTGCCCGAGCAATTTCAACCCGTTGATTTTGACCACCAGACAGGTTCTTCCCATTTTTGCCAACTTGGTAATCTAACCCTTTATCTGCAACTAGCTCTTTTAATCCCGCTTTAGTAATTGCATTGTCTAAAATTTCAGCAGAAACTTTTCTTCCTAAAGTTATGTTAAAGCCTAAAGTATCATCTAAAATTATTGGTTTTTGATTAATAAAGCTAAAGTACTGGTGCAATTGACTCCAATTACCATTTTCTTCTTTACCATTAAACAGATAATCACCAGTAGTTAACTTATAATTACCAGTTATCACATTTAATAAAGTCGATTTCCCCCAACCCGATGGCGCATCAAGTAAAATTTTTTCACCTGATTTAACATCTAAATTTACGTTAGAGAAAATTTGCTTATCATTAATTTTAATTGCAGCATTTTGGATTTTTAAGTTAGTGAATTTATTTGTAGCTGATTCTATAGATTCCTTAGTAAGTTCCGGAATTGCTAAAAATTTATTCCAAATTGGATTTGTTGACTTAACATTATTAATATCACCAAAAATACCAACAATAGGATTAATAAAGTTATTTGCTAATTGGGCAATCATCATGATAGTACCCAATGTTATCTGCCCATTAACTACCAAATATACCCCAATCGCAAAAGGTAATAACATTGAACAAATAAATGCTAAAGTCATAGTTAATTCATTAGCAATCTGTTTAACACTATTGGTCTTTCTAAGAGCTAATTCCATGTTTTTAGCTGCTTTATACAAGCGATGCATCAATGAAGGTTCAACATCATAAAGCTGAGACATGGGTGCGATAGTCAAAGAATCATCTACTGTATTAGTATATTTTCGATTTTCTTTTTCCCAGACATCGGAACTTTTTTCAATCATTGGTCCAAAGATATTCTGTAATAATGCTGGAGCAAAGGCAGCAAATAAGAATACCAATGATAAAATCCATGACCCTAATAAAGCTGAAACAAAAGCTGAAATAAATTGAATGGCATTCATGATAATATCTAGTTGTGCTTCAATGCGATTAGTTTCAAGTTGCTTTAAGTCATTAGTCATGAACGATACATCAATTTCAGAATTAGAATTTCTATTAACAAGTAAGTATTTTGCTGCTTTAGCCTTAATATTTAAATTAATCTCAGTCACAATATTGGCATACAGCAATTGATATAGCACTCCCGCTATTCCCAATAAAACTAATACTCCAAAAGCAACAAGTACAATATTTAGCAAACTACCCTTGGGTTTATTAGCATAATCAATAAACAGTTTAAAAGTATAAGCAACAAATACCATTTCAAACGACTTAATTATTGCCAAGATTAAGTACATAAATAGTTTGAAAGGATGAGCATATTTTAGGGTCATAGTTGTACCTCCAAAGTTATCTGTATTCAATATATTTTACTTAGTTTCTTATATTTGCTTAATTGCTACCTATTTCTTACATACCAATTATGATAAAGTCGCATCCCACCAGCTAAAATAAACCAAAATCCCAGCTTAAAAAGCGTAACTGCCAAAGCCTGATTAAAATAACTCCCAGCTAAAATCCAATCAAGTAAATCACTAACAGGAAAAACTTCTGCTACTACCCTTAGCCAAGTTGGATACTGACTCACAGGAATAATCACTCCAGCTACAAGTACCAAACTAGCAGTTGCAATATTAGTTAGCCAATATGGATTTTCTTTTTGATCTCCCGCAAGCGCACAAATATAAGCTAACAAACTAGCAAAAACAATCATAATTAAAAATGCACTAGTCAATTTTCCTGCGTAAGCTAACATCCCCATACTAGTTAAAGCAATCAAAGCCAATACCAACAATTCCAACGCTGCAGCTACACTAGCTATCATAATCTTGGGTAACCAATATTGGCTAAACTTGGGCTTAATGGAAATAATTTCTTCACTAGTACCAACATTTTGGTCATAACAATATGAACCGGTAATAATTCCTACCATCGTAATTATCGCCGTTGTAGCAAGACTTCCAATTAACACTCGACGAAAATCTTGACCAGTATCATAAATAATTAGTAAAAACATAACAAGGGACACAACTGGCAAAATCAAATAATTAACAATAATGGTTCGTAAATTTTCAAAATCACCAATTGTTGAAAAAGTAACTTTATAATTTTCCATTAGAATACCCCCAATCTATTTTCTTTGAAGGCTCGTTTAATAACGAATTTGGTTAGTATTTTGGAGATATAGACAAAAAATATAGTTACTAAAAGATAAGTAAGAATAAGTTCTAAATTTATTTTTTCTTGATAAATTAGCTTAATTGGCAAAGTCAACGGACTTAGCATTTGCACTGGTTTCAAATATGGCAAGGCAAAACTTGGAATTGTTAACAAACCTGATAAAAGTAAGATGGGAGTTAAGACTAATTCTTCATATGCCATTGCATTTCGAGTTAAGATGAAAAGTAAACTAATAAAATAACTCAAAACTGTTGCAGTCAACCATAAGATTACAATCCCTAGCCCAAGCTGCCAGTCTAAATTAGCTACTGGAATCCCTAATACTATGGCCAAAACTCCAGCTAAAGGAAAAGCAACTAAGCCATAAATTGCTGCTGGCGACAGCGTTGCAAGTAAAACTAGCTCGCGGCTAATTCCTGAATTTAATAAATACGGTAAAGTTCCTTGCCATCTTTGATAAGCTAGAGCACCGGCACTAGTTGTACAAGAAGCCCAGGTTCCCATAATTCCAGCAATTAACCATTCCTGCCCAGTATAAGTTTGATTCACATAATGGGCTAAATACTGATATAGCTCCATTGTGGCTGTAGTTGTAATTACCAACATAACAAAATAACTATTTTTAACATACAGTTTAAGCTGGAATTTAACTAAGTTAATGAAGCGTAGCATCTTTATAGCCCCCTCTTCAACTTAGGTGCAATTGCTAAGTAGGCTTTTTCTAAGCTAGTGTTAGCATCAACTCCAGCAAATTCTTTAATCTGATCATTATTACCACTAAAGACTAGTTTTCCCCCACCAATTAAATGAATTGTATCTGCTAAAGTTTCAATATCTGCCATATCATGACTAGTTAAAATAATTCCATGACCTGCTTCTTTTAAGTTTTTAATCAGCTCTCTAACCGTATAAACAGATTCCACATCTAAACCAGCAGTTGGCTCATCTAACATTAGAATTTCAGGTTTATTAACTAATCCGCGAGCAATATGCAATCTTTGCATCATCCCTTTAGAAAAAGAGCCAACATACTTATCTTTAACATCAAGTAAGTTAACAATTTCTAAGGCATTCAAGACATTATTTTTAATGTCTTTTTCTTTAACGTTAAGTAGCCTTGCAAAAAAGGCTAGATTATCATAGGCAGAAGCTGAGTTATAAAACCCTCGATCTCCACCAAAGACAACTCCCATCTTTTGGCGTGCCTCTCGAGGTTTTTGTGCTAAATTTAAGCCCATGATTTCAATCTTGCCACTAGTAGGAACTAAATAACCTGAAATAGACCTAATTAGGGTCGTTTTCCCCGCTCCATTAGGCCCGACAAAAGAAATCACCTCACCTTTATGAAGGATAAAGCTAATTCCATCAACAGCTTTGAAGATTGTTTTATTCTTTCCTTTGAAGTAGCGTTTAATATTTTGTACAGCTAAAAGTTCATTCATTATTTTCCACTCTCTATCCCTGTTACTCTTTGTTTATTTAATGTTTTAAAAGCTTTTTTCGAACCGCGATTTAAATCACGATTAAACTTATAATCTTGATAATCTTTGATAAACAATAAATCCAAATTATAACCTTCAGGATATAAGTCTTTGGCTTGTCGCAATAATTTCACTCGTTTCAGCGGTACAGTTACAAATTCTTTATCTACAAAAACCTCAATTTCATCCTTAAACTGAATTTTTTGATAAAAAATACCTTCTTTCTTTAAATTACTTAAATAAACAATATCTCCCTTGGCTAATGAAGCATTATGATATTTACTTTTAGTTTTTTCATGAAAAATAATTTTACTTGCTTTTAAAGGATATTTACCAGTTTGTAATATTTTTTTAGCTTCTGTGATTACTTTTTTATTAATTCCTACTTTTTCAGCTATCCAGAGAGCACGTGAATCGCCAACTTCATTCATTTTCAAACGATATGTAGGTTGTAAAGTTGTCAAATCAAAATCCATTGATGCAGTTATAAAGTTAGCTTGCTTATTTGCATAATCCTTTATTGCGCTATAGTGAGTAGTAGCAATAACTATACTGCCAGAATTAATTAATTCACTTAAACTAGCGATTGCTATCGCAGCTCCTTCATTAGGATCGGTTCCCGAACCAATTTCATCAAGTAGGATTACGCTCCTTTTTCCTGCTTTTTGCAAAATCTTACTTAAAGTTGTCATTTCGGCAGAAAAAGTAGATAAAGAATTATCTAAATTTTGATGATCTCCAATACTAATAAATATATCTTTAACAATTGGAATATTGCATGGCTTACTACTTGGTAAAAATAAACCAATTTCTGTCATCAAGATACTTAATCCAACTGTTTTTAAACTGACAGTCTTTCCGCCAGCATTAGGACCTGTTATCATCAAACCTCTTGTCTGATTAGTTAGACTTAATGAAAGTGGCACTGGATGTTGTATCAAAGGATGACGTACTTCATGCAAAACCAATTCTTGCTTTTCATTCAATTGTGGTCTTTTCGCTGAAAAATCAATCGAAAATTGCCCCCTTGCTAAGATGAAGTCTATTTCATTAATTATTGCGAGATTAGTTCTAAGCGCTTGTAAATCTTCAAATATCCTAGCTGTTAATAAACCTAAAATTTGTTCTTCAATTAATGTGATTTGCGCTTCAATCGCAAGTATTTGTGAAACCAAATTGCTAACTTTTGCTGGTTCAATATAAAAAGTTTTTCCATTAGCTGACTTACTTATAACCTGACCTGCAATTTTAGATTTAAAGCTAGCTTTTACAGCTATTGTCCAATGTCCCTCTTTTTTAAAGGGAATATAGTCTTGTAAATACTGCTCATAATTTTTATTTTTAAGAAAATCTGACAAGTAGTTTTTTACTTTTTCTTTTAATTCACATTTTTTTCTACGCAGTCTTCCTAAGTCATAGCCTGCATTGTCACTTACAATCCCATGTTCAATTTTGCTATAAATTTCATTTTCTAACTTAGTTAACTCTACTAAATCACTAGCAATCAACGCTAAATTAGGCGCCAACATTTTTCTTTTATAAAAATATCGTTTTATCAATAAATTGACACGTAAGAAGTCAGCAATCGTTTCTAATTCAGTTGCATCTAAACTAATTCCCTTTTCAACTTTTTTAAGTAAGTGCTCAATATTTTCACTACCTGCAAATGGAATATGTTCCCGCAAATTTAGCAATTTTACCGCCTCTTCAGTCTGAGTTAACAGAGATTCAACGGCTTTAATATTAGTTAACGGCTTGATATTCACTATGCGCTCTTTTGCTTCACTTGTTCTGGCAAAACTAGCTAATTTATTTTTTACTTGATCAAATTGTAAATCTTGATCCATATAATTCTAAATCCCTTCAATTATTAAAATACTTCCTTTTTTGTAAATTTTTAAAAGCAATCATATGACATGTACCTCTATTAAATATAATTTTTAATTATTATAATATCTTTTTCATTTTTAGCAAATAAAAAAGGAACCGAATGTCAAAATTCGGTTCCTTTTAGCTTTTTCTACTTATGATATGGACTACCAGAATTAATCATAAATGCCCGATATATTTGCTCAGTGAGAACTAATCTCATTAACTGGTGGGGCATCGTCAATTTTCCAAAGCTCAATAAATCATTAGCTCTTTTATTCACAGCTGGACTCGTTCCTAAACTACCACCAATCACAAAGGTAATATCTGAATGTCCATAAGTACCCAAATCTGCAATTTCTTTGGCTAATTCTTCACTAGCTCTCTCGCGTCCTTTAATAGCCGTTACAATCACATATTCCTTATCTTTAATCTTGCTAAGAATCTTTTCTCCTTCCACTTCCTTAACATGCTCTTGCTCAGCTTCACTCATATTTTCAGGAGCTTTTTCATCAGGTACTTCCACAATCTTAAACTTCACAAATCGACTCAATCGTTTTGCATATTCTGCTATACCGTCTTTAAAATACTTTTCTTTTAGTTTTCCAACACATACTATCTTAATATTCATGTTATTAATTTTACCCCAGAATCTACAACTATTCCACACAAGTTATCCACACCTGTGGAAATCAAAATTCTATATATTGTACTTTTTTCTTAGCATCTACTACTAATAGTGGGAACTAACTTTCTGAAAAAATTTTTTATACTTTTTTTGATATTTTTCCTGTGTATATCTACATTTACAAACTTTTTATATATTTTGTTGATATATCAGCATTTATAGCTATTAAATAATATTACTTCTAAATTTTATCCACTAATTATGCACAGCTTATTCCCATAAGGAAACCGCTTTTTTAGATATTTATACACAATCCACAAAGTTTTCCACATTTTCCCACAAGCTTACCTCACTTATTTCTTCCTTGACAAATTTAAAAAGCGAACTTAAATTAGTTTCACATTCTTTTTATTAAGAAAAAACTGCTAAAGTGCTTAACAATGCACCTTAGCAGTTTTTACATTATTCTTAATTTGACTTAAGTGTTACATCTAAATTAACAGTCTTACCATTTCTATTCACGGTAACCGTTACTTTATCGCCAATCTTATGCTTGTATAAAATTTCATGGAGTGAAACAACATCTGAAACACTAGTACCATCTACTTTGGTAATAATATCTCCACTCTTCATCCCTGCAGCACTAGCTGCGCTATTCTTAGTTACACTAGCTACATAAATACCACTCTTTAAACTGGTTTTGATTCCTAATTGTTCTCTATAAGCTGAATTTAACTCGCTTAATGAAATAACCTTAATTCCTAATTGTGGTCGAGTTACTTTTCCATTCTTAACCAATTGATTAATAATAGTTACTACTTCATTAGAAGGAATGGCAAATCCCATTCCTTCAACTGATGTACCATCGGTAGATTGGGACAATTTCATAGAGTTAATCCCAATTACTTGTCCAGCAGAATTTACCAATGCACCACCTGAATTACCTGGATTAATAGCGGCATCAGTTTGAATAACTGTCTGTTGGTTAGAAGAAGTGGTGATTGTTCTACTTGGTGCAGATATTATCCCTTGCGTTACAGAAGAAGCATATTCACTACCCATAGGTGAACCAACAGCAATTACAGTTTGTCCAGTAATTAATGACTTAGAATCACCAAAACTAGCAGTTTGTGTAACATATTTTGCATCAATTGATAGAACTGCTAAGTCACTAGTCGAATCCTTACCTACTACCTTAGCAGATACTGTTTTTCCTGAAGCTAATACTACCTGTACCTTATCACTTCCACTAATTACGTGATTATTAGTTACAATATAGCCTTTACCATTAGACTTTAAATAAATTACCCCAGAGCCTTCAGAATAAGTTGTATATTTCGTAGTTGATGAACTAGATGACGAATCTGAATCACCACCGCCAAATAAGTCATAAAT